>NZ_JBVHKV010000014.1:0-242650 GCF_055559335.1 Streptomyces sp. NPDC024555
ACGACGTCCGCTGGTCCGGCGAGCGGGGCAGGACGATCTTCTTCCAGAACGAGAAGTCCTACGACGCCCCCAACCAGGCCGCCGTCCAGAACGGCAGCACCAAGGGCTTCGCCGCCTACAAGGTCGACGACTCCGTCAACGAGCACGAGGGCTGGGGCCTGGGCAGCTACTGCTACTACAACGTCGACCCCACCATCCGCCAGGACCACGGCTTCGAAGCACCCGTCAAGCCCGGCGTGAAGTTCCACGACCTGCTCGTCGTCTCCCTCGGCGGCCAGGGCCAGTACGAACACGTCATCAACAACACCGGATCCCCCACCTCGGGCACCTCCACGGTCCCGTCCAACGTGGTGTCGTTCCCCTGACCCACAGGGATCCGCACCCCTTCGGGGCGTCCGCATGACGCGGGGCCCGGCAGCCGCTGCCGGGCCCCGCGCTCATATCAACGGCGCCGAGGGGGATCCGCCGAGCTTCTGCTCGGACCAGATGACCTTGCCGCGTTCGGTGTAACGGGTCCCCCAGCGCTCCGCGAACTGGGCGACCAGGAACAGTCCGCGCCCGCCCTCGTCCGTCGTCGCCGCGTAGCGCAGATGCGGCGAGGTGCTGCTGCAGTCGGCCACCTCGCAGATCAGGGCGCGGTCGTAGAGCAGGCGCACGGTGATCGGCTCGGTGCCGTAGCGGATGGCGTTGGTGACCAGTTCGCTGAGGATCAGTTCGGTGACGAAGGCCTCCTCGTCGAGTCCGTGGTCGTTGAGCCAGCGGATGGCCTCCTTGCGGACTCCGGCGACCGCGGCGGGGTCCGGGGCGACGTCCCACTGGACCCGGCGGGAGGGATCGAGGATGCGGGTGCGCGCCACCAGCAGGGCGACGTCGTCGCCGGGCCGGCTGGGCAGCATCGCCTCCAGCACGTCGTCGCAGGTCTCCTCCGGCGTGCGCACCTCACCGGCCAGGGCCGCGCGCAGCGCCTCCAGCCCCTCGTCGATGTCCCGGTCGCGCCGTTCGACCAGCCCGTCCGTGTAGAGCACCAGCCGGCTGCCCTCGGGCACCTCCAGCTCCGTGGCCTGGAAGGGCATGCCGCCGATGCCGAGCGGCAGACCGGGCGGGATGTCGGGGAAGCGCACGGTGCCGTCCGGCAGGACGAGGGCGGGGCCGGGATGACCGGCCCGAGCCACCGCGCAGCGCCCCGAGACCGCGTCGTAGATCGCGTACAGGCAGGTCGCCCCGGTGATCGCGCCCGCGCCGTCCTCCTCGTCCTGGTCCATCCGCACGACGAGTTCGTCGAGGTGGCCGAGGAGTTCGTCCGGGGGGAGGTCCAGCGTGGAGAAGTTGTGCACCGTGGTGCGCAGCCGCCCCATGGTGGCCGCGGCGTGCAGTCCGTGGCCGACGACGTCACCGACGACGAGGGCGACCCGGGCGCCGGAGAGCGGGATCACGTCGAACCAGTCCCCGCCGACGCCCGCCTGCGCCGGGAGGTAGCGGTAGGCCACGTCCAGGGCGTTCTGCTCGGGCAGACCGCTGGGGAGCAGGCTCCGCTGGAGGGTGACCGCCATCTGGTGCTCGCGGGTGTAGCGCCGGGCGTTGTCCACGCTGACCGCCGCCCGCGCCACCAGTTCCTCGGCGAAGGAGAGGTCCTCGTCGTCGAAGGGGGTCTCGGTCCCGGCACGCCAGAAGTTGGCCATGCCGAGGATGACCCCGCGCGCGTGCAGCGGGACGGAGAGCAGCGAGTGGAATCCGTGGGCCAGGATCCGTTCGGCCTGCTCGGGGTCGGCTTCGCGCCACTGCCGCGATGTGGTGAGGTCGGGCACCATCCAGGTGTGGCCGCCGCTGGTGCCGAGGCCCTCGGCACTGGTCGGCACGAAGCCGATGACCCGGCCGAGCGGATAGACCGGGAGGTCGGGCCCGGTGCCCCGCACGGCGGTGCGCCGCATGTCGAGCACGTCCCCGGAGGGCCCCTCGGGCTCCTCCCCGCGCACCACGGCGTCGGCGAGGTCGACGGTGACGCAGTCGGCGAATCCGGGCGCGGCCACGTCCGCGAGTTCCTGTGCGGTGGTGGTGACGTCGAGGGTGGTGCCGATCCGGGCCCCGGCCCGGTAGAGGAGGAGCAGCCGTTCCCGTACGGTTTCGGCGCGGCCGGTGACGGCCTGGAGTTCGGTGGTGTCCCGGAGGGTGGCGACCGTGCCGGGCTGGCCGCCGCGTTCACCGGTGCGGCGCAGGTTGACGGCGAGGAGCCGGTTCCCCGCGGGGCGCAGTTCGTCGGTGGCGCCGTGCCCGGAGGCCAGCAGGGCGGCGGTGCGCGGGTCCAGTCCCAGATCGTTGACGTCCCGGCCGTCGGCGTCGGCGGGCAGGTTCAGGAGGCGGCGTGCCTCGTCGTTGGCGAGGACGAGACGGCCGTCCGCGTCGATGATGAGGACGCCCTCGCGCACGGCGTGCAGCACCGCGTCGTGGTGTTCGTACATCCGGGTCATCTCGGCGGGTCCCAGGCCGCGCGTCTGGCGTCCCAGGCGCCGGCTCACCAGAGCGGCGCCGCCCGCCGTGAGGGCGAGGGCGATCACGGCCGCGCCCAGGGCGAAGGGGACGCTGGGGTAGGCGAGCCGGTTCACGGTCTCGACCTTGATGCCGACCGAGACCAGTCCGGCCGGGGTGCCGTCGCGGCGGTCCACGGGCACCACGGCGTTGACGGAGAGGCCCCTGCTGGCCTTGATGGTGCGGGTGATGCCCTCGCCCTCCAGGGCCGGTTTGTACGGGCCGATGATGGTCTTCCCGATCCGTGCGATGTCGGGGTGGGCGTAGATGATGCCGTTGGACCCGGCGACGACGACGTACTCCACTCCGGTGCTGCGCCGGATGGCCTCGGCGCGCGGCTGGAGCACGAGGGAGGGGTTGCGGCTGTCCAGGGCGGCCGCCACCCCGGGGGCGTTGGCGAAGGTCCGGGCGACGCTCAGCGACTGGGAGCGTGCCTCCTTCATGCTGTCGCGGCGGCCCTGGACGACGAGCGCGACGACGGCGGCCGCGACGAGCATCGCCACGATGCCCAGCATCAGGAAGAAGACCTGGCCGGCCACCGTGCGGACGCTGAAGAACGCGCGGAGCCTGCCGCCCCGGCCGGGGCGGGGGGCTTCGGGACGGGAGTTCCCGGGGCGGGAGGGCCCAGCCCCTTCACCGCCCGGGGGTCCGGTCTCCCGCCGATGCGGCTGCCGGGCCGAGCGGTGTATCCATGTCCGGAACCGACCTGTACCAGCCACATCTTCAGGTTTAACAACGATTTACGGCCTTCGCCTGTTCGGAAGCGATCACCCCTGCCCGCCGACGTGTGAACGGCTCACGGCCAGGGCATAGGACGGATTACCGACAGGAGGTGGTGTCCGTGGGCCGCATCAGGATCGTCCGACGTCCGCAGCTTCCCTCCAAACCGCCGCCACTCGACCTGCGCACTCCCTCCGGGCGCCCGCTGCCGTACTGACCGCCGGCGTCCGTCCGTCGCCCTCGGGGCCGCACTCCGTGCGGCCCCGAGGCGCGTTCCGGTGCCGGCCGGCACCGTCCCCCACGAAAGGCTTCCCATGCACGATGCGCACACGGACCGTTCCGCCCCGGACGAGGGCCCCGCGCCCGGTTCCCCCGGGGTCGCCGAGGAGGCCCGGGTGATCGTGGTGGGGGCGGGCCCGGCCGGCTCGTCCGCCGCGTTCCATCTGGCCTCGGCGGGGGTCGATGTGCTGCTTCTGGAGAAGTCCGACTTCCCCAGGGAGAAGGTCTGCGGGGACGGTCTCACCCCGCGCGCGGTCCATCAGCTGATCCGGATGGGCGTCGACATCGACGCGCCCGGATGGACCCGCTCGCGCGGGATGCGCTGGGTGGCCGGGAAGCACCAGGTGCACATCGACTGGCCCTCGCTGGGGGCGTACCCGGACTTCGGGCTCACCCGCAGCCGGCACGACTTCGACGACATCCTGGCCCGGCACGCGGTGGCGGCCGGGGCCCGGCTGCGGACCGGGGTGAAGGTCACGGGGCCGGTGACCGACGGCTCGGGCCGGATCACCGGGGTCACCGCGGTGGCCGGTTCCGGAAAGCCGGTCGTGCACCGCGCCCCGATCGTCGTCGCGGCCGACGGCGCCTCGGCGCGGATGGCCCTGGCGATGGGGCTGGAGCGCGACACCCGGCGGCAGATCGCCACGGCGGCGCGGCGCTACTACCGGAGCCCCGAGCGGTCCCGCGAGGAGTTCCTGGAGCTCTGGGCCGATCTCCGTTTCCCGCGCGGGGACGCCTATCTGCCGGGGTACGGCTGGATCTTCCCGATGGGCGACGGCCGGGTGAACGTCGGACTGGGGGCGCTCCCCCACCGCAGCCACGGCAAGGCCGATCTGCGTGCGACGCTGGACCGCTGGCTGGCGCGGACGCCGGAGGAGTGGGGGCTGCGCGAGGAGAACGCGGAGGGGCCGGTCCGCAGCGCCGCGCTGCCGCTCGGGTTCAACCGCCATCCGCTGTACACCCGGGGGCTCCTGCTGGTCGGCGACTCGGGCGGCATGGTCTCCCCCTGGAACGGGGAGGGCATCGGCCAGGCGCTGGAGGCGGGCGAGGTGGCCGCGGAGACGGCCGCGCTGGCCCTGGCCCTGCCGGCGGGCCCGCGACGGGAGCGGGCGCTGCACCATTACCCGGTGGAGATGAACCGCCGCTGGGGCCGCTACTACCGGCTCGGCAACACCGCGGCCGACCTGGTCTTCAGCCGGTCGGGGTTCCAGCCGCTCCTCAACCGCTATGTGATGGGCTCGCCCCGGCTCCTGGACGCGCTGGCCCGGCTGCTCACCAATCTCACCGAACGGCCCTCGCGGGACGCCGTGGACCATGTCCTCAACACGGCGGTGCGTCTCGTCCCCGCGCCCGGGGTGCGGCGCCGCTGAGGTCCGGGGGCCGGCGGGCGGCGAGCAGCAGGGCGATGTCGTCGGGGCGGTCCGGCTCCTGTCTGGCCCGGCCGATCACATGGTCGGCCGTGTCGGCCAGACAGGTCCCGTCGCACCCCTCGATGATGCGGCGCAGCCGTTCGACGCCGACGTCGATGTCGGTGCCCGCCTCCTCGACCATGCCGTCGGTGTAGAGGGCGAGAACGGCCCCGGGTTCCAGGTCCAGTGCGGTGACCGGGTAGACCGCGTCGGGGTCGACGCCGAGCACGATGCCGCCGGGCAGGTCCATGACCTGCGTGGTGCCGTCGGGGTGGCGCAGTACGGGTTGCGGATGGCCGGCCCGTACGGCGCACGCGGCGCCGGTCGCCGGGTCCAGGCTGATGTAGCAGCAGCTGGCGAACTGGCCGGGGTCGAGGTCGATGAGCAGCCGGTTGGTGCCGCTCATCACCTCCTGGGGGCCGTGCCCGCTGAGCGCGAACGCGCGTACGGCGCTGCGGAGCTGGCCCATGGTCGCGGCGGCGGCGACGCCGTGGCCCTGGACGTCCCCGATGACCAGGGCCAGCCTGCCGCCGGTCTCGATGACGTCGTACCAGTCGCCGCCGACGTCCATGCCCTGGGTGCCGGGGAGGTAGCGGCCCGCGGTCTCGACGCCTTCGACGACGGCGAGCCGCCGGGGCAGCAGGGCGTCCTGGAGCCCGCGGGCCAGGGCGGCCTCGGTGTCGTACCGCTGGGCCCGTTGCAGGGCCTGGGCGATCAGTCCGGCGAGGGCGGTGAGGACCGTACGTTCCTCCGGGCTGAAGCCGCGCGGCCGGTCGAAGCCGAGGATGCAGGAGCCGACGTGCCGGCCGGAGGCGATCAGCGGCAGGAAGGCCCTCGCTCCGTAGTCGGTGTCCATGGGCAGGCCGGGGTAGGCGGCGGCGAGCCGGTCCATGGACTCGTAGAAGAGCGGCCGGCCGGTGGTCAGCGTCTCGACGCCGGGGATGCGGACGTCCAGGCCGACGCCGTCGAACCGGTCGAGGAAGCCCTCGGGGAAGCCGGTCTCCCATTCCAGGTAGAGGTGGTGCTCCTTGAGCAGGTAGATGGCGAGCTGGCGGCCGCCGAAGGCGGGGAGCAGTTCGTCGGTGACCATGGCGGAGACCTGGCGGGCGGTGACGGCCTCGGTGAGGGCGATGGCGAGGGCGACCGGCCGGTAGAGGGCGGCGGAGCGGTCGGCCGGTGAGCCGAGGCCCAGTCCGGGCGAGGCGACGGAATCGGGGGTGTGCGCCGGCCGGTCGGTGGGGGTGAGGACGACGGTCAGGCCCTCGTTGCCCGGGTACAGGGAGACGGTCAGCCAGTCGGGCGGAGGGCGGCGCACCAGGAAGTGGACCGGGGCGTCGGAGATCATCGCGGAGCGGTACTGGTCCTCGTGCGCGGGGTCGGCGAGCCAGGGCACGACCTCCCAGAGGACCTGTCCGACCAGCGCGGACCTGGGCATGCCGAGGATCTTCTCGGCCGGCCGGTTGGCGTAGGTGATCCGGGCGAAACGGTCGAGCGAGAAGATGCCGGCCGGCAGCCGGTCGGCGGCCTCGGGGACGACCGGGGCGGTGCCGAGGTCCACGAGGAAGCCGGTGAGATGGGTGGTGGTGCCGGGACGGGCGGTGTTCGCCCGGCGCCCCGAGACCTCCAGCAGATGGGAGCGTCCGTCGGGGCCGCGCAGCCGCATCCGGCGGACGACCGGGCCGCGGGAGCCCTCGGCCCGGCGGGCCAGGGTCCACAGCCCGTAGACGTCCTCGGGGGCAAGCCGCGCGGCGAGCGCGTCGATGGTGCCGGGGAAGGAGTCGCGCTCGCTGCCGAGGATGGCGCAGAGTTCCTCGTCGGCGACCACGGCTCCGCTGCCGAGTTCCCAGTCGAAGCGGCCGATGCGCATGGGCGGCGAGCCGGCGGCGGGCAGCTGGACCGGGAGAGGCTCGTCGTCCCAGGTGGCCTCCGTCCCCGCGGACCGCAGTCCGGCCAGTGCGGAGCCGAGCCCTTCGGCGACGCCGCGCAGTCTGCGGCGGTCCGCGGTGCCGACGGGGCGGCCGGGGGTCGCCGCGCGCAGGACGACGAGGACCCCGACGGGCTCGCCGCCGGCCGAGACCGGGACGTAGAGCGAGCCGAACGGGAACGGCAGCCCCGCCATGAGCTGCGGGAAGCGGCGCATCGCCTCCTCGGTGTCGGCGAGGTGCACGGCGTGGCCGGAGCGGAAGGCCTCGGCAACGGGGAACGGGCGGTTCACATGCATCCGCCACCAGGGGCGGAACAGCCGGCCGGGCAGTCCGGCGAGGACGGCCAGCCGCAGGAGCCCGGGGCTCCGGGAGCGCAGATAGACGCCTCCGGCCTGTCCGCCGGCGGCCTCGATCGCGTTCACCACGGCCTGTGCGAGGACCAGCGACAGTTCGTCGGGCGCCCGGGTGTCGTCCTTCTCGCCGGGGCGGCCCTGACTGCCGGCCGGTGCGGTGCGCCGGGCCGTGCCGTACCGGGTCACACCGCCAGCATGCGCCAGGGGCGCCGCGACGCGCTATTCGGCGGAGGGGGCGGGGCCCACCGGCATGCGGGGGTTCGTCCGTCGTGCGAATCTGAAGGGTGCCCGTCGTCCGCGATCCGTCGAGGAGGCACGATCATGGGCAAGAAGCAGAGCCGGCAGAACCGCGGCGCCCGCACCGGGGGCCACGCGTACGGCGCGCCCTCGGAGAGCAAGGACCAGAAGTCCACCGACCAGGCGTCCGACCCGGCGAAGGCGATCTCCGAGCAGGTCTCCCACAAGCGCGAACGGAAGTTCGGCCACAACTGACCCGGGAGCCCCGCGCGACCGGTCCGGAAGCCCGTGCGACAGGGAAATTACTCTCAGGTATGTAGTGACTTCTCACGCATGCGCCAGTAGAACTCGTTCCCATTCGAGTGAGAGTGAGGAACGTCACATGGCGGCTGCAAGCTTACCGGACAAGGAGTCCAGCGGAGTATCCCGTCGCGGATTCATCGCGAGAACAGGTTTCATTCTGGGGGCGGCGGCGCTCTCCACGAGCGCCACCGCCCCCCGGGCGCGTGGGCGTACGGCCCCGGTCATCGGCAACGGGCAGCAGGTTCCGGTCCTGGTGATCGGCACCGGCTACGGCGGCTCGGTGGCCGCACTGCGCCTGGCCCTCGCCGGGGTCGACGTCCACATGGTCGAGATGGGGATGGCCTGGGACACCCCGGGGCCGGACGGCAAGATCTTCGCCAACACCACCTCGCCCGACGCGCGTTCGTACTGGCTGCGCACCAGGACCAAGCAGCCCCTCAGCAACTTCCTCGGCTTCCCGATCGACCGGTCGATCCCGCGCTACACCGGGATTCTGGACGCCGAGGAGTTCAGCGGGATCACGGTGTACCAGGGGCGCGGCGTCGGCGGCGGCTCACTGGTAAACGGCGGCATGGCCGTCACCCCCAAACGGGAGAACTTCGGCGCCATCCTGCCCACGGTGAACGCCGACGAGATGTACGCGACGTACTACCCGCGTGCCAACGCCGGTCTCGGCGTCTCCACCGTCGACCCGGCGTGGTTCGAGACGGCCGACTGCTACAAGTACGCCCGGGTCGGCCGCAAGCACGCCCAACGCTCCGGTTTCCCCTTCGTCTTCGTGCCCGATGTGTACGACTGGGACTACATGGAGCAAGAGGCGGCCGGCACGGTCCCGAAGTCGGCGCTGGCCGGAGAGATCCTGTACGGCAACAACTACGGCAAGAAGTCGCTCCAGAAGACCTATCTGGCGCAGGCCGCGGCGACGGGCCGGGTGACCGTCTCACCGCTGCACCAGGTGACCTCGGTCGCCCCCGCGCCGGGCGGCGGCTACACCGTCGTCATCGACGAACTGCGCACCGACGGAAGCGTCGCGGGCACCAAGACCGTCACGGCGGGCAAGGTGTTCTTCGCGGCGGGCAGTGTCGGCACCAGCAAACTGCTGACCCGGTTCAGGGCGACCGGGCTGCTGCCCGGTCTGAACGACGCGGTCGGAGCGGGCTGGGGCGACAACGGGAACGTCATGTGCGGGCGGGCCAACCACCTATGGGACCCGACCGGTTCGGTCCAGGCCAGCATCCCGTGCGGCGGGATCGACAACTGGGCGGCCGGGGGCGCGTTCGCCGAGGTGGCGCCCCTGCCGACCGGGATCGAGACCTTCGCCTCGTTCTATCTGTCCATCACCAAAAACCCGCACCGCGCACGGTTCACCTGGAACGCCGCGGCGGGCCGGGTCGACCTCGACTGGCAGACCGCGTGGAAGCAGCCGTCCATCGACATGGCGAAGACGATCTTCGACAGGATCAACTCCAAGGAGGGGACGATCTACCGCACCGATCTCTTCGGCGTCTACAAGATCTGGGGCGACCACCTCACGTACCATCCGCTCGGCGGCGCCGTCCTCGGCGAGGCCACCGACAACTACGGCCGTCTGCACGGCCATCCGGGGCTGTACGTCATCGACGGCGCGCTGATCCCGGGCAACACCAGCGTCAACCCGTTCGTCACCATCACGGCGCTCGCCGAACGGAACATCGAGAAGATCATCGCCACCGATCTGTGACCGCCGGACCGGGACGCGAACCGGCCCCCGCCCCGCGGTGACCGGCCCTCCCCCACGGTTCCGCGCCGCGACCGGGCTGTCCGCCGGCAGCCCGTTCAGTGGCCCGGCAGCACGCACACCGCGTCGAGTCCGAGCACATGGTTGAGCCGGCCGAACGCCAGCCAGGACCCGATGCTCATGCTCAGTTCCACGATCTCGCGCTGGCTGTACCGCGCCGTCATCCGCGCCCAGAACGCCTCGTCGAGACCGTGGTGGTCCAGCGCGTACCGCTCGGCGTACTCGGCGGCGAGGCGGGTCCGTTCGTCGAAGGCCTCCGTGGTGCGCCATTCGGTCACCGCGTCGGCGAACTCCTCCTCGACCTTTCGCCCGTCGCGTTCGGTGCGCCAGTCCAGGCAGAACAGACAGCCGTTGATCTGCGCGATGCGCAGCCGGGCGGCCTCGAACTCGCGCAGCCCCAGCGTGGTGTGCTCGTACACCGACAGCGAGAAGTTCGCGGCGGCCGTGCCGATGCCGGGGACCATGTCGCCCCAGACGTAGCCGATGGGCTCCTGGCCCTCGGGGATGTCGATGATCACGGCTGTTTCCTTCCCAGTCGGCCGGTCGCGGGGCGCAGCGGCACGTCGAGTGCGTCGTAGAGCCCGGGTTCCGCCTCCACCAGCCAGTCGATGGCGTTGACGAGCCGGCCGACGGCGGTGGCGTTGCCGCCCGCCGAGCGGTTCTCCCCCTCGTCGCTCGCCTCGACGGTGACCTCGATGCGGGGGCGGCCCTCGACGATCACCCGGTGGGCGCCGGAACCGTCGGGCGGGGACGGCCAGTCGGGTGCGCAGGAGGGGTGGATACGGGTGATGTGCTCGATGACGATGCGGGGTTCGCCCCCGACGATGCCCTGCACCTCGAAGCGGACGGCGCCCTGGGTGCCCGCCTCGAACACGCCCATGGTGCGGGTGGTGACGGTCGTCTCCAGGGCTCTGCGGGCCATCGTCTCGCGGATGTCGTCGAGTTCGACGCCGAGCGCCCGTGCCATCAGGCGTATCTGACCGCCCCACACCATGGTCGGGACGGAGGGGGCGAGCATCAGCGGCTCGTACTCCATGGGGTGTCCCATGCCGATGAGGTCGCGTACGGAGTCGGGCTGGTCGTACGTGGAGTAGTCGAAGATCTCCTGGCAGCGGATGGCGTCCACGGTGGTGCCGAGCCCGCTGATCAGCAGGGGCAGTACGTCGTTGCCCCAGCCGGGATCGACGCCGGAGACGAAGAGGGAGCCGCCCCCGCCGGCGACGGCGGCGAGCACCGGTTCGCGCAGTTCGGGCGGGGCGCCGCGCTGGTCGTAGAGGGCGTAGAGGGCGGGGGTGACGACGACGGAGCCGCCGGCGACGGCCCGGGTGATGTCGGCCAGGGCCTCGTCGGGGCGGATGTCGCCGGAGGCCGCGTAGACGACGGCCCGGGGGGCGGTGGCGAGCACCGCGTCGATGTCGTCGGTCGCCGTGACGCCGAGATCGCGGTCGAGACCGGCCAGCCGGCCGGCGTCGCGGCCCCTCTTGGCGGGGTCGTGGACGAGGACATGGGCGAGCTTCAGGGCCGGATGCGCGTCGACGGCGCGGATGGCCGCGCGGCCGACGTTGCCGGTGCCCCACACCACCGTGGGAATCATGCGGCGGAGGGTAGCGCGCGGGATGAAAGGTTCATAGTGCCGTCGCGCACCGGATTCAGCGGGTGCCGGGCGGCCTTCCGGAGCCGCCCGGTCCGCTCTCCCGGGCGCTGCTACTCGTCGATGGCTCCGCCGTACCCGGCGCCCTTCTCCGCGCCCCCGAAGGTGCCCGCGTCGAAGGTGCGGGAGCCGGTGGCCGTCACGCCGCCGGGGCCGGCCGGCAGGATCCAGACGATGCCGTCGCCCGCGTTCTCCCCCGGTGCGGCGGCGAGCAGGGCGGCCCGTCCGTCGCCGTCGTCGTCGGACAGCCGGACCTGGCCGCCCCAGCGGTCGCCCCGTTCCGCGGCGCCCGGGATGCCGGGCGCGTCCTGGTCCCAGGAGGCGGCGCCGATGGCGGTCAGCCCCTGGGCCGAGCCGCGCAGCAGCCAGACGGCGCCCGCGTCGGCGACCGTGCCGATGTCCTCGCCGGGCGCCCCGATCGCCACGTCGGCGAAGCCGTCCCCGTCGGTGTCCGCGACGGAGAGGTCGGCGCCCCAGCCGTCGCCCGCCTCCGCTCCGCCGGGGACGCCGGGGGTGTCCTGGGTCCACCACACGGGCGGGGTGCCGGGACCGCCGGCGCCGACCGGGCCGTCCCCGGCGCTGCCGTGGTACACGCCGACGACCCCGCCGGTCGTGGTGGCGCCGCCGTCGTCGGGGCTGTGCGGCTCCCCGGTGACGAGGTCGTCGTAGCCGTCGTGGTCGAGGTCGCCGGAGGCGACGGCGGGGCCGCCGCGCAGGTCGTGGTCGAAGCGCAGTCCCTGGACCTCGCCGAGCAGGACGGCGGAGCGGCCGTGCCCCGGTTCGGTGCCCGTGGTGACGCCGGACACGACGAGGTCGGCGAGGCCGTTGCCGTCGTAGTCCCCGGTGGTCAGGGCCCGGGGCGCGATTTCGTGCCCGGGGGTGCCGGGGACACGGTCGGTGCGGGTGGCGGGCGCCGTACGGGTCCGCTCGTCGTACTGGAACAGGGTGAGGTCGGCGCGGTCGATGACGGCGAGCTGGTCGCCGGGGATGTCGGGGCTGAAACGGGCCGCGGCGAGAGCGCTGCCGAAGGCGGCCCCGGCAGCGGGTGCCTGGGCCTGCAACCAGGCGCTGTCCGTACCGGAGAGGCCGGTGGGCGATCCCCAGAGGACGACGGCACCACCGGCGTCGGCCAGTGGCTCGATGTCCTCGCCGGGCACGCCCACGACCGCGTCGGCGTACCCGTCGCTGTCGAGGTCCCCGGTGGCCAGGGCCCGGCCGAAACCGTCGCCGGTCTCGGCGGCGCCGGGGACGCCGGGGGTGTTCTGGTCGAGGACGGCGCCCCGGACCGTGCCGATGCCGTCGGGGCCGCCGTACTGCACGGTGACGTAACCGGCGCCGGTGCGGCCGCCGGCCGTGCCGCCGGGGGCGCCGATGAGGACGTCCTCGTAACCGTCGCCGTTGAAGTCCGTGGCGCGGTCGCCCGCGCGGAGGCCGGCGGAGGGGCCGGCGTGGGCCGGGGGCGCGGCGACGGCGGCCCCGGACAGCAGGAGGAACGAGGCCGCGACGACGGCGGCGGGACGGTGGGTGCGCACGAGCGGCTCCTCGGCTCGAAGGCGACCGGGCGGAGTCCGAAGGGGGGTGGCCGGGAAGGGCCCGTCACCCTCCTGGCGCCGTGTTCGACGGCCGGTGCGGCACAAGGGTTGTACGGCACATGCGGACAGGGGTGGCAAGGAGCGGGTCCGCTCCCTGCCACCCCTGTTCATGCCCGGCTGTGCGGGCGGGTGACGTGTGTCCCGGTGGCTCAGTAGGCGCCGAAGACGTTGTCGATCGAGCCGTACGTCGCGGCGGCGTAGTTGCACGCGGCGGTGATGTTGGCGACCGGGTCGTAGATGTCCAGCGAGGTGCCGGAGACGTGGTACGCGTCGAAGGTGGGCTGGATCACCTGCAGCAGGCCCTTGGACGGGGTGCCGGCGACGGCGTTGGAGTCCCAGTTGTTGATGGCCTGGGGGTTGCCCGTCGACTCCCGCATGATGTTGCGGTAGATGCCGTCGTAGCTGCCGGGGATGCCGTGCTCGGCCATGACGGCGAGGGATTCCTTGATCCAGCCGTCGAGGTCGTTGGTGTACGTGGTGGCGGTCTTCTCCGCGACGGGCGCGGCGGCGACGGTCTCCTCGGCGACGGGGGCGGCCGTCGTGCGCTCGGAGCGGTCGGCGCGGTCGGTGTTCTCGGCGCGGTCGGCCGAGGCCTCCGCCTTCTTCTCCACCGGCTTCTCGGCCTTCTCGGCCTTGAATTCGGCACCGGTCTCAGCCTTGGGCGCGGCTGCCTCGGAGGTGGCGCCGACGACGAGCTTCAGACCGGGGTGGATGAGGTCGGGGTTGGATCCGACGACGCTCCGGTTGTCCTTGTACAGACGCTCCCAGCCACCGCTGAGGGAATGCCCCTGGGCGATCTTGTAGAGCGAATCGCCGGAGACCACGGAATAGGTCGTGGGCGCGGCCTTGCGCACGGCGATTTCCTTGCCGGCGAAGGAAGTCGGGGCCGCGGCCTTTTCGGCGACGACGGTCTTGGCGGGGGCGGCGGAGGCCGATCCGGCGGCGATCAGGGGAAGTGCGAGAACGACTCCACCCGTGCTCACGGCGATGAAGCCGCGGGTCAGGGCGGTGGACTTGGCACGACGGTGCTTACCCACGATGGGCATGGCGCTTTTCCTCTCCGTCGCCTGCGAGGTGAGCTGTCGGGTTCGGACTGGAGATGTCCGGTCGCACAAGGCGACTTCACCCCTAGCCGTTCCGGATTTCCGGACCGGCGGCAAACCTGGTTCCCCCGCTCCTGCCGTACGTGTGTGGTCGGGTGTCCGGACGGCGGCAGGATTCGGCGTTCCATCCGGATGGACCGTGACCGTAAGCGAGAAAGTCCGGGCCGAACAAGCCCGGAATTCCTGATCATTATCGAATTCCAAGATCAATGAACCGCGATATGTGTCACCGGCCACATGCGGGGACGTCATTTTTCTTGGCGCGCCAGGGAACCGGAATTGGCGATCTTGCGTCCGGGGCGGCAAACGTGACGCTGGCCACTGAGTCCGATATGGGTGATTTGATCCCTCGATCGAGGGCGTGACCCGCGAACGGGCACCCGGAACGGCCCCGTTGACAATCGGCGCGATCGGAATGATCAGGATAATTAGTGTGATTCGGACTATTCGCCCAGGCGTGGCGCGGCTCCGCCGGGGTGCGCCGTGCGGAAGGCCCCGGTCCGGGCGCGCGGGACCACGACCGGGGAGCCGTCCCCGGGGGCGCTCAGGATGTCCGCGTCCAGTGCGTAGACCTCCTTCACCAGGGCGTCGTCGACCGTCTCGCGCGGAACACCGGACGCGACGATCCGGCCGCCCTTCATGGCGACGAGCAGATCGGCGTAGCGGGCGGCGGCCGCCAGGTCGTGCTGGACCATGACGACGGTGCGGCCGGCCGCCGCGACCTCGCGGACGAGTTCCAGCACCTCGACGGCGTGGCCGAGGTCGAGGGCGCTGGTGGGCTCGTCGAGCAGGACGACCGGGGTCTGCTGGGCCAGGACCATCGCGAGCCAGCAGCGCTGGCGCTGGCCGCCCGACAGCCGGTCGAGCCGCTCGCCGGCCAGGTCCGCGGTGCCGGTGGCGTCCAGCGCCTCGCGCACCGCCCGCTCGTCCTCGCGGGACCACTGGCGCAGCAGGCCCTGGTGCGGGCTGCGGCCGTAGCGCACCAGTCCGGCCACGGTGACCGCCTCGGGGGCGCGCGGCGACTGGGGCAGCAGGGCGACGCGGTGGGCGGCGCGGCGGCGGCTCGTCGCCCAGATGTCCGTGCCGTCGACCAGGACGCTGCCGGACGCGGGGCGGTGGAGCCGGGCGGCGGTCCGCAGCAGGGTGGACTTTCCGCAGCCGTTCGGGCCGACGATCGCGACGACCCGCCCGGCGGGAACGGTGAGGCTCACCCGCTCGACGACGGGCCGGCCCGGGTATCCGGCGGAGAGGTCCCGGATGTCGAGGCCCGCCCCCTCGCTGGTCGGATGCGCGGTCATATGCGGTTCACACCTTTCCGGCGGCCCGGTCGGGACGCAGCAGTACCCACAGCAGGAAGGGGCCGCCGAGGACGCTGGTGACGACCCCGACGGGCAGTTCGACGGGGGCGGCGACGCGTCCGAGCGCATCGGCCGCGACGATCAGGGCGGCGCCGGCCAGCGCCGATCCGGTGACGGGCACCCGGGTGGGGCCGACCGCCCGCTGGGCGAGGACGGGCGCGGCCAGCGCCACGAAGCCGACCGGCCCGGCGACCCCGACGGCGGTGCCGGCCAGCACCACGGCGAGGGCGAGCGCCGCCGTGCGCATCCGGCGCAGGTCGACCCCGAGGGAGGCGGCCACCTCGTCGCCGAAGCGCAGCAGCTGGAGGCGGTGGCCGACGGCGAGGGTGGGCGGGACGAGGAACAGCAGGACCACGGCGAGCGGGAGGGCTGCGTCGCCGTCGCGCCCGTTGAGGCTGCCGACGGCCCAGAGGAACACGCCGCCCGCGGTGTTGTCGTTCTCCCTCGACATGATCAGATCGCTGAACGCGCCGATGAACGTGGAGACGCCGATCCCGGCCACCAGCAGCCGGTATCCGGCGCCGCCGGCCCCGCCCGCGCAGAGCACGACGAGGACCGCGGCACCGATGGCGCCGAGGGGTCCGAGCCACCAGAGCCCGACCATGCCCGTCGTGGAACCCGCGGCGGCGGCGACCACGGCGGCGGTGGCGCCCTCGTTGACGCCGACGAGGTCGGGGGTGGCGAGGCGGTTGCCGGCCAGGGTCTGGGTGAGGCAGCCGGCGATGCCGAGCGCGGCGCCGACCAGCACGCCGGTGAGGATCCTGGGCAGCCGGATCTCCCGCACGATCATCACGGTGCCCGCGTCGCCGGTGCCCAGCAGTCCGGAGAGGGTCGCCGACAGGCTCATCCCGGTCGAACTCGCCGTCACCGCGAGCACGACGAGCAGGACCAGCAGCGGGACGAGGAGGGCGGCGGCGAGCGCGCTGCGCCGGGGCAGGAGCCAGGAGAGCGTGCCGGTGCGGACGACGACGCTGTCGGGCGGGGTCACCTCCGCGTGGCCGGGGCCCCGGCCACGCGGGACGGTTCCGTCCCCGGGGCGCGCCGCCGGTGCGGGTGCCGTGTCCGTCATGCCGAGGCTCCGGCGGTGGAGAAGCGGGAGGAGCGGGCGATCCACACCAGAAGCGGGCCGCCGACGAAGGCGAGCAGCACGCTGACGGGAGTCTCCCAGGGCCGGATCACGACCCGCGCGAGCACATCCGCGACGAGCATGATGTCGGCCGCGATCAGGGCGGACAAGGCCAGTGCGGCAACCGTCCGGGCTCCGGCCAGGGCGCGCGCGGCATAGGGCGCGAACAGTCCGAGGAAGGCGATGGGCCCGGCCACCGCGACCGCGCAGCCCGCCAGCAGGGAGACGGCCGAGGCGACGACGAGCCGGATCCGGCCCGGGTGGTGGCCCAGCGAGCGGGCGCCGTCGTCCCCGAGTCCGAGCGCGGCGAGCGGCCGGGCGCTGCCGAACGCGACGAGCAGACCGAGCGCGATCAGGGGCAGCAGCGGCAGGAGGTCGGAGAGTTCGATCCCGGCGAGCGAACCGATGGTCCAGTAGCGGTAGGTGTCGAACGTGGAACGGGTGCCCAGCAGGACGTACGAGGTGAGCCCGTGGAAGGTCGCGGCGAGCGCCGAGCCGGCCAGCACGAGGCGCAGCGGTGATCCGCCGCCCCGGCCGGAGGCGGCGAACAGCAGGACGGCCGCGCTGGCGACCATGCCGCCGGCCAGCGCCCAGGCCAGGAGCGCGGTGGTGGACTCCGCGCCGAAGAAGGTGAGTCCCAGGACGACGGCGAAGGCGGCCCCGGAGTTGACCCCGAGGAGTCCCGTCTCGGCGAGCGGATTGCGGGTGGCCGCCTGGAGGAGGCAGCCGGCCGTGCCCAGACATGCTCCGACCAGGAGTGCGGCCAGGGTGCGCGGCAGCCGCACGTCCACGACGGCGAGGCGGAGTTGGGCGTCGGCGCGGGCCGCCGGGTCGCCCGTGAGGTAGCGCCAGGCCGCGCCCGGCGAACTGGATCCGGTGCCGATGAGCAGGGACAGCAGGGCGAGGAGGGGCAGCAGGAGGACGAGGACGGTCACCGCCCGGCGGGCCGTGCGCCCGTCCTCCGGTGGATTCCCGGTGGGGCGTGCCCCGGTGACGGGCCGTCCCCCTTGCACGATCGACATATGGTTAGCCTAACCTAAGTAAACCGACCGGTAGTCGGCGCCCCCCGGGCTTCCCCTGTCCGGAAGCGGCTCCCCCTGCCCGGAAACGGATTCCCCGGTCCGGGAAGCGGCCCGCGCCCGGTCCGGTTCCGCTCCCGGTCAGGCGGCACGTCCGCCGGACCACCCCTCATCACTCGAACGCATACGGAGACTTCTGGCCATGGCGCCCCATTCGACCCTCTTCTCCCGTGGCCCCTTCCGCTCCTCGCCGGCCGTGGCGCTCGTCGGCCTCTGCGCCCTGGCCCTGACGGCCTGCGGCTCCTCGGACCCGGACGGTTCCGGCGATACGGCCGGCAAGGCCGCCGGCACCCGGGTGACCGACGCGACCGGCACCTCGGTCGAGGTCCCCTCGGCTCCCGAACGCGTGGTGGTCCTCAGCGAGATGGACCTCGACGCGGCCCTCACCCTCGGGGTGAAGCCGGTGGGGCTGACGGCCGGCCGCGGTCAGAAGGGCGCCCCCGGCTACCTCGCCGACCGGGCGAAGGGCATCCCCGTGGTGGGAGCCGTCACCGGACCGGACATCGAGAAGGTCGTCCAGGCCGACCCCGATGTCATCCTCGCCGGACAGATCGCCGACCAGCAGGTACTCCAGCAGTTGCGCAAGGTCGCCCCCACCGTCGTGACCATCGGCGGGGCCAAGGACTGGAAGAAGGCGCTCACGCTCACCGGCAAGGCGCTGGGCCGGAGCAACGAGGCGGCCACCTTCCTCGGCGACTACGAGACCCGGGCCGCCACGCTCACGAAGGACCTCGGGTCCGAGGCCGGTGCGAGCGTGTCCGTCGCCCGCTACTCCGCCAAGGGCTCGGCCGTCATGCAGCAGGGCGTCTTCATCAGCGACGTGCTGAAGGACCTGGGCTTCACCCGCCCCGGCATCCAGAACGACAAGGGCGAGGGACACTCGACGCCGATCAGCGACGAGAACCTCGGGGAGATCGACGGGGACTGGCTGTTCATCGGCACCCTCACCTCCACCGCTTCCGACCGCGGCCTGCTGGACGAGCTGTCCCGCAAGCCCGCCTACCAGCAGCTGAAGGCGGTCCGCGCCCACCACGCGACCGTCGTCGACGGCAGCAAGTGGACGAGCCTGGGCGGCGCGCAGGCGGCCGTCTCGGTCCTCGACGACATCCGCGCGGCCATGGCCGGCTGACCCCGTGCCCCGTCACTTCGGTGACGGGGCACGGCACTCCGCCGCCCCTGCCCCCCGTGGATCAGGGGGCGGCGGTGGGTCCGCCCAGCAACTCCACAAGCCCGTCCGCCAATTCCGAACGCCACCACAGATAGTCGTGACCGCCGTTGAACTCCCGGTACGTGGCATCGGTGTAGCCGGCCGTCGCGAGGGTGTCGCGGAGGCGGCGGGCGGCGGGGAGCGCGACCCATTCCTGCTGCCCGAACGAGAGCCGGAAGCGGACCGGCAGCCGGGGGGATTCGGCGATCCGGGCGGTGAGCCACTCGGCGTCCGGACCGTCCGGCCACCAGAACGAACCCGACTGCGCCAGAACGGCGCCGAAGCGGCCGGGGGCCGACAGCGCGGTGTGGGCGGCGGTGAGTCCGCCCAGGCTCTGACCGGCGATCACCGTACGCGCGGGATCCGCCGTGACCGGCAGACGCGCGGCCGCCCAGGGCAGCAACTCGTCCGCGAGGAAGGCCGCGAAGTGCGGGGCGCAGGTGAGGTCCGCCCAGCGGGTGGCCGCGTCGACGGAGTCCGGCAGCAGGGCGACGAGCGGCGGGATCCGGCCCGCCGCCACGAGGTTGTCCAGCAGACGGGCGACGGCGAGGTGCGGCTGCCAGTGCTCGCCGTCCAGAAGGACGAGCACCGGAAGGCCGCTCGCCCCCTCGGTTCCCGCCGAACGGTACGTCCAGACCCGGCGGCCGCCGCCGAGCCGTGCGGAGTCCACCGTGTGCACGGAGACCTCGCCCCGTGCGATGTCCGGGCGCGGCTGCCAGTCGCGGTCGTCCGGAGCACCCGGCAGCCGGGCGAAGGAGACCGGGTCGCCGCTCCAGCGGCGGGGCAGCCACCGCCGGTTCAGCGGGTCGTGGCGGCGCCGGGTGCGCAGCCACGGCCAGTAGCCGGGGTCCCCGCGGTCCGGTCCGTCGCCCTCGTCGACGTAGAAGTCGTACGTGCCCTGCCAGTCGCGGCGCAGCCGCAGCGTCCAGTGCCAGACATCGGTGCCGGGCACCCGTTCCATGAGATTGGCCTCGGGTGCGCGCGGGTCGCCCAGTTTGTTCGGCAGCACCTGCACGGCGCGGGTCCCGGGGGCCCCGCGCCACAGGAAGGTCACGGCGGCGTGGTCGCCGGTGCCCAGGGGATCCGCTCCGACGAGCGGCGTTCCGCCCGCGGCCGCCGCCGCCCAGAACTCCTCGACGGCGTCCGGGGCCGGCAGGGTGCCCGCAGGTTCGGCGAGCCGCTCCAGGGGTTCCGGTCGCGCCGTTCGGGGCGGTCGCCGCGGGGTGTCCCGCGGCGGCACGGACGTGATCATGAGCGAGGCTCCAGAGGACGGGACGGGCAACTTAGGGTCACCTTACCTTTCGCGTCGAACGGTGGCCTCGCCCACCGGACCCGGGCCTCCCCGCCGCCGGCCCGCTCCCGTCCCCCGCTCCTCAGCCCTCCAGCAGCGCCCCCACGGCCGACGCGGTCCGCGGATACCTGCCGACGAGCACCGCGCCCGCCGTCCCCGTTCCGGCAGTCGCCCACGGCTCCTCGCTGCCCAGCAGCGCGGCGACCGCGTCGCACGTCTCCCGGTGGTTGCCGAGCAGGGCGCAGCCGGGCGCCCCGCCGGCGTCCGTCCCGTGCGGGGACACGGCATCCGGCACGACGCGCCACGGCGGTATCCAGCCGTCCAGCTCCGCCAGCCGGGCGGGGAAGGTGCGTCCGGCCTCGCGGATGAGCAGCGGGGCGAGGTCGACGCCGCCCGCCCGCAGGGTGGTGATCAGGGTCGGGAGCCACGGCAGGAGCACGGGGTCGGGCAGCCGGCCGAAGGCCTGGGACACCGCTTCCACGACGAGGTCGCAGAGCGCGGGCACCGGCTCCAGGGCATGCACCAGACCGCTCAGGTAGCGCGGATAGGCCGGCACGACCAGGGGGTTGTCCAGCAGTCCGGCGAACCGGGCCCGCAGCTCCTCGCGCGAGAGGTGGCCCAGCTGGACCTGCGCGGCCCACAGCAGGGCCGTCCTCGCGGGGTCCTTCGGGTGCGACTGGGCCAGCGCCAGCCGGAGCTGGGCGCGGTCGCAGCCCAGCGAGAGCGCCAGGCCCTCCATGCTGAACAGGAAGCCGAGCATGGCCGCGACCTGTCCCACGGTGGCGTCCTCGTCGGCGCACGCGGTGGGCAGCAGGGTGCAGTAGTGCGCGTAGCCGGTCTTGACGAAGGCCTCGATCCACGCGGGCAGGACGGGCTCGGCCGTCCGGTAGTACGCCAGCAGCCGGCGGATCCTGCGCAGCACGTCCGGTGCCCCGTCGACCGTCCGCTCGGCCGCCAGCACCTCCAGGGCCCGGGTGCCCAGCTCGTCGGCCAGCCGCCGGCTGCGCAGGTAGAGGATCGCGTCCTCGACCGCCTCCAGAACGGTGGCCGTCGTGCTCTGTGGCGCGTACGCGATGCGGCGCAGCCGCTGTTCCAGGACCTGCTCGATGCTGACGCCCTCGTAGCCCAGCTCGATCAGCGCACGCTGATGGGTGCCGAGGGCGAGGTCCCAGGACTCCTGGATCGAGCGCTCCCCCAGGCGCCGTTCGCCCATGATGGGCCGGGCGGCGCCCGGCGGCATCAGCCGGCGCAGCATCCACAGGACGTCGGAGCACGGCTCCAGCTCCGGACGGGAGGCGAGGTCCAGGAGCGCCCGGCGGACCCCGCGCTGTTCGAGGCGGAGGCCGAGGACGGCCAGCCGGTCGTGGACGTCACGGGCGAGCGGCGGCAGGGCGTCGTAGCCGACCCGGCCGATCCGGTCGCCGCCCATCATGATCTCCACGAGGCGGCGCACATCGCGCCGGCCGGGCACGGTGTCCTTCTCGATGCAGGTGACGGCCGCGTCCTGGAAGTCGTACGGCGTCGGCCGGGCCCGGTCGCGCATCCCGGCCAGCAGGATCGACGTCTCGAACACCGCGATGGCGTCGGCCGTGGAAGCGAGATAGCCGTTGCGCCGGGCGGCGCGCACGATCTCCACGCACCAGCCGAGCAGTTCGGCCTCGTCCAGTCGGTCCGGGACCGGCGCCTGGGCGAGGAAGCCGGAGAGCCGGTCGGTCGCGGGCGCCTCCGGCTCCGGGGCCGGGAGGGCGGTCGCCTTCGCGGACTTCGCGGACTTCGCGGCCTTCGCACCCGCCTGGCCGGCCAGCCGGAACGGCTTGACGCGGGTGCGCTTGACGTTCTTTGCCCAGAGGGACGCGGCGATCGACACCGAGCCGGGGGCGAGACCGAACTGCGTCTCGATGGCCGCGTGGCTGGACGGGATCAGGCCGTGCTGCCAGGTGGTGGCGGTGCGCGGGCCGATCTCGAAGGTGTCGGTGCCGTGGACGCCGAACTCCGGGACGCGGCTCGCCGCGTGGAAGGCGCCGCAGACGTAGAGGCAGTCGGCGGGGTCGGTCCCGGTCGCCGCCAGATGGTCCCGCATCCGCTTCCACATATGGCGTTCGCGGTCCTCGTCGACCCGCACCCGGTGGGGGTCGCCGGGGGCCAGATGCCGGAACAGGCTGCCGATCAGCAGCATGACCTGGCGGTAGGTGTCGTGGTCTCCGTCGCCGAGCGGCAGTTCCACGTACTGGTGCCACCACTCCGACCAGTGCCGCACCTTGCCGTGGCGCAGCAGGTGCTCCTCCAGTTCGGCGAAGCGGGGGCGCAGGTCGCCGATCTCGACGCCCACGGCGTCCCCGTGCAGCGCCGCCTCCTCGGTCCTGGCCTCCCCCTCCCCGGCCGCCGTGGGCTCGTCGGTCGGCGGGGCGGTGTCACCGGTGGGCTCGGACCGCGCGTCCCACTGGTAGACGTGGTCCGAGGAGCGGTCGACCAGGACCAGCTCGACGCCCGGGGTGTCGAGCGCGTAGGCGATGGCCTGGTATTCGGCGGAGGCCTCCGTGAGGGGGGCGACCACCGACAGCGGGGCCCAGTCGGCGGGGAAGCCGTCGATCTCCGCCGCGAACGCCTGGACGGCCACGGGCAGGGTGCAGTTGCGCAGTTCGGGCAGGAGCGGTGCCATGTCCTCGCACAGCTCCAGATAGACCACCTTGGGCTGCTTCTCGCGCAGCCGGCGGGCCATGGCGAGCGCGGACGCGGGCGAGTGGTGGCAGACCGGGAAGATCTCCAGCGGCTCGCGCACCGCGCGGTCCACGTCGTCGACGATGCCGAGGAGGATGCTCTCCAGGGCGTCGGGGCCGTCCGCGAAGGTCGCGGCGGCGTCCTGCAACTGGGTGCGCAGCGCCTCGAATCCGGGCCGGTCGGGGGCGGTCACGAGAGCGTGGCGATCGCGTCGCGGCCGCCCTCCAGGAACTCGGGCCAGGAACCGCCCTCCTCCTTGCTGCGCGGCTCGACGACCCCGTGCAGGTACTTGTTGAGGATGGCCAGGTCCTCGGGGTCGCGCCGGGCCAGCGAGCCGACGAGCGAGGAGGCGAGGGTGCGGGCGGTGAGGTCGCGTTCGCCGAAGAAGTCGCCGTGCAGGATCGCGTCCTCCAGGACGCCGATCTGCTCGGCGGTGGAGAGGGAGGACTCCAGCTTCTCGTCGTCGCTCGCGGCCGCCGCCGCGGAGGCCCGCAGATCGGCGAAGCTCCGCAGCAGGACGTCCAGGAGCGTCGGCGGCACGTCCAGTTCGATGCTGTGCCGGCGCAGCAGTTCCTCGGTGCGGAAGCGGACGATCTCCGCCTCGCTCTTCTTGTTGGTGACGACCGGGATCCGTACGAAGTTGAAGCGGCGCTTGAGCGCGGACGAGAGGTCGTTGACGCCCCGGTCGCGGCTGTTGGCGGTGGCGATGACGGAGAAGCCCGGCTTGGCGAAGACGATGTTGTCACTGTCCAGCTCGGGGACGGAGATGTACTTCTCGGAGAGGATCGAGATCAGCGCGTCCTGTACATCGCTGGTGGAACGGGTCAGCTCCTCGAAGCGGCCGATCGCCCCGTTCTCCATCGCCGTCATGATCGGTGAGGGGATCATGGACTCGCGGGACTGTCCCTTGGCGATGACCATGGAGACGTTCCACGAGTACTTGATGTGGTCCTCGGTGGTGCCCGCCGTGCCCTGCACGACCAGCGTGGAGTTGCGGCAGATGGCGGCGGAGAGCAGTTCGGCCAGCCAGCTCTTGCCGGTGCCGGGGTCACCGATGAGCAGCAGTCCCCGGTCGGAGGCCAGGGTGACGATGGAGCGCTCGACGAAGCTGCGGTCGCCGTACCACTTCTGGGTGATCTCCCGGTCGAGGCCGTCGGAGCGCTCGGAGCCCAGGATGAAGAGGCGGACCATCTTCGGGGAGAGCCGCCAGGAGAACGGCTTGGGGTGATCGTCGACGGATTCGAGCCAGGCCAGCTCCTCGGCGTACTTGATCTCGGCGGGGGCGCGCAACAGGTCGGACATGGAGGGGCCTTTCTAGGCGAGGAAGGTCTTGAGCTCGTGGACGAGCTTGCTGATGTGGCCGGAGACGACCGGGGTGCCGAGCGCCTTGAACCGCTCGCGGAACCAGGGATTGACCTGCTGGCGGCCGGAGCTGGTGACGGAGCCGACGGGGATGAACTTCACGCCCGAGCGGTGGACGGCCTCGATGCCCTCGAAGAGCGGCTGGGAGCGGTCGAACTCGTAGAAGTCGGAGATCCAGACCATCACCGTGTCCTGCGGGTCGGTGATCTTCGGACGGGCCATCGCCATGGCGACGGGTCCGTCGTTGCCGCCGCCGAGCTGGGTGCGCAGCAGGGTCTCGAAGGGGTCGTGCACCCAGGGGGTGAGGTCGAGCGCCTGTGTGTCGTACGCGATCAGATGGACGTCCACCTTGGGAAGTCCGGCGAAGACGGAGGCCAGGATGGTGCAGTTGACCATCGAGTCGACCATGGAGCCGGACTGGTCCACCACGACGATCAGCCGCTGGGGCGTCGTCCTGCGGACGGTGTGCCGGTAGTAGAGGCGGTCGACGTAGAGCCGCTCCTCCTCCGGGCTCCAGTTGGTCAGGTTCTTCCAGATGGTGCGGTCGAGATCGAGGTTGCGGAACACGCGCTTGGGCGGCACGGAGCGGTCCAGCTCGCCCACCGTGGACTTCGCGACCTGGGTCCGCAGCACTTCGGCGACCTCGTCGACGAAGCGGCGGATCAGGGCCTTCGCGTTGGCCAGGGCGATGCCCGAGAGGTTGCTCTTGTCGCGCAGCAACTGCTCGACGAGCGACATGCTGGGGGTCAGCCGCGCGGCGAGCACGGGATCGCCGAGCACTTCGCGCAGCCGCATGCGGCGGACCAGATCGGCTTCGAGGGAGCCGAGTTCGGGGCCCGTGCCCGGCGCGGCGCCGGTCTGACCCGAGCCGCCGGCCCGGCCGCCGCGCAGATCGCCGGGTTCGTGGCCGAGGGCACGCTCCAGCCAGCCCGCGTCCGACTGCCAGCGGGCCAGCTGCTCGGCCGTGACCGTGCCGGAGCCCGTGGAGAAGACGTTGAGGAGCACCTTGGAGACGAGGGCGGCGCGGCGCACCTCGGCGGCCCGGTCGCGGACGTCCTCGGGGTCCGGGGTCATCAGACCGTCGAACTCGCCGGCCAGCTCCGGATGGCGCTGCACGACCGAGTCGACGGACGCCTGCGGGTCCAGAAGCGCGGCGGGCAGCCCGAGGTCCTCGACGATGTCGAGTCCGGCGGATTCCAGGCCCGCCTGCTCCTCCGGGTCGAAGAGCCGGGCGAGCAGGCGCCAGTAGAGTACCTGGCGGCGGTTCTCGTGCGGATCGGCCTCGGGTGTGCGCGGCGCGAGCGCCGGGTCCGGGGGCGCGGCGGTGCGGGGATCGGTCATTTCCGCAGCAGCCTTCCCGCGCGCTCGCGGAGGACGGCGACGGCGTCGGTGGCGGCCTTCTCCGCCCTGACACCGGCCTTGTCCGTCGTCCCGCCGGCCCATGCCCCGCCGTGCAGCACGACGGTCTTCTTCCGGACGGTGGCCTCGACGGCCAGCGGCTGGAGGCGGTAGGCGCCGGCGTCCCAGCGGAGCAGGGCGAGGCAGGCTCCGGACGCGGCGACGGCCTCGGGCGTGAGCGGGCCCGCGGCCGGGACGCGGTCGGTGTCGACGGCCAACGGCTGCCCCGCGACCGTGAAGACGAGGCCGTCGTCCTCCTGGTGCGCGGTGTACCCCTCCAGGAAGACGGGGACGGCGATGCGCACCGGATGACGGTCCAACGGCGCGGTGAGCGCGTCGGACGCGGTGGGCAGCACGACCCGCGCGGTGACGAACGGGTCGGCCGGCTGTCCGGCGCGGGCGTGCCCGTCGCTCCAGATCAGGTCGCCTTCGGCGGTGACGGGCATGGCGTCGAGGTCCATCGACAGGCCGTCGCCGAGGGCCGCGAGCAGGGACATCCGGGGGCGGAGCAGTTGCCAGAGCCCGGCGCCGACGACCGTGTCCGGCTTGGGGGCGGACGCCGCGGCGCGGACCAGCCGGGGCGTGGAGCCGTCGGCCGGTTCGAGCACGGCGTGCACCTGGGCCTGGACGGCCGTGGGGTGTTCGTGCAGGTCGACCCCGAGGGGCAGCAGCCGCCCGGTCACCGTCTCCGTCGCGGGGGCGGTGGCCGCTCCGGGGACGGTCAGCAGCATCGCGCGGGCCCAGAGGTCCGCCCAGCGGCGGGCGGGCACCCGGTCGGCCGCCGTTCCCGGGCCCGTCGCGGCGAGTTCGGCGGCGAAGCCGTCGAGCAGGGTCGCGAGGCGGCGCAGCGAGGGGTCGGGGAGCAGCGCGGAGACGACGGGGGCCGAGGCCGCGACGGTGTCGTGGTCCAGGCCCGTCCATCCGACACGGGCCAGATCGGCCAGCCAGGAGCGGGCGGCGGCGAGCAGGTTGGCCGGCGGCGGCGTCCCGGTCCCGGCCGGGGAGGTGTTCTCCGCGGTTTCACGTCCCGTCGCTTCCGTGATGCGCTCGGTCAGCGCGTCGTGGACCGAGCCGAGCAGCGCGGTGCGGGCCCCCGCGAGAGCGAGGTAGTCGTCCTCGTCCGAGGATCCCTCCGCGGTCCGGGCGGTGGCCTCGGCGGTCCTGGTCGCGAGCGGGGTGCCCGCGAGCGCCGCGGCGAACGCGGCGAGTCCGGCGGCCCGGTCGGGGCGGGGGCGGAGGAGCCCGGAGACGAGGGCCTCGTCGAAGCCGTCGACGGCGGCCAGCGCCTCGTCGAGACCGGTGACGGGCGTGAGCAGGAGATCCGTACGCATCAGGCCACCGCCCGGGTCGGCGGGAACCAGTGCATCTCCGGCAACGGGTCGGTGCTCGGGGCGAGTTCCAGATAGGCGAGGTGGCGCAGGAACCTGCTGAAGACGGGGGCCGCGTCATTGCTGTCGCCCTGCGCGGGCCGGGCGGCGCTCATGTGCGCCGTGACGCCGTGCGCGGTGGGTTCCCCGTCCCCGTCCTCGGCCTTCAGATAGCGGGCGACGCGGGCGGCTCCGTACTGGAGCACGGCCTCGTTGACGAGCGCCCGGATGTGATTGCAGAACGAGCCCCGGGCTCCGCCGCAGGGCCGGTTGTTGTTGGTGCTGCAGGCGAAGGCATAGGTGCCGGCCGCGACCGACGAGACGTAGACCCGTCCGATGTCCGAGCCGCTCGACACCACGCCCTGCAAGCGCCCGTCGGCCAGTTCGACGAACGGGACCTTGGACAGTTTGCGTGGTCGTGCGGGCGCCGCCACCCGCGCCGTACTCGACCTCTCCCAGTCCGACAACGCGCCATCTCCTATGCACAGAGGGGGTGTCCGCGCCGGATCGGCGGGACTCCACTGAACCTACGTGCGACCACTGACAACGGGTCCGGAGGAGGGCGGAAGGCGGGGTTCCGGCGGTGCGGAGCCGGTGTGCCGACTGCGCGGGCGGGGCCGTCGCAGGACTACGGCGGTTTCAGAACTCGGCGGTGACAGGCTGGAGTTGGGGGCGTTTGGCGGTGCGGCCGTCGCCGGACGAGCGGCCGCGGAGCCGACGCCCGAGCCAGGGACCGAGGAATCCGGCCGCCCAGCGCAGTTCGGCGGTCGCCGTACGCCATCCGGAGCGGGGGGCGCGCGGTGGGAGCGGCGTCATCCAGCTGTCGTCGCTGCCGGGCAGATCGACGGCCTCGGCGACGGCGGCGGCGATCCGCGCGTGACCGAGCGGTGCGGCGTGCAGCCGGTCCGGGCTCCACAGGCGCGGGTCGGTGGCGACATCGGCGAGGCCGGTCTCGGCGACCGCGACCCCGTGCCGGGCCGCCGCCTCGCGGATGCCGGTGTTGAGTTCCCTCACCCGGTTCCTGACGGGCCGGGCGAGGGGGGCGATCTCGGCCACATCGGGGAAGGTCAGCGTCACCACGCGCGCACCGGCGGCCGCGAGCGCGGCGAACATCTCCTCCAGGTGACCGACCGTCTCCGCAGCGTCGAACCGGGGCCGGAGCAGGTCGTTGACACCGGCGACGACAGTGGCCAGATCCGGACGGAGCGCCAGGGCGGGTTCCAGTTGCTCGGCGCGGACCTGGGCGGCGGTCTTGCCGCGTACGGCGAGATTGGCGTAGCGCACGCCCGGACCGACGACCGCGAGATGTTCGGCGAAGCGGTCGGCCCAGCCGCGGAGTCCGACGGTGTCGTCGCCGTCGCCGAGCCCTTCGGTCTGACTGTCGCCCAGGGCGACATACCGCAGATACGAACCGTTCGGCATGGGGCCGCCTTCCTGTTCCGCCGCACCGCATTCAAGGATGTGAGTATTCAACTCCTTGACTAGTCGACGGGGTGCAGCGGGTCCCGGAATCCGCCCGAACCGGTTTCGGGCGGGGTCCGGGCACGGCCGGACCGAACGCCCCGCCCGGACACCCCGCCGGACCGCTTCACGTGCGGGTTCACGCAGTACGCGACCGCCGCCTCCCCGGCGCGTCGGAGCGCGGCGAGGAATCTCCGGCGGAGGTCACGGCCTCAGGCGGCCCACGGCCTCGGGCGTCAGATACCGGGCGAGCACATCGAGCGCGTCGGCGACCTCGCGCAGCCGCTCGGCGTCGTCCGTGCCGAGCGCGCGGCCGAGCGCGTCGTCGATACGGGACAGCCGGACCTCGGCCACGCGGTCGGAAATCTCGGGGGCCCTGCGGATCAACTGCCGCCTGCCGTCGGCGGGATCGGGAGCGGTCTCGACCGAGCCCGCCTTCTTCAGCCGGGCCACGGCGCCCGACACCTGGCTCTGCGGCAGTCCCGTGCGCCGCGCGATCGCGCTCACGGACGTGTCCGGATGACCGAGCAGGTCACTCAGCACGACGAGCGAGGCACGGGTACCGGTGCGGTGCGCGTCGGCATCCGAGGCCGGCTCGGGAAGGGACTCCTCCCCGATCTTCATCAGGGTCCGCCCGAGGAGGAACAGCTCGACGGGGGTCATCTCGGAGGACGTCATGGCCCGCATGCTACCCAGCCTCCATCACTGCCGATACATCGATGTCGATGCATTGCCCCTCGGCCCAACACCTCCGGCCCACCCGCGCCCGACCCCTCCCGCACCCGGCCGCACCCAGCGCGCCCGACCACGTCCGACCCACCCGCACCCGGCCAGTACATCGACATTGATGCATCACTCTTGATGTATCGAAATAGATGGACTAGATTACGGAGCACGGAACGGCACTCCCGCCGCTCCACCCGGCCCATCCCTGCCCGGAGGCATCCATGCTGCTCGCAACCGACGGCGCCACGCTCCACTACGAGGTCCGGGGCTCCGGCCCGCTGCTGCTCGTCTCCCAGAGCGGCGAGGGCGACGCCGCCCGCAGCACCGACCTGGTCGACCGGCTCGTGGACCGCTACCGCGTGGTCACGTACGACCGCCGCGGCCTCTCCCGCAGCCCTCTCACCCACCCCGAGCGGGGCGTGACCATGGAGCAGCACACCGACGACGTGCACCGGCTCCTCCACGAACTGACCGACGAGCCCGCGCTGATGCTCGGCTGCAGCATGGGCGCCGCCATCGGTCTGCACCTCGCGGTCAGCCACCCCGGGCAGCTCCGCGCACTCGTGGCGCACGATCCCGTCACCCCGTCCCTGCTGCCCCCGCGACAGCGGGCCCAGCACGTGGCCGAGCTGGCGCATCTGCAGTCCGTCTACCGCGAAGGCGGATTGAAGGCGGCCTTTCCCGCGATAGCCGCGGTGCTCGGCATCGATCCGACGCATCAGGACACCGAGCCGGACCTCACGCCCATGCCGCTCACCCCACGGCGGCTGGCCAACTTCGACTTCTTCATCGGCCAGGACTTCACGGCCGTCATCGGTGCCGAACTCGCCGCGAAGGCCCTGCGCGACTCGCCCGTGCGCATCGTCGCCGCACGGGGAAGCACCACGTCTTCCTCGGTCTTCGTCGGGCAGTGCGCCCGGCGCCTCGGGGAACTGGTCGGCCACGACCCCGTGCCGTTCCCCGGCGGACACAACGGCAACACCACGCATCCGCGCGCCTATGCGGCCCGGCTCCAGGAGGTTCTCGCCGACGTGTGAACCATCGGCGGCAATTGCGGGCCCGGGATTTCGGGGCGTATATTGAGTGTTTCTGTGTGCCCACGAAAAAAGGCCCCTCAAGGGGGCCTCACAAGAAACACCATATCTGCCAGGGAGCAAATTTGTCAACTCGGGAAAGTGCCGAATTGCAGAAGGAACAGCAATTCATCGACCGGCTCTACGACCGGGTCGACGTGCTGCGCGGGGTTGCCGCCCAGCAGGTCGAGGACGCCCTGACGCCGGTCGGGAACGGGCTCCAGGCCCGACTGGAACGCGATGTGCAGGTCGCCGAGCGCTCGGGGCTGCTGGCCGCGCTGAACGCGGTGGACGGTTCCCTGTGTTTCGGCCGGATCGATCTCACCGACGGCATCGCGCACCATATCGGCCGGATCGGAATCCGGGAGGACGACGACGCGCACACCCCGCTGCTCATCGACTGGCGGGCACCGGTGGCCCGGCCCTTCTATCTCGCCACCGGTCACACCCCAATGGGGCTGCGCAGACGCCGGCATCTCACCACAGAGGGACGCACGGTCACCGAGCTCCACGACGAGATCCTCGACGTCGCGGACACCCGGCGCACCGGGTTCGAGGACCCCAGCGGGGACACCGTGCTGCTCGCCGCGGTGAACTCGGCGCGCACCGGCCGCATGGGCGACATCGTGCGGACCATCCAGGCCGAGCAGGACCGCATCATCCGCGCCCCGCACCAGGGCGTCATGGTCGTCGAGGGCGGTCCCGGCACGGGAAAGACCGCGGTGGCCCTCCACCGGGCGGCCTTCCTTCTCTACGAGCACCGCGAGCTGCTGGCCAAGCGGGCCGTGCTGATCGTCGGTCCCAACCCGGCGTTCCTCAGCTACATCGGCGAGGTGCTGCCCGCCCTGGGCGAGACCGGGGTGCTGCTCGCCACGCAGGCCGAGCTCTTCCCGGGGGTGCGGGCCGAGGACACGGACACCTCCCGCGCCGCCGCCGTGAAGGGCGGGGCCGCGATGGCGGAGGCGCTGGCCCTGGCCGTGCGCGACCGCCAGACCCTGCCCGAGCCCGGTGCGCCGCTGATCGTGGCCCACGACGACGGCGATCTGATCCTCGACTGGGAGATCGCCTACGAGGCCCGGCAGGCCGCCCGGGACACCCGGCTGCCCCACAACCTGGCCCGCCCGCACTTCGCGTTCCGGGTCATCGACGCACTGACCGAGCAGTTGACCGAGCGCATCGGGGCGGACCCGTACGGCGGTCCCAACTTCCTCGGACCGGACGACATCGCCCAGCTCGGCAAGGCCGTCGCGGTCAGCGAGGCGGTGCACGAGGCCATCGACTCGCTGTGGCCGCCGCTCACCCCGGAGGGGTTCCTGGCCGGCTATCTGGCCGATCCCCTCTTCGTCCCGGACGCGGACGCCGACGCGATCCGGCGCGCCCCGGGCGAAGGCGGCTGGACCCCGGCCGATGTGCCGCTGCTGGACGAGGTGGCGGAACTCCTCGGTGTCGACGACAGCGCCGAGCGCGCCGCCGCCGAGGCCGAGCGGCAGGAGCGCATCGCCTACGCGCAGGGGGTGCTGGAGCTGTCGCGGGGTTCGGAATCGTTCGAGTTCGAGGACGAGGAGTCCGAGCTGCTGGCCGCCCACGACATCATCGACGCCGAGCGGATGGCGGAGCGGCAGGAGGAGGCCGACCACCGCAGCGCGGCCGAACGGGCCGCGGCCGACCGCACCTGGGCGTTCGGCCACATCATCGTCGACGAGGCGCAGGAGCTGTCCCCGATGGCCTGGCGGCTGCTGATGCGGCGCGCGCCGAGCCGGTCCATGACGCTGGTCGGCGATCCGGCGCAGACCTCGGAGGAGGCCGGTATCGGGGCGTGGAAGGAGATCCTGGAGCCGTACGTGGGCGACCGTTTCGAGCATGTCTCGCTCAGGGTCAACTACCGTACGCCTGCCGAGATCATGGAGCTGGCGGCGCGGGTGCGGCGCGCCCAGGACCCCTCCTTCGAACCGCCCGCCTCCGTGCGGTCCACGGGCGAGGCGCCGTGGCTGCGGCACACCGGCGAGGACCTCGCGGGCGGTGTGGCCCGCGCGGTCGCGGAGTTGACGCCGGCCGAGGGGCGTCTCGGTGTGATCGCGCCGCCGACGCTGCACGCCGAGATCGCGGCCCGGCTCGACGGCGTCACGGCCGGGGCGGAGCCGGATCTGACCCGCCCGGTGGTGCTGCTCGGCCCCCGGCAGGCCAAGGGGCTCGAGTTCGACCATGTGCTGGTCGTGGAGCCCGCGTTGTTCGGGGCGAACGATCTGTACGTGGCGCTGACCCGGGCCACGCAGCGGCTGGGGGTGGTGTACCGGGACGAGCTGCCGGAGTCGCTGCGCTGAGCGCGTTCAGCCGTGGGTCGCGCAGTGCAGCCGTGCCGAGAGGTGGTGCTGGAGGGGACGGCCGATCGCCGCGAGGTCGTGGACGAAGTCGAGCGCGCCGTCGTCGGTCAGGGTGTAGCGGCGGCGGGTGGCCTCGACGTCCTTGGCGGTGGGGCTGAGCGCGACCTGGTGGGTGGTGAGGTCGACGGTGCCGTCGGCCGCGCGGCCCGTCATCAGCTCGGCGATGCCGGTGGGCTGGGTGATCAGGGCCTCCACCTCGCCCTCCGGCCGCATCCGCCACCAGCCGCTCTCCCGGGCGGCGGGCCGCAGCGGCTGCCCGTCGGCGTCCAGGAGCCAGGCGCGTGCCTCGTAGTGGAGGAACGGCCGGCCGTCGTGGCTGAAGGTGACCACCTGGGCGTAGCGGAAGTCCTCGGCGAGGGTCGGGTAGCCGCCGCTGCCGTGCCCGGTCCAGGTCCCCAGCAGCCCGGTGACGGGGGCCAGCGCGGGGTGCGGCGCGGGGGTCTCGTCCGGTCCGTGGGCGTCGGGGTAGGGGAACGTCGGGGCGGGGCCGGGCATGGTGGGTGCTCCTGGATCGGGGTCGGACGTCGGGGTCCGGTGACGGTTCGTTCGCAGCCTAGGCCCTGTCGTCGCGATCCCGCCGCAGCGCCGGAGGGCGGGCCGCAGTGCGACGAGGGTCCCGGCGACGAGAGGTCCCGCACCACCGCCGCCGGACCGCCACGCCCGTCGCACGCACAGCCCCCACGGCCGCCCGGCCCGCACGGTCCGCGCAACAGGCACAACAGGCACAGTCCGCCCATCCAGTAGGCAACGCCCGCACCACAGGTGAGGCCCGCACCACAGTCCGCACCGGGGGCGACGCCCGCACGACGGCCGGAGGCCGGCTCCGTTGCGGGAGCCGGCCTCCGGGGTGGGGTGCTCAGGCCAGGTCGAAGCGGTCCAGGTTCATCACCTTGTCCCACGCGGCGACGAAGTCCTTGACGAACTTCTCCTTCGCGTCGTCCGAGGCGTAGACCTCGGCGACCGCGCGCAGCTCCGAGTTGGAGCCGAAGACGAGGTCGGCGCGGCTGCCGGTCCACTTGACCGCGCCGGTGGCGTCGCGGCCCTCGAAGGTGCTCGCGTCGTCCGAGGTCGCCTTCCAGGTGGTGTCCATGTCGAGCAGGTTGACGAAGAAGTCGTTCGTCAGGAGACCCGGGGTCTCGGTGAGGACGCCCTGCGAGGACTGCTGGTAGGTGGCGCCGAGGACGCGCAGACCGCCGACGAGGACGGTCAGTTCGGGAGCGCTGAGGTCGAGCAGATTGGCCCGGTCGAGCAGGAGGTACTCGGCGGGGAGCCGGTTGCCCTTGCCGACGTAGTTGCGGAACCCGTCGGCGGCCGGCTCCAGTTCGACGAAGGACTCCACATCGGTCTCGTCCTGCGAGGCGTCGACGCGGCCCGGGGAGACCGGCACCTCGATGGTGTGCCCGGCGTCCTTGGCGGCCTTTTCGACACCCGCCGCGCCCGCGATGACGACGAGGTCGGCGAGGGAGACCTGCTTGCCGTCGGTGCGGCCGGAGTTGAAGGACTCCTGGACGCCTTCGAGGGTGCGCAGGACCGAGGCGAGGCGGTCCGGCTCGTTGACCTCCCAGCCGGACTGCGGCTCCAGACGGATGCGGGCTCCGTTGGCGCCGCCGCGCTTGTCGCTGCCCCGGAAGGACGAGGCGGACGCCCAGGCGGTGGAGACCAGGTCGGCGACCGACAGGCCGGAGGCGAGGACCTGCTCCTTGAGGGAGGCGATGTCCGCCGCGTCGACGAGTTCGTAGGTCCGGGCGGGCAGCGGGTCCTGCCAGATCAGCACCTCGCTCGGGACCTCCGGGCCGAGGTAGCGCACCACGGGACCCATGTCGCGGTGGGTCAGCTTGAACCAGGCGCGGGCGAAGGCGTCGGCGAACTGCTCCGGGTGCTCGTGGAAGCGCCGCGAGATCTGCTCGTAGGCCGGGTCGAAGCGGAGCGAGAGGTCGGTCGTGAGCATCGTCGGCGCGTGGGTCTTCGCCGGGTCGAAGGCGTCGGGGACCGTACCGGCGCCGGCGCCGTCCTTCGGCCGCCACTGGTGGGCGCCCGCGGGGCTCTTGAACAGCTCCCACTCGTAGCCGAAGAGGATGTCGAAGAAGCTGTTGTCCCAGGTGGTCGGGGTGTCCGTCCAGATGCCCTCCAGACCACTGGTGATCGCGTCGGCGCCCTTCCCGGTGCCGTGGGAGCTCTTCCAGCCGAGGCCCATCTGCTCCATCGGGGCGGCCTCGGGGTCGGCCGCGACCGCGTCGGCGGGTCCGGCACCGTGGGTCTTGCCGAAGGTGTGGCCGCCGGCGATGAGTGCGACGGTCTCCTCGTCGTTCATCGCCATCCGGCGGAAGGTCTCGCGGATGTCGCGGGCGGCGGCGATCGGGTCCGGGGTGCCGTTGGGGCCCTCGGGGTTGACGTAGATGAGGCCCATCTGGACCGCGCCGAGGGGGTTCTCAAGCTCGCGGTCGCCGGTGTAGCGCTCGTCGCCCAGCCAGGTGGTCTCGGGACCCCAGTAGACGTCCTCGTCGGGCTCCCACACGTCGGCGCGTCCGCCGCCGAAGCCGAAGGTCTCGAAGCCCATCGTCTCCAGGGCGACGTTGCCGGTCAGGATGAGGAGGTCGGCCCAGGACAGGCTCTTGCCGTACTTCTTCTTGACCGGCCACAGCAGGCGGCGCGCCTTGTCCAGGCTGGCGTTGTCCGGCCAGCTGTTGAGCGGGGCGAAGCGCTGCTGTCCGGCTCCGGCACCGCCCCGGCCGTCGCTGATGCGGTAGGTGCCGGCGCTGTGCCAGGCCATCCGGACCATGAACGGGCCGTAGTTGCCGAAGTCGGCGGGCCACCAGTCCTGCGAGGTCGTCAGCACCTCGGCGATGTCCCGCTTGACCGCCGGGAGGTCGAGCGCGTTGAACGCCTCGGCGTAGTCGAAGTCCTCGCCCAGCGGATTGGCCACGGCGGGGTTCTTGGCGAGGATCTTCAGGTTGAGCCGCTCCGGCCACCACTGGCGGTTGCCGCCGCCCTGGGTCGGGTGGGGCGCGCGACCGTGCGCGACCGGGCAGCCACCGGCCTCCTCTGCCTTCGGGTCGGCGACGATCGCGTCGTGGTTCTCAGTCATGGAAATCCTTCCGGACGGGGCGGATCACGGTGCTGAGGAGCTACGGACGGTGGAGACTCCGGGCCGGAATCCGGGCGGTCCGCCCCTTCCCCGGCCTCGCGGCGTCTTCCGCGCTGCTGTCCTGTCCCTTGGCTGTCAGCCGGAACCGATCCTACGATGGACATAGTCCAAGTCAATACGACTGACAGGCGTGTACTGATTCATTGGTCGGACAATGCATAGTTAGGCTGGTGGGCATGAGTGACCTGCTGCAACGGCTTCGCGCACGTGGCTGGCGGATGACCGCTCAACGCCGGGTGGTGGCCGAGGTGCTCGCCGGGGACCACGTCCATCTCACCGCGGACGAGGTGCTGGACCGGGCCACGTCCCGTCTGCCGGAGATTTCCCGCGCCACGGTCTACAACACGCTGGGCGAGCTGGTCTCACTCGGTGAGGTGATCGAGGTGACCACGGACGGACGCGCCAAGCGCTACGACCCCAACGCGCACCGCCCGCACCAGCATCTGGTCTGCTCGGCGTGCGGCACCATCCGAGACGTCCACCCGGCGGTCGACCCGCTGGCCGGGCTGCCCGCGTCCGAGCGGTTCGGTTTCACCGTCTCCGATGTCGAGGTCACGTACCGGGGCCTGTGCCCGGGGTGCGCACAGGAGCGCTAGGGACCGGGAACGGTCTCGCCCGCCGCGGGGCCGGCAGCCGATTCCTCGGCGAGCGCGGCGCCGACCCGCGCGGCCGTCTCCCGCAGCCATATGTGAGCGGCGTCGTGCGTGTGCACGGGGTGCCACCACAGGGCCTCGCGCAGGGGGACGGCCTCGTACGGCGGCTCCACCACGCGCACGGCGGCGAGCGGGGCGAGGAGCCGGGCCAGGCGCGCCTGGATGAACGTGATGCGCGTGGTGCCCTGCACCAGGAGCGGCAGCAGGTGGAAGCTGTCGACGGAGACCTCCACCCTCGGCTCGATGCCCAGCATGCCGAGCTGGCGCACCGCGGGGGCGTCGTAGGTGCGCTGGTAGGTGACCCACGGCAGCCGGGCCAGGTCCTCGTGGGTGAGCCGGTCGGCGACGTCGGGGTGGTCGTCGGCGACGAGGAAGACCCAGCGGTCGTCGTACAGGTCGGTGGCGGGGAAGTCGCTGATCACGCCGTGCGGCATCAGCAGTCCGTCCGCGGCGCCCAGCAGGGAGGCGGTGTCGTCGACCGCGGTGGGCGGGGTCTGGGTGAAGCGCAGCCGGATGCCGGGGGCCTCCTCGTGGACGACCCGGGCCAGTTCGGTGCCGAACACGGCGACCGCGTAGTCCGACGCGGCCATCGTGAACGCGCGGGTCTCGCTCGCCGGGTCGAAGGCGGCCTGGCTGGCGAAGAGGCGTTCCATGACCTCGTAGGCGGTGGCGGTGCGGTGCAGCAGGACCTGGCCCAGCGCGGTCAGTTCGTAGTGGCCGCCGACCCGGGCGAGGAGTTCGTCGTCGAAGTGGCGGCGCAGCCGGGCCAGCGCGGAGCTCATGGCGGGCTGGCTGATGCCGACCCGCCGGCCCGCGCGGGTGACATTGCGTTCCTCCAGGAGGGCGCGCAGGGCGACGACGAGGTTCAGATCGAGCCGGGCGAGATTCATGGCGGTTCCTTGTGCGGTGGGGCGCCGGACGGGGAGGTATAAGCGTCATGGATGTCGATCATCCATGGAATCGATTTCCCTGATCACCGGGGGCGGGTCCAGATTAGTGCCACCGCAATCAGGAGGACATGCCCGTGAAATCCGCATCCGCGTCCGCGCCGTTCGCCGGACCGTTCGCCCTCGCCACGCTCTCCGCTCCGGACGGGCCCGCCTTTCCCGCGCTCGTCACGGCGGATTCCCGGGTCGTCGATCTGCGTACGGCGCTCGGCGACGAGACCCTGACCGTGCGGGGACTGCTGGAGGGCGGGGAGGCCGTCGCAGACCGGCTGGCCGGCATCGCCGCCGGTGCGGTGCCCGCCGGACGGCCGCTGGCGGAGTTCCGGGTGCACGCGCCCGTGGAGCCCCGTCAGGTGTTCCAGTCGGGGGCCAACTACCGGCAGCACGTCATCGATCTGCACGTGGCGCACCGCGACCCGGCCGACGACCGCCCGGAGGAGGAGCGGCGTGCCGAGGCCGCCGCGCTCATGGACCGGCGGGCGGCCGAGGACCTTCCGTACGTCTTCACCGGTCTGCCGAGCGCGCTCACCGGACCGTACGACGACGTCGTGCTGCCGGAGTGGGCCACGAAGCCGGACTGGGAACTGGAGGTGGCGGCGGTCATCGGCCGGCCCGCCCACCGGGTCTCCGAGGCGGAGGCCCTGGACCATGTCTTCGGGTACACGATCGCCAACGACCTCACCGACCGCGCCACGGCCTTCCGCCGCGACATGCCGCAGATCGGCACCGACTGGCTGCGTTCGAAGAACGCCCCGGGCTTCACCCCGCTCGGCCCCTGGATCGTGCCCGCCGCGTCCGTCCCGGACCCGGGCGCCCTGCGCCTCGTGCTGGCGCTGAACGGCGAGACCATGCAGGACGAGTCGGCCCGGGACATGATCTTCGGGGTGGCGCGGCTGGTCTCGTACATCTCGCAGAGCGCCCGGCTGCTCCCCGGTGACCTGGTGCTGACGGGTTCGCCGGCCGGGAACGGCATGCACTGGGGGCGGCTGCTGCGCGACGGCGACGTGATGGACGCGTCGGTCACCGGGCTCGGCTCCCAGCGCACCCGCTGTGTCGCGGAGGGAACGGCATGACCCTCGAACGGCACGACCCCGAGGGGGCGATCGCACGCGCGGCCAAGGCGTGCTCCAACTGGGGCCGCTGGGGCGAGGACGACGTGCTGGGCACGCTCAACTTCCTGGACGCGGCCAAGCGGCGCGAGGGCGCGGCACTGGTCCGGCGCGGCGTCAGCTTCTCGCTGGCGCAGCGGTTCGACATGGACGGCCCGCAGCGGGGCTGGCGGCGGCGCACCAATCCCGTGCACACGATGCTCGACACCGGCACGGACGCGGCGCTCGGGCTCCAGGGCTTCCCGCACGGCCTCGGCGGCGCGGACGACGTCATCGCGATGCCGTTGCAGTGCTCCACCCAGTGGGACGGGCTCGGGCACATCTTCTGCCACGGCCGGGCGTGGAACGGGCGGGACGCCGGCCGCACCGTCACCTCCGACGGCGACCAGGTCACCGGCATCGAGCACATGGCCCCGTACGTCGCCGGGCGCGGGGTGCTGCTGGACGTGGGCCGCGTGATCGGCGAGCACGGCGAACTGCCCGACGGTTTCGCCGTCACCGAGGAGCATCTGACACGGACGGCCCGTGTCCAGGGGGTGACCGTCGGCCGGGGCGATCTCGTCCTGGTCCGCACGGGTCAGCTGAGCCGGGTGCGCCGGGAGGGCTGGGGCGAGTACGCGGGCGGCCCCGCCCCGGGTCTGTCGTTCACCACCGCGGGCTGGCTGCACCGCGGCGAGTTCGCGGCGGTGGCCACCGACACCTGGGGCTTCGAGGTGCGGCCCAACGAGTTCGACCACGCCTTCCAGCCGCTGCACCAGGTCGCCATTCCGCACATCGGGCTGCTCATCGGTGAGATGTGGGACCTGGACGCGCTGGCGGAGGACTGTGCCGCCGACGGCGCGTACGCGTTCTGGCTCACCGCCGCCCCTCTTCCCATCACCGGCGCCGTGGGCTCCCCGGTGAACCCGATCGCCGTCAAGTAGGTTCAGTAACCGAGGAGTTGTTCATGAAGGAAGCACGCAGGGTCCTGGTGATCGGCGGCGGGGCGGCCGGCAACGCCGTCACGGTGCTGCTGCGCCGGTCCGGTGCGGAGGTGGATCTGGTCGAGGCCAGGGAGGACTGGAACGCCACGTCCGGCTCGGGCATCACGCTCCAGGGCAATGCCCTGCGGGTGCTGCGCGAACTGGGGGTCTGGGACCGGGTGGAGGCCTCCGGTTACGCCTTCGACGCGGTCGGCATCACCGCCCCCGACGGAACGGTCCTGCACGTCCAGGAGGACATCCGCAGCGGCGGCGACGATCTCCCCGCGACCGTCGGCATGCAGCGCCCGGCGCTCCAGCGGATCCTGATCGAGGCGGTGCGCGCGAGCGGCGCGACGGTCCGGCTGGGAACCACCGCCGAGGTGCTGGACCAGGACGCGGACGGGGCGCGGGTCCGGTTCGGCGACGGTTCCGAGGGCCGTTACGACCTGGTGGTCGCCGCCGACGGCATGGGCTCCGCCACCCGTGCGGCGGCCGGTTTCCCGGAGCGGCCCGAGCCGACGGGCATGGCCATCTGGCGTATCGCCGCCCCGCGTCCGAAGGGCGTGACCCGCACCGACCTGGCGTACGGCGGACCGGCCTACATCGCCGGGTACTGCCCCACCGGCGAGGACACCCTCTACGCGTACGCCGTGGAGGCCAAGCGCGACCGGGAGTCGATCCCGCCGGAGTCGTACGCGGAGCAGATGCGTCGGCTCACCTCCGCCTACGGCGGTTTCTGGCCCGAGATCACCGGCCACATCACCGATCCGGCGGCCGTGAACTACACCTGGTTCGACCGGATGCTGGTGGAGGGCTCCTGGCACCGGGGGCGGACCGTGCTGGCCGGCGACGCGGCGCACTGCTGTCCGCCGACCCTGGCCCAGGGGGCCGCGCTCTCCCTGGAGGACGCCTGGGTCCTGGCGGAGATGCTGGCCGGGGCGGACCGGTGGGACGACGCGCTGCTCCAGGCGTACTACGAACGGCGGATCGCCCGGGTCCGGCCGGTGGTCGAGGCGTCCGTGCAGCTCGGGCAGTGGCAGCTGGACGGGGTGCGCGACGCGGACGTGCCCGGTCTGATGGGCCGCACGATGACGATGCTGCGGGAGCTGCCGTGACCGCGCCCACCGTCGATGTGCACGCCCACGTCCTGCTGCCGGAGATCGAGGAGCTGGTCGCCGGACGGCCGGGGCTGGAGGAGGCGCGCGCCCTGGACGCCCGGCGCAACGGACCCGCCGCCCTCGCCGTCAACGGGCCGATGGTCCGCGAGCGGCTGCCCCGGCTCACCGACCCCGCCGTGCGGCTGGCCGCCATGGACGCCCAGGGCGTGGACGTCCAACTGGTCAGCCCCTCCCCCTCGCACTACCACTACTGGGCCGACGCGGAGACGGCGGAGCGTCTCTGCCGGCTGGCCAACGAGGGGACCGCCGCCCACTGCCGGGCCGCGCCCGACCGGCTGCGGGGGCTCGGCCTCGTCCCGCTCCAGCACCCGGACCTCATGGTCGCGGCGCTGGACCACGCGCTGGCGCAGGGGCTGACCGGTGTGGAGATCTCCAGCCACGCGCCGGGCCGCGAACTGTCCGATCCGGCGTACGCGCCCTTCTGGGCACGGGCCGAGGAGTCCGGCGCGCTGCTCTTCCTGCACCCCTTCGGCTGCACGCTCGACGAGCGGCTGGACCGGTGGTACCTCTCCAACACCGTCGGCCAGCCCGCGGAGAACGCGGTCGCGCTCTCGCACCTGATCTTCTCGGGCGTCCTGGACCGCCACCCGGGGCTGACGGTGATCGCCGCGCACGGCGGCGGCTATCTGCCCACCCACATCGGGCGTTCCGACCACGCCTGGGCGACCCGCTCCGACGCCGGGGCCGGCTGCGCCCACCCGCCGAGCGGCTATCTCCGGCGGCTGTACTTCGACTCCCTCGTCCACGACCCGCACGTACTGCGGGAACTGGTCCGCGTCGCGGGGGCCGACCGGGTCCTGCTCGGTTCGGACTTCCCGTTCGACATGGGCAGCGAGGACCCGCTCGGCGCGCTGCGCGCCGCCGGGCTGACCGACTCCGAGTTCCACGCCGTCCGAGGCGCGAACGCCGCCGCACTCCTCCGGAAGGACTGACCCATGCGTCTGCTCACCCATCTGCGCCATGTCGACCTGGCCGTGCCCGACTTCGAGAAGCAGCGGGACTTCTACGCCGGGGTCTGGGGCCTCACGGAGACCGCGACGGACTCCGGGCTCTCCTTCCTCGCCGCCGAGGGCTCTCCCGAGCAGTACGTGGTCCGGCTGCGCAGGGCCGAGGAGAAGCGCCTCGACCTGGTCTCCTACGGTGCGGCGAACGCCGCCGACGTCGACACCCTGGCCGAGCGGCTGCTGGCCGGCGGGGTGGAGCTGATCAGCCGGCCCGGGAAGGTCGACACCCCGGGCGGCGGCTACGGCTTCCGCTTCTTCGACATCGACGGACGCGTCATCGAGGTCTCCAGCGACGTGGCCGTGCGCACGCACCGCAGGATCGAGGAGAAGGAGTCGATCCCGGTCAAGCTCTCGCACGTGGTCCTCAACTCCCCCGACCTGAACCGCACCCGGGAGTGGTACGAGCGCCACCTCGGCTTCGCGCTCTCCGACACGCTCAGCTCCCCGCACATGGGCGAGGTCATGCACTTCATGCGGATCAGCAACCAGCACCACTCCATGGCCATCGCCCAGGGACCGCACACCTCCCTGCACCACGTCTCGTTCGAGATGCGCGGGATCGACGAGTACATGCGCGGGTCGGGCCGGGTGATGCGGGCCGGGTTCCGGAAGATCTGGGGTCCCGGCCGGCACATGGCGGGCGACAACACCTTCACGTACTTCCTCGACCCGCACGGCAACACCGTCGAGTACACGACGGAGCTGGAGATCCTGGACGAGGACACCTGGCACCCGCACGTCTACGACTTCTCCCGGCCCGAGGTCACCGACCAGTGGGGCACGGCGAACGCGATGAACGAACTCGTCGCCAAGGAGTCGTTCAACGACCCGGACCGGGGCGTGTTCACCGCCCCGCCCTGCTGACCCCTCCCGTCCCCGGCGGGGTGGGCGCCCCCGCGTCGCGCACCCCGCCCCTCGCCGACCCTCCGGAGTCCTGCCATGCGATTCACCTCCTACGAGTACCGGGACCGCGCCCGGGTGGCCGTCGTGTCCGAGGACGGTGTGCTCTTCCCGCTTCCGGGTGTGTCCTCGCTGACCACACTGCTGGAGGAGACCTCCGGACTGCCCGGTCTCCTCGCCGCGGGCGAGGCGGCCCTCGCCGGACCGGCCGGTCCCGACGCCCGTGAGGTGCGCCCGCTCGCACCCCTGCGGCCGTCCTCCCTGCGTGACTTCGTCACCTTCGAGGAGCACGTCGAAGGGGTGCGCCGGGCCGTGGACGGCGCCTCGGGCGTGCCCGAGCAGTGGTACGCGGCACCGACGTTCTACTTCACCAACCCGCACGCGGTGTACGGCCCCGGTGAGGACGTGCCCGTACCGCCCGGCTCGGAGCTGTTCGACTTCGAACTGGAGGTGGGCGCCGTCATCGGCCGCGAGGGCCGCGACCTGACCCCGGAGCGGGCCCGGGACCACATCGTGGGCTACACCGTCTTCAACGACTGGTCCGCCCGCGATCTGCAGTCCGCGGAGATGCGGGTCGGTCTCGGCCCGTGCAAGGGCAAGGACACCGCCACCTCGCTGGGCCCGTATCTGGTCACGGCGGACGAACTGGAGCCGTACCGCGATCCCGACGGCTTCCTGCGCCTCGCCCTCACCGCCGAGGTCAACGGGGAGACGGTCGGCCGGGACCTGCTCTCCCACATGAGCTGGACGTTCGAGGAGATGACCGCGTACGCCTCGCGCGGCACCCGCGTGGTGCCCGGGGACGTCCTCGGCTCGGGGACCTGCGGCAACGGCGGCTGTCTGGCCGAGCTGTGGGGCCTGCGCGGGAAGCAGGACCCGCCGGCGCTGCGCCCCGGTGACGTGGTCGCGCTGACCGTCGAAGGGATCGGCACCCTGCGCAACACCGTGGTGCCGGGGCCCCGTCCCGTACCCCTGCCGCGCGGCCGGCGCCGCTCCCGGGAGCGGGCGTAGCGGACGGCCCGGCCCGCCCGGCGTCCGGGCACCCCGGAGGGGCCCGCGGGCCCCTCCGGAACCGTGGTCAGTCCAGGATCTCCACATAACCCTCCGCGCCGTGCAGCCGGATCCGCTGCCCGTCGCGGATGAGCGCGGTGGCCCCGTGCACGCCCACGACGGCCGGCAGGCCGTACTCCCGGGCGATGACCGCGCCGTGGGTCATCTGGCCGCCCACCTCGGTGACCAGTCCCGCGATGCCGACGAAGAGCGCGGTCCAGCTGGGGTCGGTGAAGGCGGTGACCAGGATGTCGCCCGCCGCGAGGTCGGCCCGCGCCAGATCGAGGACGACCCGGGCCCGGCCCTCGACGGTCCCGGTGGAGGCGGGCACCCCGACGAGCGCCCCGGCCGGTGCGTCGTCCCGGCGGTAGGAGCCGTCGAGTGCCTCGCCGTCGGAGGTGAGCACGCGGGGCGGGGTGAGCGCGTGGAACGAGCGGAACTCCTCCTCGCGCCGCCGGACGAGGGCCTCGTCGACCCGGCGGGTGCGGACCGCCTCGCGCAGTTCCTCGTACGTGAGGTAGAAGATGTCCTCCGGGTCGGCGAGGGCTCCCTCGCGCACCAGCCGTCCGGCCTCCGCGAGCAGGGCGCGCTTGTAGACGAGCATGCGGCTGACGAGGGCGTACTTGGGGTACTCGCGGTAGCCGATGAAGGCGCGGACCAGGTCGATCGTCCGCTTGGTCTCCTCGGCCCTGCGCTCGCCGTCCGGCAGGGCGCGTACCCGCTCCAGAACCTCCCGCTCCTTCTCCCGCGCCCGCCGCAGGCCCTCGTCGAAGCGGCGGGCGGCGGCGCCGGGGCCGAAGTTGCGTACGTTGTCGAGGATCGCGGGCACCAGGGTGCTCGGGCTCTCGGCCCAGCGGGGGCGCGTGATGTCGATCTCGCCGGCGCAGCGCATGCCGTAGCGGTCGAGGAAGGAGGCCAGGGCGTCGCGTGCCCCGGCACCGCCCTCGGCCTCGGCCAGGCCGTCGAGGAAGCCGTCGTCGCCGAGGTCCCGGAGGCGGGCGAGGACCTCGGGCAGCGGGCGGACGACATCGGCGACGTCGAGCAGGGCCAGGCCCATCTCGGAGGTGATGTTGCCCGGCGCGGACAGGGTGAGGGTGTCGACGGCGTTCTTCTCGCCCAGCCACTCGCCCAGCTTCTCGCCGAGCCACCAGGTGCCCTCGTGCGAGGCCATGATGGCGCGCATGTTCAGCGGGTCGCCGAGCAGGGCGCGCTGTTCGGCCAGGGCCTCGTCCAGGAAGTCGAACAGGGCGGGTCCGCTCACCGTCCGGATGCCGCGCTCCAGCGCGTCGAGGGACGCACGGCTGCGCTCGATCAGCTCCTCGACGACGGACGGATCGGGGTGGGCCGAGGGCGCCGCGCCCGGGGCGGGCGGCGCGGGCGGGGGCGCGTCCGGCAGCGTCGGGACGAAGTCGCCGCGGTCGAGCACCGTCTCCAGCGCGTCCCTGACCAGCGGGTCGCCGCGCCCCATGGCCTCCAGCAGGGCGGCCCGCGCCGTGGGTACGGCCAGTCGGGGGGTGACGTCGACGAAGAGCCGGCCGCCCGCCTCATGCATGGGCGTCAGGGCCGTCCGCCGCCAGACCGAGAGCCCGAGGGGCTTCATGGCGTCGGTCATCATCTGCCCGTGCCCGACGGACACGTAGACGTGGTTCCCGTCGTCGTCGGCCTCGGGAACGGGGAACAGGGTGGTGATCGGCCGGCTCTGGACCACATGGAACGAGCCGTCGTCGGCCAGGCACCATTCGATGTCCTGCGGCCGGCCGAAGTGCGCCTCGATCCGCCGTCCGGTGTCCACGAGGCGCAGGACCTGTTCGTCCGTCAGCGCCGGTTCCCCGCGCAGCCGTTCGTCCACGGCCACGTCCTGGGTACCGCCGCCGGGGCGGGCCCGCAGGGCGCGGTGCTTGGGCGCGACGGCCCGGGTGACGATCTCGCCCCGGCGGACCCGGTAGCGGTCCGGTTCGGCCAGTCCGGAGACCAGGGCCTCGCCGAGGCCGAGGCCGGCGTCCAGGGTGGCGGTGGTCCGGTCGCCGGTGACGGGGTCGGCGGTGAACAGGATGCCGGAGGCGTGCGGGAGGACCATCTCCTGCACGACCACCGCCATCCGGACGGCCCGGTGGGCGATGCCGTGACGCCGGCGGTAGACGACGGCCCGCTCGGTGAACAGCGAGGCCCAGCACCGGCGGATGTGCCGCAGGACGTCCGCGGCCCCGACGACATGGAGATACGTGTCCTGCTGTCCGGCGAAGGAGGCGGTCGGCAGGTCCTCCGCCGTGGCGCTGGAGCGCACCGCGCACCCGGTCCGCTCCCCCAGCGCGGTGAGCGCCTCGGTGACCTCTTCGGTGAGACCGGCCGGCAGCGGGGCCTCCTCGATGATCCGGCGGATCGCGGCGCCGAGCGCGCGCGTCGCCTCCGCGTCGTCGGCGCCCTCCTCGTCCAGGCGCTCCAGCGCGCGGAGGCGCTCGTCCAGCTCCGGCAGGTGCGCCGTCGCGTCCCGGAACGCGTCCGTCGTCACGCAGAAGCCGGCCGGTACCCGGACGCCCTCGATCCGTGACAGCGCGCCGAGGTTCGCGGCCTTGCCGCCCACCCGGGCGAGCGCTCCGGCATCGATCGCGGTCAGATTCCGCACCCGGCGCGCACGCCCCGTGCCGCCTCCCCGCCCCTGGGGTCCGGTCCCGTATCCGTCGCCCGCTCCACGCACGTATGGCCCTCGTTTCCGCAGCTGGTGGCTGTCTCGGCCGTCGATTGTGCGGCACCACGGGGGCCTTGCGGCAAGGCCCCCGGTGCGCTATACGTTAGGAGAGGCAGGGAGAGCGATCTTCCTGCCTTCGCCATGTGTGCCGCGTGTCGTGCGGTGTGCGCCGCGCCGTGCCGGTCCCGGGGGCGGTCAGTCGGACTTCGGCGGTTCGCGCGTGTCGAAGGCGAAGAGCGTGTTGTCGTCGGCGGCGACGACCAGCGCGCGCCCCAGGACCGTTACGCGCGGGCTCGCGCCCATCTCCCCGGTCAGCCCGTCGGCCTGCGGGTCCGTGGTCCACAGGACCTCGCCGTTGTGCGGATCCAGGGCGACCACCCGGCCGGTCGCGGAGCTGAAGTACACCGCGTCGTCCCCCGTCGCGGGACCCGACGCCCCCTCCACGTCCGTCTGCCGGGACCACTTCTTCCGTCCCGTCACGGGGTCGAAGGCGGTGACGCGTCCGGTCTGGGCGCTGATGTAGAGGGTGCCGTCGGCCATGCCGGGTGTGCCGTCGTACGTCTCGGGCAGCCGCGCGTACGCGACCTCGCGCGTGACCGGGTCGACCCGGACCACCCCGTCGTATCCGTCCGACGCGGGTCCCTCCCGGTGCTCGCGGAGCAGCACGAGGCTGCCGCCGGCGACGCCCATGGGGGTGGCGGGGCCGTCGAGGGCGATCGGGGTGCCGAGGGCGCCCGTGGCCCGGTCGACGGTGGACAGGGTGGGCCGGCTCACCTCCACCGCGTCGATCTCCTCGTCCGCGGCGCACATCGCGAGCAGCCGCGCGCCCATGGCGACGGGGGCGCACCGGGTGCCCGAGGGGAACGGTGTCCTCCAGGCGACCCGGCCGCTGTGCGCGTCACGGGACTCGAAGCGGGAGTTGGCGGCGTTCACCGTGACGACGTCGGTGCCGAGGACGACGGCGTCCTCGGTCCGGCCGGTGACGGCCGTGGACTGGGCTCCGGAGGGTGTGGCCCACAGTTCGCGGCCGGTGGCGGCGTCGACGGCCACGACCTCGCTCGCGGGGTCCTGCGGGGCGTCCTGGGCGGCGAACCGGAATCCGATCACCGTGTCCTCGGTGGCGCCGGCGAGATGCATGCCCTGGACGGGGACGCCGGGGCTCTTGACCGTCCAGGCGCGTGAGCCGTCCGAGACGTCGATCCGGGCCGCGACGACGCCTCCGCCGCCGCAGAACAGCGCCTCGCCGCGCGCCACGCAGCGCAGTTCGTCCGGGATGTCGGCCCGTCCGCCGAGCACGGTCTCGTGCCAGCCCGCGAAGCCGGCCGGGAGCGTGGCGCCGGGTGTGGTGACGCCCCCGGCCTTCGGGTCCTCGTCGCCCTCGCCGATACCGCTCGCCGTCAGCGCGGCGAGTCCCCCGCCTATGGCGGCCACCGCGACGGCGGCCGCGAGCACGGGGCGCCACCGGCCGCGCAGCCTCCGGGCGAGGGTGTGCGGACCCGTGCCGTCCGACGCGCCGGCCGGGCCCGGGACCGGCGTGGACGGCGGCGGGGTGGCGAGGTGGTGCTGCGTGGCCATGTCGCGGGTGCGCCCCGCTCCGGCGTCGGCACCGGCCGCCCGCGCGGAACCGAGGTCGGCCGGCAGGTCGCGCAGCAGCACGAGGAGTTCGTCGGCGGAGGGGCGCACCTCCGGTTCCTTGTCCAGGCAGGGTTCGACGACGGCCCGCAGCGCCTGCGGCACCGCGTCCAGCGAGGGTTCCTCGTGCACCACCTGATAGGCGGTCAGATAGGGGCTGTCCGCGTCGAAGGGGCCGTGCCCGGTCGCCGCGTACACGAGGAGCGTGCCGAGCGAGAAGACGTCGGAGCGCGGTCCCACACCGCGGGGTGCCTGGAGTTGTTCGGGCGACATGAAGGGCGGGGTCCCGATGACGCGGCCGGTCATCGTGAGCGTCTGCTGGTCGGCTGCGCGCGAGATGCCGAAGTCGATGACGCGGGGACCCTCGGGCGAGAGCACGACGTTCGACGGTTTGAGGTCGCGGTGGACGACGCCGACCCGGTGGATGTCGCGCAGCGCCTCGGCCAGGCCGATGGCGAGCCTCCGCAGCTCCGGACCGTCCAGGGGGCCCTCGGCCGCGATGTGCTGGGCGAGGGTGTGCCCCTCGATGTACGTGGTCGCCATCCACGGCTGGGCGGCGTCGGGGGCGGCGTCGACGACGGCGGCGGTGAACGCCCCGCTGACCCGCCGGGCCGCGGCCACCTCCTGCCGGAAGCGGATGCGGAACTCCTCGTCGCCGGCGAACTGCTGGTGGATCAGCTTGATCGCGACCGGCCGCCCCGAGCTCGTACGGGCCAGGAAGACCGTGCCCATTCCGCCCGTGCCGAGCCGGGCCTCCAGCGGATAGCCGCCGATCTCCGCCGGATCCCCGTCGCGCAGCGACACTCGCTCCGACCTCCTGTCCCCCGTCCGCCCGTGCCGTCACGGGGCCGCGTATCTGCTGGCACACAAACTAGCCGCTGTGCAGGGCGAAGGGGCACGGCGGGGGACGGAGCGGACCCCGTGGGGGTCCGGCGCGGCGCGCGGGGGCGGTGTCCGCGCCTCCGGGTCCGCCGCGGGCCGCGTGGTCCGGTGCGCGGAACCGCCGCCGGAGGAGTTGGCGCCGGCGCGGGGGACGGGGATAGGTTCGGTCCCATGACGACCGGGACGGCCTCGCGCCACACACGGATCGGTGACCCGGCACTTCCCTGAGTGCCGTCCGGGCCCCCGGGGCCCCCTGTCACGAGGACCGGAGCCGGGCCGCCCGTGCTCCGCCGCCCTCGGTGTCGATCAGCGGACGAACCCCTTCGACACCCAGGAGCCCCCATGCCCGACACGACCCTGCTCGTTCCCACGCCGGACGGCCCGGCCGACGCGTTCGCCGCCTTCCCCGAAGGGGGCGGGCCCCGCCCCGGCGTTCTGATGTACCCGGACGCGTTCGGCATCCGGCCCGCCCTGCGGGCGATGGCCCGCGAACTGGCCGGCCACGGCTACGCCGTGCTCGTCCCGAACGTCTTCCACCGGCAGGGGCCCACGCCCGTGGTCGAACTCCCCGACTTCATCGGGGAGGACGACCGGCCCGGCCTCATCGCCCGGCTGATGCCGTTCATCGAGGCGCACACCCCCGAGCGCACGCTCTCCGACGCCGACGCCTTCCTGTCCTTCCTCACCGCCCGCCCCGAGGTCGCCCCCGGGCCCGTCGCGGTCACCGGCTACTGCTTCGGCGGGCTGCTGGCGGTGCGTACGGCCGCCGCCCACCCGGGGACGGTGGCCGCGCTCGCCTCGTTCCACGGGCCGGTCCACGCCGACGGGCTGGATGTCCTCTCCCGGCTCCGCGCGGAGGTCCACTTCGGCCATGCGGCCGGTGATCTGACGCCGGAGGCGCTGGCCGGGGTCAACGCGGCGCTCGACGCGGCGGGCATCGCGTACACCTCGGAGATCTACCCCGGCACCGTGCACGGCTTCACGATGCCGGACACCGACGCGTTCGACGCCGGGGCGTCGGGACACCACTGGGACCGGCTGCTGTCGCTGCTCGGGAGCGCGCTGCCCGCCGGCTGAGCCCCGTCCGGGGTCCGCGCGGTTCCGTGCGCCGTCCGGTGAAGCCTCGAGGGTGCGGCGGGCGACCGCGGTGAGCGGTGACCGCCCGCCGTCCCTGCTCCTTCCCGGTCAGCCCGCCGCGCGCTCCGCGAGGGGGCGGCGCCGGCGGGCCGGGTCGGCCAGCGAGGCGGGGGTCCAGGCGGCGTCCGCCCGGTAGAGGTCGGTGCCGGGCGGCACGATCGCGTCGATGCGGTCGAGCGTCGCGTCGTCCGGCGTCAGCGCGGCACCCTTCAGCAGGCCCTCCAGCTGGTCGAGCGTGCGCGGTCCGATGATGACCGAGGTGACGGCGGGGTGCGTGGCGGCGAAGGCCACGGCCAGTTCGGGCAGGGTGCGGCCGAGATCGGCGGCCAGCTCGGCCAGTTGTTCCACGGCGGCGTACTTGGCGGCGTTCTCGGGCAGGGCGGGGTCGAAGCGGAAGGGCTGGTTGGCCGCGCGTCCGGTGCTCAGGTCGACGGCGGCGCCGGCCCGGTACTTCCCCGACAGGAATCCGGCGGCCAGCGGGCTCCAGGTCAGGACGCCCATGCCGTGGCGTTCGCAGACCGGCAGCAGGGAGCGTTCGATGCCCCGGGCCAGGATCGAGTAGGGCGGCTGCTCGGTGCGCATCCGCAGCAGGGCCCGCCGCTCGGCCACGTACTGGGCCTCGGCCACGGCCTCGGCGGGGAACGTCGAGCCGCCGAAGGCGCGGATCTTGCCCTGGTGGACGAGGTCGCTCAGGGCCGACAGGGTCTCCTCGATGTCGGTGTTCTCGTCGGGGCGGTGGATCTGGTAGAGGTCGATCCAGTCGGTTCCCAGGCGCCGCAGGCTGTCCTCCACGGCCTTGATGATCCAGCGGCGCGAGTTCCCGCCCCGGTTGCGCCCCTCCCCCATCGGGAAGTGCACCTTGGTGGCGAGCACGACGTCGTCGCGGCGGCCCTTGAGCGCCTTGCCGACGATCTCCTCGCACTCACCCGCCGAGTACATGTCGGCGGTGTCGACGAAGTTGATCCCGGCGTCGAGCGCGGCGTGGATCACCCGGGCGCCGTCCTCGTGGTCCGGGTTGCCGACCGCCCCGAACATCATCGTGCCGAGGCAGTGCACGCTGACTTCGATGCCGGTGCGGCCGAGCATGCGATAGCGCAAGAGAACTCCTGGTGAACGGCGCGGACTGCGGACTGTCGTGCGGAGCCTACGAGTTGGAGCACACTCTCAGTCAAGAAACCCCGGGCGCACGGCCGGTGACGCTCGGCCCGCCCCGTGACGGACGGCCGTCCGGACTCGTTGGCCCGGCATGGACTGCTTCCTCGACCTCCACGGCCCCGTTCCGGTGACGGGCGCCGCGCTGCGGGGACTGCGCCGGGTGGACACTCCGGCCCACGAGCCGGACACCTGCATGTGGTGCGTGCGGACGGACCGTTCGGAACCCCGCCGACGCGCTCTTCGAAGAAACGATCCTTCGCCGGTGACGGACACAGCGCCGCGGTGAGCCGGGCCGACCGGCTCACCGCGCTCGTCCGCGCCGGCGGCGGCGTACCAGCGCGGTCGCCGCACCCGCGACCGCGCACAGCAGGAGAACGATCGCCGCCGCCCGGTACAGCGCGGGCGTGGCCCAGGACGGACCCGGCCACACGGACACCGGAACAGCGGCGGTGTCGTTGCCGGCCGTGCCGTCGTGGCTCACGCGCCCGGACGCACCGTCCGACACGGTCACCCGCCCCGGCCCCGGGGGATGCGCCACGTCGATCCGGAGCGTGAAGGGGAAGGTGGTCGACGCCCCCGCGGATCCGGCCGGGGCCCGGCACACGTACCGGCGGGCGGCCGGCTGGCGCGCGGAAGGCTCGGTCAGCGGGGTGCCGTCGGGGGCGAGCGCCCGGCAGTCCTGGTCGATCACCTCCTCGTCGCGCTCGGCTTCGTACGGGGAGTGCACGACGGTGGTGCCCGGTGGCACGTCGAACTCGACCCGTGCCGTGGCGGGCAGCGCGCCGGGGCCCTCGTTGCGCACGCCGACGCGCACCGCGGCCCGGCTGCCGACGGGGCCGGTGACGGTACCGCCGACCGCGGCGAGGTCGGCCGCGTTGCGCACCGACACCTTCACCTCGGCCGTGCCCCGGCCGCCCGTCCCGCCGTCCTTCCCCCCGGACGTCGCGTCGGACGTCCCGTCGTCGGGAACCAGGCGGAGGCCGGGCCCGTCACCGTCCTCGTACCGCGACGCCACCTCCGGCGGAGGGACGTAGTCCGTCCCGAGCGCGGCCGCCTCGAACAGGATCCTCGGATAGGTGGCGTCGCGGTCCGCCCGCAGGATCTCGGGCGTCCGCAGCCGGTACGTGGCGCCGGGCGGGACGACGACCTCGGACGCGGGCAGCCGGCACCACGCCGATGTGCCGCCCCGGTAGCCGCAGTTGCGGTGCCGGCCGGTGAACTCCAGGCCCTCGCGCGCCGTCATGAAGAACGAGACGCCCCGGGCCGGGACGTCGCCCGTGTTGCGTACGGTGAGGGTCATCGACACCGTCCCGCCCGGGTCGACGGTGTGCGCGCCGGCGCGGGCCTCGACGGCCAGTTCGGGGGCGCCCACGACGACACGGGTGCTGCCCGTGAGCGCTCCGGGCCGGCCCGGAGCGCTCACCCGGTAGCGCAGCACCGCCGTGTCCCCGGGCGCGGCTCCCCCGGCCGCTCGCAGCCGGAACGACTGACCGCTCCGCTGCCGGGCCGTGGCGTCGTCCGGGACGGCGCAGCGGAAGACCGGCGGGTGCGCGGGGCAGGCGTCCAGGGCCGTCTCGACGGCCGCGACCCCCTTCAGCTCCGTCGCGTCGAAGGTGACGGTGGCGCCGGCCGCCCGGGTCTCCTCGACGCGCAGTCCGGCGGGGCTCTGCGGATCACGGGGGACGTACAGCACCGGGGGCACGACGAGCCCGGGTCCGGGGGGCTCGGCGCAGCCGGCCGGTCCTGCCACGAGCAGCCCCAGGAACAGGACGAGGGCGAAGGCCCGCGGCGGCCGGACGCGGACGGATCGGTCCTTCGCCCCGGCCGGGTGCCCCGGTTCCTCACGCGCGTCCACCGGCACCACCCTGCCAGGACGACATCACGTCCCCGCATCGGCCCGGTCACATCGCTCCGACGCCCCTTCAGATCAGCCGGAAGAGGCCGGCGGCGGCCCGGACGTCGGTGAGGTCGTCGACCGCGCGCAGGTTGTCGCAGAGGCGGTCCAGGACGGAGTCCTCCCCGGCGGCGTGCGGCGCGCCGACGGCCACCCCGAAGACCCGGAATCCGAGACGGCGCCGGGTGGTTCGCCAGTCGCGCAGCCACTCCTCGGTGACGGCGCACTCGTCGTCCGTGATCATCACGATGTCGCCGTGCGCGCGGCCCGTCCGGCCGTGCTCCCGGTCCAGCAGCTCCGCCGCCGCACCCAGCGGGGTCTCGTAGCTCGTGCCGCCGCCGAGGAAGGTCTCGGCGAACTCCATGACGTCGGCGGTCGCGGCCGGTTCGCCCGCGGGGAAGCGGAAGACCTGGTGCCGGCCGGGCGAGGAGAAGAGGATGCCGGCGAAGTCGCGCCGGGCGTGGCGGGCCTGGTCGAGCAGGGCGAGGGCGCAGGCCTTGGCCCAGGCCTCCCTGGTCACGCCACCGGGCCCGGCCTCGTACATGGAGTGCGAGGTGTCGACGCAGACGATGATCGCGCCCCGGCCGGTGGCTCGTTCGCCCCGGTGGTCGTAGAGCATCAGCTCGCCCGCCGCATGGCGGGCGGCGAACACGGCGCGCAGGGCTGGCAGGCCGAGGTGGGCGAGTTCGGAGGGGACGACGCGGGAGAGGTCGTCGCCCAGGGTGACGCCGACGAGTTCGCCGGAGGCGCCGCTCACCCTGCGGGACCGTTCGCCCTCGGCCATCCGGCGGAAGCGGCCGATCAGATCCGCCCAGCGGGCCAGCCGTCCGGTCCCCATCCGCCGGGCGAGGCGCAGCCGTTGGTCGAAGGGCAGGCGTTCCTTCTCCGCCGCGCCGACGCCCCAGGCGCGCAGGAGCGCGGCCTCGGTGCGGGTCGCGGTGACGGCGCGCGCCGTCGCGGTCCGCGTGGCGGCGCGGATCCCGGGCACGACAGCGGTGAGCGCCCGCTCCGCGTCACGGGCCGAGGTCCGCGCCGCTTCACCGGCCCGCTCGGCCGCGCGCACCGCCCGGTGCACGGCTTCGGCGTCGGCACCGGCCGTGGCGGCGCCCCCGACGGCGTCGCGGAGCGCGTCGGCCACGGCGGTGGCCGCCTCCGCGCCGCGGCGCTCCGCCTCCCGCGCCCGCCGCGCCAGTTCCTGTTCCCTGCCGGTCTGCTCCAGGATCCTCCGCAGCTCCGGGGCCAGGGCCAGTACGGCGAGGGCCGCCGCGCCGGGGTCGCCGGCCGCGAGCCCGCGCAGTTCGCCGAAGGCGGGCGTCTCCAGGAGCGCGGCGATGATCGCGTGGTGCGGCAGCCGTGCCGGATCCATGTCTTCGCGGGCGCGCAGACGGGGCCGGGCGGCGTGGACGGCCGTGAAGACGTCGGCGAGGAGGTCGTCCGCGCCGGGGTGGCGGGCCTCCAGTTCCGCGGCCAGTTCGCGCAGGGCCGTCGCCCGTTCGAAGGTCTCGTGCCGGGTGGCGGTGTCGAAGGGGCCGTCGGCGAGCACGGCGGCGGTGCGGTGTTCGGCGGGGGCCGACGATCGGGCCAGCCAGGGTCCGGCGCGGCGGATCAGCTCCGCCGTCTCGGGGTCCTCGCTCACGGCGTGTCCCCGGAGGCCGTGCCCACCATGTCCGTGTCGAGGCCCAGCGCCTCGGTGAGCACCCGGCTGCGCACCGCCTGCCGGCGGGCCGTCACCCGGTCGATCGTCGCGGTGGAGCGCCCCGCCCGCTCGGCCTCGCCCCGCAGTTGCTCCAGACGCGTTCCGGCCGTGGCGAGCCGCTGGTGCGCGTTCCTGATCACCCAGTCGCTCAGCGCCTCCCGGGACTGTCCGGCCATGGCGTCGAGCTGGGTCTCCAGTGCGTCGAGCATGTCGGCGAGTTCGCGCACCTCCCGGCCCCCGGGGTCGACGAGGTGGAGCACCTCGCGTGCGACGGTGGGCCGTTCGGCGGGCGTGTTCCACAGGACGTGGGTCAGGACCGGGAGGTCCTCGGCGGCGGCGGCCGTGCGCCCGTCCAGATAGGCGGAGGCCTGGAGAAGGCGAACGGCCTGCCGCCAGCGCCGGTCGGAGGCGACGACGTCCTTGCGGCGCAGGGCCGCGCGCAGGGCGCAGACCGCGTCCACGACCGGGGCGGGCACGTCCACGGCGGGCACCTCCTCCGCCACGGCGCGCCCCAGCGCGGCCAGCTCCACCGTCGTCCTGGCGGGCGGGCCGGGGCGGCTGACGGCGGAGCGGACGAGCGCGGCGAAGTTCTCGGGGTCCTCCAGGTAGCCGACCTCGATCCGGACGAGCAGCCGGTCGTAGATCGCTGCGGTGTCCTCCCCGGCGGGCAGTTCGTTGCTCGCGGTGATCGCGCCGATCAGGGGGCAGCGGACGGGTTCGCCGCCGTTCTCCGGGTGGTAGATCCGCTCGTTGAGGTAGCCCAGCGTCTCGTTGAGGGCGGCGGTGGAGCATTTGAAGATCTCGTCGATGAACGCGATGTGGGCGGTGGTCGCGCGCCCGTCGTAGACCTGGCGGTACTCGCCCCGGGCCAGGGCGGCGACGTCGATCGGCCCGAACATCCTGGTCGGGGAGGTGAACCGGGAGAGCAGGATCTCCCAGTAGGACGCTCCGTCGATCCGGCCGGTGAGTTCCCGGGCCAGTTCGGACTTGGCGGTGCCGGGCGGACCGAGCAGCAGCGAATGCTGACCGGCGAGCAGGGTGACGACCAGGGTGCGGACCACGTCGTCCCGTTCGTAGAAGCGCGCGGACAGCTCCCGGACGACGGCGCGCAGACGCGACGCGGTGGTGTGCGCGGGAGGGCCGCTCACCGGGTCCGGCCCGTCCGGCGGCCGGAGCGTGCCGCCCGTGTCCTGAATCCCGTGTGCGTCCATGACCCCACCCCGCATATGTCCGTACTCACGCGCCCTGTCCGGGTTCGGCCGGTGCGCTTCCGCCCCGTCCGGCACCCCAACGGAACCACACGCCGCACCGCTGACGTCTGGCGCAGCACAGACACGTGCCGGAGGGTGGAGCGGAAACCGCATGAAACGGGACACGAGGGCGATGTCGGACGCGGCCGGAGGAGTGGGGTGCCTCGTCGCCGGAATCGGCGCGGCAAGTGCGCCACTGGCCTGGGCGCCGCGGGCCTCGGGCAGCGTCTTCGGCGGCTTCGAGGGCGAGAACCGCGATCCGAGCGTCCTCTTCGTCGATCTCCCGCTGGTCGCGCTCGGCGGGGCGCTGCTCCCGCTGGTCGCCTGGATGCTGGCGACGCGCTGGACGGGGCGTCCCTGGGCAGCGGCGCTGATGAGTCTGGCGGCTCTCTCGCTCGGTATCTGGGGCCTGCTGGAATGGTGGGTTCCGCGGCACCCCGGAGAGGCCGGCTACGAGCCCGGCGCCTGACCGGTCCCGGCCCACCACCCGAACCGGCACGCGGGGGCGGGGAGGGCCGGGCGGCTGCCGTCCCGCCGGGCTCACCACCCGAACGGCGCCCGGAAGCGTGGCCCGCGCGGGCACGGCACCGGCTATACCTGAGCGGTGGGGCCGCGCCGCAGCGTGTGTCCGTCCGCCCCACCCGGAAGGGGTCCGGCCGTGTCGCGTGCCGAGGACCGTCCCGCGTCGGCCGCCGCCGGGGCGCGCACACCGGCGGCGCTGGACGCGCGCCTCGTGGAGTGCCGCGCCTGTCCCCGCCTCGTGGCCTGGCGCGAGGAGACCGCCCGCACCAAACGGGCCGCGTTCCGGGACTGGACGTACTGGGGGCGTCCGGTGCCCGGTTTCGGCCCGCCGGACGCGGCCCTGGTGATCGTCGGGCTGGCACCCGCCGCGCACGGCGCGAACCGGACGGGCCGGATGTTCACCGGCGACCAGGCAGGTGATCTGCTGTTCTCGACGCTGTACGGGCTCGGCCTGGCCTCGCGGCCCACCGCCACGCACCGGGGCGACGGCCTGGAGCTGTACGGGGTCAGGGTCACCGCGCCCGTGCACTGCGCGCCGCCCGGCAACCGCCCCACCACCGGGGAGCGCGACACCTGCCGTCCCTGGCTCACCGGCGAACTCCGCCTGCTGGCCCCGACGGTGCGCGCCGTCGTCGTCCTCGGCGGCTTCGGCTGGCAGGCGGCCTTCCCGGCCCTGCGGGAGGCCGGCTGGGAACCGCCCCGACCGCGCCCCGCCTTCGGCCACGGCGTCCGCACGGAACTGCGGCCCGGAGCGGCGGAGTCCCGCGCCCCGCTGTCGGTGTTCGGCTGCTACCACGTCAGCCGCCGGAACGTCTCCACCCGGCGCCTGACCCCGGCGATGCTGCGCGAGGTCCTCCTGGAGGCCGCGCTCGCGGCCGGTCTGCCCACCGCACCGGACGGCCCGTACCCCGATCCGGCCTGATCCGGCCTGAACCCGCCGGCACGCCCTACTCCTCGTGGACCCGCCGCCGGCGCGCCCGGTGCGCGGCATCGCCCTGGCCCCCGCCGTTCACCTCGGCCAGGGACAGCAGGGAGGCGCCGCTGTTCCACAGCCCGAGGTGATCGCGGTGCACGGCGATGATGCCGTGCTGGAGGGCGAAGCCCTCGGAGGGCCGGCTGAACCACGACGTCGTGACGAACACGGCCACATCGACCCCGAAGTGCACCTTGGCGCCCAGCAGATCGCGCATCTCGCGGCTGGCGATGGTGCGGGTGGGGGCGTAGCGCTTGCACTGGACGACCATGCTCCGGCCGTCGGGGAGGCGTCCGACGACATCGGCGCCGTGGTCGTTCGCGCCGCCGACCCGGCGCACACCGGTGCATCCGTCGCGCCGGCACAGCACCGCGACCTGCTCCTCGAACTCGGTGCCCGTCATCGCGTCCATCTCGGCGAGCGTCCGCCGCCCCGCCCGGATGCGGTCGTCCTGCCGCCACCGCCGGTCCCGCTCACGGATCCCCCGGTCGGTGCGCCGAAGCCACCAGGCGGATACGCCCACGGCCCCCACGACCACCGCGCCGAGGAGGTAGGGCCGGAGCGCGGACCAGAACACGATCAGCACCAGCACCCCGGCCGCCCCGCCCCGGGCCGTCCGCCGCAGCCGGGCCTCCCGTCGCCTCCGCGCGGCCGCCCCTCGTCCCCGCCGAGCCGCCATCCCCGCCGCCCCTTCCCGCACCGCACCCGTTCCGGCCCGCGAACGGGCCGGACCAGTCTGGGGCGCGCGCGGTCCGCGCGAGTAGAACGCGAAGTCGGCCACTGGCGCGAACCGGTCGCGCGGAGCGGGCCGGGACGCGTCCTCGCGGTGCCGATTCAGCCCTCGGGCGCGGGGTGCGGGCGCGCGTGCGCGGCGTCGCGCACCAGCCGCAGCAGCCGCCGGGCGGGCTCCTCGTCGCTGTCCCGGACCGTGGCGAGCGCGATTCCGGTGACCAGCCGGATCAGGTCCTCGGCGGTCAGATCGGGACGGGCGGTCCCCTCCCGTTGGGCGCGGACGAGCACCCGGCCCGCCGCCTCCAGGATCAGCCGGTGGCAGTCGAGGTCCGGCTCCCCGGCCCCGTCGACCAGCAGCGCGCCGCCGATGCCCTGGTTGGCGCGGGCGTGGGCCAGGAAGGCGTCCAGCCACCGGGCCAGGGCCTCGTCGGGTCCGTACAACGTCGAGAACGCCTCGGCCCGCTCGCAGAGGATGCGGATCCGGTCGGCGAGGACCGCCGTCAGCAGGGCGCGGCGGTTCGGGAAGTGCCGGTACAGCGTGCCGGGGCCCACTCCGGCACGGCGGGCGATCGCGTTGAGGGACGCGTCAGGACCCGCCTCGGTGAACTCCTCGTGCGCGGCGGCCACCAGACGTTCCCGGTTGAGACGCGCGTCGGTGCGCCGCGGTGGCCGTACGTCCTGACCGGGTCCGGTCGTCATCGTCCTGCCCTTCGACGGTCTCCGGTACTAGCCAAGCGGAGAAGGTCTCCGTATCGTAGCGAACCCAAACCGGAGAACCTCTCCGGTTAGTGGAATCCGGGGAGAACCATGACGGACAGCCCATCACCCGCACTCGGCCGGGTCGGAATCTGGACCTTCGCCCACGAGGGGCAGCCCGCCGCGCGCGTGAGGGAGTCCGCGGCGGAGATCGAGGAACTGGGGTACGGCGCCCTCTGGTACGGCGAGGCGTTCGGGCGGGACGCCGTGGGACAGGCGTGGCTGCTGCTCTCGGCGACCCGCCGGATGACCGTGGCGTCCGGCATCGCCAACATCGCGCTGCGCGAGCCGCGCACGACGGCGGCGGCGGAACGGACACTCGGCGAGGCCTTCCCCGGGCGCTTCGTGCTCGGCCTGGGCGGCCACCGTGTCGACGACACCGTGCACGTCGTCGACGGCTACCCGGTTCCGGGCCTCGGCCGGGCGGTGCCCACCATGCGGGCGTACCTCGCCTCGATGGACGCCTCACCCGCCCACGGCCCGCGCCCCGACCCCGCGCCGCGCCGCCTGCTCGCCGCCCTCGGCCCGAAGATGCTGGGCCTGGCCGCCGAACGCACCTGGGGCGCGCACACCTACTTCGTTCCCGTGGCACACACGGAACGGGCGCGCCGGCTCATGGGCCCCGCCGCGTTCCTCGCGGTCGAGCAGGCCGTCGTGCTCGACCGCGACGCCGGGCGGGCGCGCGAGGTGGCCACGGCCCATGTCGCCGGATATCTGCAGGCGCCGCACCAGGTCGCCAGTCTGCGCCGGCTCGGTTTCGGGGACGAGGACATCGTCGGCGGCCCGAGCCGCAGGCTGGTGGACGCGATCGTCGCGTACGGGGACCCGGAGGCGATCCGCCGACGGGTGGACCGGCACCTGGCAGCGGGCGCCGACCACGTCTGCGTGCAGGTGCTGACGGCGGATCCCTCCGCCCTGCCGCTCCAGGAGTGGCGCACCCTCGCACCCGCGCTCGTCCCGCGCCCCGGCACGCCGGACGGCACCCGGTGACCCCCGCCGGCCGCCGCTGACCGGCGCGGCTCCGGAGGGGGCGACGCCGCCTGTGCGAGCGTGGCTGTCCGAGATCCGGAACGGGGAGTTCCGGAGCAGGGACGGACAAGCGCTCCGGCCGCGGGCGAGGGCCGCGGTCCGGGGACGGTGAGGAGCGGGATGCCGGTCGGTGACGGGGTGGCCGGTTCGGGGCCGAGGGCCGGACGGGCCACCAGGATCGCGGCGCTGGGCACGGCCCTGGTGCTGTACGCCCTGGTCGTGATCCTCCAGGTGAGCACCCCGCCGTCCTCGCACATCGCCTCGGTGCTGGTCGCCATTCCCGCCGTCATCTCCTTCGGCTTCGGCCCCCGGATGATCATCGGCTCGGCGGTGGTCGCGGCCTGCACGCGCTGGCTGCTCCTGCCCGCGGAGCCCGAGCGGATCGGTTCGGTGGTCGGGACGACGGTGGTCATCTGTGTGATCGCCGCGCTCGGCTGCTTCGTCGTCCGCCGCCGGGAACGGGAGTCCGCCCGGCTTCGCCAGGTCGCCTCGGTGGCGGAGGCCGCGCAGCGGGCGGTGCTGCGTCCGCCGCCCCGGGCGCTGCGCGGATTCCGCACGGCCGCGACCTACCGCGCCGCGGCCGAGTACGCCCGCATCGGCGGTGATCTGTACGCGGTGGCGGACACCGATTTCGGAGTACGCGCCCTGATCGGCGATGTGCGCGGCAAGGGACTCGACGCGGTGTCGACCGCTGCCGCCGTGCTCGGCTCCTTCTACGAGGCCGCGTACGACCAGCCGACCCTGGGACTCCTGGCCGGCCGCCTGGACACCGGCCTGAACCGGTTCCTCCGCGACGAGGAGGCCTTCGTCACCGCCTTCCTCATCCAGATCGGCCCCGACGGCCACACCCACGCGCACTCATGCGGGCATCCCGCCTCACTCGTTCTGCACGCCGGCACCGTCCGCGAACTCCCCGCCGCACACGGCCTCCCCCTGGGCCTGCGCGGCATCGAGACCGCCCCCGCCCCGCCCGAGCCCGCTCCCCTCCCGGGCACCCGCCTCCACCCCGGCGACACCCTTCTCCTCTACACCGACGGCATCGCCGAGACCCGCGACGCCACCGGCGCGTTCTACCCCCTCACCCAGCGCCTGACGGCCCGTCTGCGCACCCACCCGCACCCCGTCGACCCGCACGACCTCCTCGACTGGCTGCTCCGCGACGCCCAGGAGTACGGCGACGACGCCGCACACGACGACGCCGCACTCCTGGCCCTCACGTGGGAAGGGGGGCCGGGCGGGGCGGGGGGACCGGCCCCGGAAGGACAACGCGGTCCCCGCCCCGCATAGGCTTCGGCCCAGGGGGTGGCCATGAACGGTCGGGACTGGGACGACGACAGCGACTACGAGGACGCGCTCCGCCGCAGTGAGCGGGCGGCGCGGTCCGGGTGGGTCGCCATCACGGGGACGCTGGGGGTTCTGGGGTGTGCGCTGGTCGTGCTCGGAGTGCTCTGCGTCGCGGCCGTGGTGGCGGGGCTGTACGTGGTGATGGCGGCGGACTCGTAGGGGGCGGCACGCGGGGGCGTGTCGGTCAGACCCAGTCGGGGACGCTTCCCTCGGTGTAGCGGGCGCCGAAGCCGCCGGTCGGGAGGACGGCGTGGATCGCGGCGAGGTCGGCCTCGGTGAGGGTGATGTCCGTGGCGGCGGCGTTCTCCTCCATGCGGGCCGCGCTGCGGGTGCCGGGGATCGGGACGATGTGCTCGCCCTGGGCCAGCAGCCAGGCGAGGGCCAGCTGGGGGACGGTGACGCCCTTGTCGGCGGCGAGGCGGGTGAGGCGGGTGACGGCCTCGGTGTTCTTCTCGAAGTTGCCGGGCTGCCAGCGGGGGTCGGTGTTGCGCATGTCGGTGGGGTCGTACGCGCCGGCGGGCTTCGCGGTGCCGGTGATGAAACCGCGGCCGAGGGGCGAGTAGGCGACGAGGCCGATGCCGAGTTCGTCCAGGGTGGGGAAGAGCTGCTCGACGTCGCGCTCGAAGAGGGAGTACTCGGTCTGGAGGACGGAGACCGGCTGGACGGCGTGGGCGCGGCGGATGGTCTGCGGGCCCGCCTCGCTGAGTCCGAAGTACTTCACCTTCCCGGCGTCGATCAGCTCCTTGACCGTGCCGGCGACGTCCTCGATCGGCACGGCGGGGTCGACGCGGTGCTGGTAGAGGACGTCGATGTGGTCGACGCCGAGGTAGCGCAGGCTGTTGTCGGCGACCCGCCGGATGTTGTCCGGGGTGCTGTCCAGGCCGAAGCCCTTCTCCTCGAAGGTGAAGCCGAACTTGGTGGCGAGGACGACCTCGTCGCGGAAGTCCTTGACGGCCTTGCCGACCAGGATCTCGTTGGAGCCGGTGCCCCAGCCGTACAGCTCGGCCGTGTCGAAGAAGGTGACGCCCAGATCGTGGGCGCGGCGGAGGGCGGCCACTCCGGCCGCCTCGTCGCCGGGGCCGTAGGCCATGGTCAGCCCCATGGCTCCGTAACCGATCGCGGAGACGGTCAGGCCCTGTGCGCCGAGTGTCCTGTGCTGCATGAGGAGCTCCCAAGGGTGTCAAACCGAACTGTTTGGTTTGACACCCTACGCGGCCCGGGGACCCGCACCAAACCGAACGGTTCGGTCGGGTAGCGTGGAACATATGTCTCCCCCGACCCGCGCGGACTCCGCCCGCGACCGCATCGTGACGGCCGCGAAAGCCGAGTTCTCCCTGCACGGGATCGCCGGAGCACGTATCGACCGGATCGCGAAGGCGGCCCGGACCAGCAAGGAACGCGTCTACGCCTACTTCCCCGGGAAGGCCGCTCTCTACCGGTTCGTCTCGGCGCAGGAGCTGGTGGCCGTCGCGGAGGCGACCCGGCTGGACCCCACCGATCTGCCCGGGTACGCCGGCCGCGTCCACGACTACTTCACCGCCCACCCCGAGCGGCACCGGCTGATGTCCTGGGGGCAATTGGAGCCGGCGGCCTCCGGCCCCCCCGCCGACGACCCGGTCCGCGACACCATGGCCCGCAAGACCGAGCGCGTGCGCGACGCCCAGGCGGCGGGTCTGCTGGACGCGGACTGGGACCCCGTCGACGTTCTCGTCCTGGTCAACCGGATCGCCACGGCCTGGGCCGACCGGCCCGACCTGCTGCCCCCGCCCGGCGAGGAACGCGACACGTTCCTCGCCGCACGCCGGGCCGCCGTCGTCAGGGCCGTCGGACGCCTCTTCCCCGCGGCCGCGAAGGACACGGCCTAGGCCGGGGCCCGTCTCAGCGGCTCGCCGCCAGGCCGAGGGCGATGTCGACGATCATGTCCTCCTGGCCGCCGACCAGGCGGCGTCGGCCGCACTCCATCAGAATGTCGCGCACATCGACCTCGTAGCGCTGCGCCGCGGCCTCCGCGTGGCGCAGGAAGCTGGAGTAGACCCCGGCATAGCCCAGCGTGAGGGTTTCGCGGTCGACGCGGACCGGGCGGTCCTGGAGCGGGCGGACGATGTCGTCGGCCGCGTCCTGGAGCTTGAACAGGTCGCAGCCGTGCTCGAAGTCCGCGAGGTTGGCGACGGCGATGAACGCCTCGATGGGGCAGTTGCCCGCACCGGCCCCGTGGCCGGCGAGCGAGGCGTCGACGCGTCGGACGCCGTTCTCGACCGCGACGACGGAGTTGGCGACGGAGAGCGAGAGGTTCTCGTGGGCGTGGATGCCGATCTCGGTCTCCGGGTCGAGCACGTCGCGGTAGGCGCGCACCCGGGCGGCGACGTCCTTCATCGTCAGCCGGCCGCCGGAGTCGGTGACGTAGACGCAGTGGGCGCCGTACGACTCCATCAGCGCGGCCTGCTTCGCGAGTTCCGCGGGCTCGGCCATGTGGGAGAGCATCAGGAAGCCGGAGACGTCCATGCCCAGCTCGCGGGCGGCGGCGATGTGCTGCGCGGAGATGTCGGCCTCGGTGCAGTGGGTGGCCACGCGCACGGAGCGGACCCCGAGGTCGTAGGCGTGCTTCAGCTCGTCGATGGTGCCGACGCCCGGCAGGAGCAGCGTGGTGAGGCGGGCGCGCTCCAGCACGGAGGCGGCGGCCTCGATCCACTCCCAGTCGGTGTGCGAACCGGGGCCGTAGTTGAGGGAGCCGCCGGCGAGTCCGTCGCCGTGCGCGACCTCGATCGCGTCGACGCCGGCCTCCTCCAGGGCCACGACGATGCGCTTGACGTCGTCGGGGGTGATGCGGTGCCGGACTGCGTGCATGCCGTCGCGGAGGGTGACGTCCTGGACAAAGATCGGGGTGCTCACTTCGTGGCCTCCTTCGCGGCGGCGATCTTCTCGGCCATCTGCACCGCGGCCGAGGTCATGATGTCGAGGTTCCCGGCGTACGCCGGGAGGTACATGCCCGCGCCCTCGACCCTGAGGAAGACCGACACCTGGTGCGTCGGCCGCGCGGTCGCGCCTTCGGCCAGCAGGGTCTCCACGGGCTGGTCGGCCGGGATCGCGGTGATCTGGACGTCCTGGACCATCCGGTAGCCCGGGACGTACCCCGAGACCTCGGCGACCATCGCGAGGACCGATTCGGTGATCCGCGCCTTGGCGCTCTCGCCCTCCTCGCCCTCGGGGAGGGTGACCAGGGCGAGGACCGTGTCGCGCATCATCAGCGGCGGTTCGGCCGGGTTGAGGATGATGATCGCCTTGCCCCGCTCGGCGCCCCCGACCCGCACGATCGCCTCGGAGGTCGTCTCGGTGAACTCGTCGATGTTGGCCCGGGTGCCGGGGCCGGCCGACTTGGAGGCGATGGAGGCGACGATCTCGGCGTACGCCACCGGCACCACCCGGCTGATCGCGGCGACGACCGGGATCGTCGCCTGGCCGCCGCAGGTCACCATGTTGACGTTCGGCGCGTCGAGGTGCTCCTCCAGGTTGACCGCCGGGATGACGTACGGGCCGATCGCGGCCGGCGTCAGGTCGATCATGCGGATGCCGAGCGGGCGCAGCTTCTCGTCGTTGGCGCGGTGCGCACCGGCCGAGGTGGCGTCGAAGACGATGCCGATCTCGTCGATCTGCGGCGACTTCAGCAGTCCGTCCACGCCTTCGTGGGTGGTCTCGAAGCCGAAACGGGCGGCGCGGGCCAGACCGTCGGAGGCCGGGTCGATGCCGACCATGACCCCCATGTCGAGGTGGTGCGCGTTGCGCATGATCTTGATCATGAGGTCGGTGCCGATGTTGCCCGACCCGATGATGGCGACCTTCGTCTTGCTCATCGTGGTTCCTTACGCGGAGAAGGTGACCGACACCGTGCCGAGGCCGGTGACGGTGGCGTGGACGGCGGCGCCCGGCGTCACGGGGCGCATCGGGCCGAGGGCGCCGGAGAGGACGATCTGGCCGGCCCGGAGCGGATCGCCCAGCTCGCGGGCCCGGCGGGCGAGCCAGACGACCGCGTTGACCGGGTCGCCGAGGCAGGCGGCGCCGCTGCCGGTGGAGACGGTCTCGCCGTCGACGGTCATGGTCATCGCGGCGGCGACGGGGTCGAAGTCCGTGAGCGGGACGCGGTGCGTGCCGAGGACGTAGCCGCCGGCCGAGGCGTTGTCGGCGACCGTGTCGCCGAAGCTGATGTCCCAGTCGGCCACCCGGCTGCCGCAGATCTCGATGGCGGCGACGGCGTGGTCGACGGCGGCGCGGACCTGGGCGTCGTCGAGCGGTCCCTCGGCGAGGTCGGCGCCGAGGACGAAGGCGATCTCTGCCTCGACGCGCGGCTGGAGGACCGCGCCGGCCGGTACGGCCGAGCCGTCGGCGTACTCCATGTCGTCGAAGAGGACGCCGAAGTCGGGCTGGCCGACGCCGAGCTGCCGCTGCACGGCCTCGGAGGTGAGACCGATCTTCCGGCCGACGACGGCGGCACCGGACTCGATCCGCTCGGCGGTGAGCAGCCGCTGCACGGCGTACGCGGCGGCGACGTCGTCGCGGCCGATCAGGTCGCGCACGGGGGCGGCGGGGGTGCCGGTGGCGGCGGCGTCACGGAGCCGGGCCGCGGCGGCGGCGATGCTGTCGGTCCCGACAGTGGGGTGGTTCTGGGGCATGTCGTCCAATCTGCGGTACGGGACGAGGGGAACTCCACGCCGACGTTCCACTCAGCGGTACGCTCTTTTCATGGAGGACAGCGACACCGTCCTGGGCAAGGCACTGGGCATCCTGCGGGCGTTCGGCCCGGCCGACTCCGTGCTGCCGCTCGCCGAGCTGGTGCGGCGCACGGGCCTGGCGAAGGGCACCGTCCACCGCGTCGCGGGTGATCTGGTCCACCACCGGCTGCTCGACAAGACCGACCACGGCTACCGGCTCTCCGGGGGCCTGTTCGAGCTGGGCCTGCGGGCCGCCACCGAACGGACCCTGCTGGAGGTGGCCATGCCCTTCCTCCAGGATCTCTACGAACGCACCCATGAGACGGTGCATCTGGGTGTGCGCGAGGGCCACGAGGTCGTGTACGTCGCGAAGATCGGCGGGCACCGCCAGGCCAAGGCGCCCTCCCGCACCGGCGGACGGATGCCGATGCACTGCACGGCCATCGGCAAGGTGCTGCTGGCGTACGCCGGGGAGGACGAGCGGACCGCCGTGCTGACGGCCCCGCTCGAACGCCGCACCCCGCACACGGTGATCGCGCCGGGCCTGCTGCGCCGGCAGCTCGTGAAGGCGGTGGAGACCGGGGTCGCCTACGAGCACGAGGAGTCGACGCCCGGTCTGCTCTGCGTCGCCGCGCCGGTCCTCGCGCCGGACGGGCAGACGGCGGTCGCCGCGATCAGCGTGACCGGCCCGGTCGGCCGTTTCCGCCCCGAGTCCCACGCCAACGCCGTACGGGCGGCGGCCACCGCCCTGGGCTCCACCCTCGCCCGCAGACGTCCCTGAAACGGGCACCGGCCGGGTGCGACGCGCAGCGCGTCGCACCCGGCCGGCGGACCGGGGCGGGGGTGCTCAGGCCGCCTGCTCCTCGGCGGGCGCCGAGGCGAGCGGGATCGGCGTGAACATCTCGGGCTCCTCGTCCGGGGTCAGCGCGGTCGGACCGTACACCCAGTCGGTGAAGGAGTAGTCGTCGACGGCCCGCGCCCGCATGATCGCGTTGCGCCGGAGCCGGGACTCCCCGTCCAGGTGCCACAGCTCGCCCCAGGCGCGCGCCGTCGTCTGCACCCGGCGGCAGTGCTCGACGCGGACCGCCTCGTACGCGGCCAGCGCGCCGTCCCAGTCCGGGGCGGTGCCCTCCGGGGCGGCCCCGGCCATCCGCGCGTAGTGCCGGGCGAGCACCCAGCCGTCCTCGATGGCCATGATCGCGCCCTGCGCCATGTACTGGAGCGGCGGATGCGCGGCGTCGCCGAGCAGGGCGATCCGGCCGTGCACCCAGGTCTCGATCGGCTCCCGGTCGAACATCCGCCACCAGCGGTCCCGCCACATCAGCGGAATGCCCTTGGTCACGGGCCCGCAGCTGCCCTCGAAGGCGCCGTCGAGCTCGTCGGGGGTGCCCCAGTCCTCCTCGCCGGCCAGGGCCTTGGGCGACTCGAACACGGCGACCTGGTTGAACATCTCGCCGCCGCGCAGCGCGTACTGCACGAAGTGACGGCGCGGGCCGACGTACACGGTGACGTCGTTCTCCGCGATGTCGTTGTCCCTGACCTGCTCGATCGGTACGGCCGCGCGGTAGGCGACGTACGAGGAGTTGACCACGTCGTCGCCGATGAGCCCGCGCCGGGCCACGGAGTGCAGCCCGTCGGCGGCGACGACCAGCGGGGCGGACTCGACGCGGCCGTCCTTCAGCAGGACGCGGGCGCCGTTCTCCGTGTTCTCGTAGCCGACGACGACCTGGTCGTTCAGCAGTTCCACACCGGCGCGGCGGCAGGCCCGCAGGAAGATGCCGTGCAGGTCGCTGCGGTGGATGACCATGTACGGGAAGCCGTAGCGGCGCTCCAGGTCGCGCAGGTCGAGCCGGGTCAGCTCCCGGGAGTCGACGGCGTCCCGCATGACCATGTTCTCCGGGACGACGCCCAGGTCCTTGGCCTCGTCCAGCAGGCCGTACTCGGCGAGGATGCGGGTGCAGTTGGGGGCGATCTGCAGGCCGGCGCCGACCTCGCCGTACTCCGGGGCCTGTTCGAGGACGCGGACCCGCAGCCCCTGGCGGGACAGGGCGAAGGCGGTGGAGAGGCCGCCGATGCCACCGCCGACCACGAGGACGTCGGGCTGTCCGGCAGGCGTGGGTTCAGGGTTCATGAGCTGTTCCTTGCGTGTACGGGGCGGGCCCCGGGTTCAGAGCCAGGCACCCAGCGCGGGGGCGGGGGTCCCGTCCTCGGCGCGGAGGCCGGTGTCGCGTCCGGTGAGGTAGGCCGCGATGTCGTGCAGCGCGCCGGTGACCGGGACGGGGTCGCCGTCACCGGGCAGGTCCCAGGCGGCACCGGCCGGGGTCCGCAGGGCCACGGCCGGGCCGGGGGCGGCGGCGCGCTTGGCGGTGACGTCGTCGCACAGGGCGGCGAGGAAGTCGGCCGGGAGTCCGTCGAACGAGACGCCGTTCGCCAGGTCGACGGCGTGGACGCACACCTCGCGGGAGCGCATCCAGGGCAGTTCGGTGGCGGGGACCGTGCGGCCCTGGGCGGTGACGACCTCGTGGAGCCACTGCTCCTCGGTGAGCCGGTCCATGCCCGCCTCCAGCGCGTCCGCGGAGCGGCGCAGCCAGGCGGTGAGCCGGCCGGCCGGGAGGGCGCGGCCGCGTTCGATGCCGGCGGCGCGGTCCTCGGGCGAGGCGTACATCGGGGTGGGTTCGCCGGTGGCGGCCCAGTGGACCAGGTTGGACAGGGCCTCGGCGTTGGCGGCGACGTGCGCGGCGACGTGGGCGCGGCTCCAGCCGGGCAGGGCGCTCGGCGCGGCGTATCCGGCGTCGTCGAGACCGGCGACGGCGTCGAAGGTCAGCTCGGCGCCGATCAGGGCCCAGCGGCGGGCGTCGTCGAAGGTGCGGGCGGTGCGTGTCACGACGCGACGACCTCGTTGGCGCAGGCGCCGAGGCCGGTGATCTCGGTGACCACGTGCTGGCCGGGGAGCAGGAAGACCTTGGGGTCACGGGCGTTGCCGACGCCGGCCGGGGTGCCGGTGGCGATGATGTCGCCCGGCCGCAGGGTGATGACGGTGGAGATGTACTGCACGAGGAAGACCGGGTCGAAGAGCAGCGTGCCGGTGTCGTCCTGCTGCATGACCTGGCCGTCGACGACCGTCCTGACCTCCAGGGCGGGGCGGACGCCGCCGACCTCGTCGGGGGTGACGACGTAGGGGCCGACCGGGGTGGTCGCCTCCCAGATCTTGCCCTGGGTCCACTCGATGGTGCGGAACTGCCAGTCGCGCACCGAGATGTCGTTCATGACGGTGAAGCCGGCGATGGCGTCGGCGGCCTGCTGCTCGTCGGCGCGGCGGACCTCCTTGCCGATCACGACGGCCAGCTCGACCTCCCAGTCGAAGGCGTCGGTCTCGGCCGGCTTGACGATGGGGTCGTTGGCACCGATCAGGGTCTCGGCGAACTTCGGGAAGAGCGTGGGGTAGGAGGGCAGTTCCCGGCCCATCTCCTTGATGTGGTTGGTGTAGTTGTGGCCGACGCAGACGACCTTGGAGGGGTTCGGGACGACCGGGGCGAAGTCCGCGCCCTCGACCGGGTAGGTGGGGCCGGTCGCGGCGGCGGCCCTGGTCTGCCAGTCGCTCTCGGCGAACAGCGCGCCCAGGTCGGTGCGGCCGAGGTCGACGTGGACGTCGCCGTCGAGGCGGACCGCCCGGGTGCCGTCGGGGGTGCGGAGGGTGGCGAGCTTCATGGTCAGGCGTCCTTCTGGGTGCGGTTGAGCCGGAGCGCCTCGAAGACGGGCGCGTCGGAGAAGCGGAAGAGGTCGAGGGCGCCGGAGTCCGAGTCGGTCCCGCCGGCCTCGGACCGGGCGGAGAACGGCTCCCACGACGGGACGACGAACAGGTCGCCGCGGCTGACCGTCCAGGACTTCTCTCCGACGGTCACGACTCCGGAGCCGTCGAAGACCTGGTAGACGGAGGAGCCGGTCTCGCGCACGGGCGCGGTCTCGGCGCCGCGGGCGACCCGGTGGAACTCCGCGCGGAGGGTGGGCAGCACGTCGGTGCCGTCGTGCGGGTTGGAGTAGCGCACGGCCGCGTGGCCGGGCTCGACGGTGCCGCCGTAGCCCTCCTTCTCCAGCAGCAGCTGGTCGTTCAGGGCGGCGTCGGTGTACTCCCACTTGTAGGAGAGCAGCGGGCTGCCCGGGGTGGCGGGGGCGGCCGACAGCGGGCGCAGTCCCGGGTGGCCCCACAGGCGCTCGGAGCGCGAGCGCTCCGGGGTGATCCGTTCGGCGTCACCGATCTCGTCGCGGCCGAACTCGAAGAACTGCGCCTCGGTGACGTACTGGAAGGGGATGTCCAGGCCGTCGATCCAGGCCATCGGCTCGGAGGTGGCGTTGTGGTGGGCGTGCCAGTTCCAGCCGGCCTGCGGGAGGAAGTCGCCGCGGTTCATCGGGACCGGGTCGCCGCCGACGACCGTCCAGACGCCGGAGCCCTCGACGACGAAGCGGAAGGCGTGCTGGGTGTGGCGGTGCTCGGGGGCGTCCTCCCCCGGCATCAGGTACTGGATGGCCGCCCACAGGGTGGGGGTGGCGAAGGGCCGGCCGCCGAGGGAGGGGTTGGCCAGCGCGATCGCACGGCGTTCGCCGCCGCGGCCGACCGGGACGATGTCGCCGGCCTGTGCGGCCAGCTCGCGCAGCCGCTGCCAGCGCCACAGGTGCGGGACGGCGCGGGAGCGCGGGTGGGCCGGCATGAGGTCGCCGATCTCGGTCCACAGCGGGACGAGCAGCTCGTTCTCGAAACCCCGGTACAGCTCTTCGAGGGCCGGGGTGACCTCGGGCTGCCCCTCCGCGGCGACGGCCTGCAGCCGCACCGGGGAGCCCGAGGCGATGTCATGGGCGAGGGAGGAGTGAGTCACAGCCACAGCGTGCGTCGTTTCTCTTTGAAGAACACGTGGATTCTGTAGAGCAGAACCGTGGGGGAAGAAGGGCCGTGGAACGGGCGGGGGGCCCGTACGGCACCGCCGGGACAGCGGTGTCGTACGGGCCCCCCGCCCGGTCGGCCGGTGGTTCAGTTGTGGGCGACGAAGTCGGTGACCAGCCGGTTGAACTCGTCGGCGTGCTCGATCATGGCCCAGTGGCCGCAGTGGTTGAGGACCACCAGACGGCTGTGGGGGATGCTCGCCAGCAGGAACAGCGAGTTCTCGTACGAGACGACGCGGTCGTCGCGGCCGTGGATGAGCAGGGTCGGCACCGTGATGCCGGACAGCAGCTCCGGCTTGACCCATATCGGCAGCGGGGCGCCCTGGGGCAGGCCGTCGACGTAGTTGCGCAGGTGCTCGGGGCGGGCGAGCGCGGCGTCGGAGCGGGCCCGGCACAGCTCGGGGGTCGCGAACCGGGCCTTGTCGAAGACCATGATCTCGACGAGCCGGCGCATGTTCTCCGGGCTGGCGTCGCGGTAGGCCTCGATGAGGACCTTGAGGCCTTCGGAGGGGCCGTCGCCGGCGCCGAAGAGCGTGGGCAGCCGCATGCCGACCGGCGGGCCCATGGTGACCAGGTGGGTGATGCGCTCGGGGTGCTCGGTGGCCAGGCGGAGCGAGGTCTGGCCGCCCATGGAGTTGCCGACGAAGGCGGCCTTGTCGATGCCGAGGGTGTCCATGAACTGGATCGCGGCGTCGACGTGGTCGAGCCGGTCGACCGTGGCGGCGTCCGACTCGCCCCAGCCGGGCATGTCGACGGCGTACACGTGGAAGTGCTCGGCCAGGGCCTCGATGTTGCCGGCGAAGTTGCTCCAGCCGGTGGCGCCGGGGCCGCTGCCGTGGAGCAGGACGAGGGGGTGGCCGGAGCCCGCCTCGTAGTAGCGGAGCGTCCAGTCGGCGGTCCGGACGGTGCGGGCGATGTCTCGCGGGTCGAGCGCCATCAGTGGTTCTCCTCCATCGGGTTCGGTGCGGCGGCGAGGAGTCCGGCGACGACGCCCGGTGCGCGGTGGCCCCAGCTGTGCAGCCGGTCGAGCGTCTTCACCTCCCAGGTCGCGTCGTCGATGATCAGTCCGCCCCAGCCGTACTCGATGCTGAAACCGGACGGCGTGAAGACGTAGAAGCTGAACATCTGGTCGTTCGGGTGCATGCCGAGCGTCATCTCGAAGGGCTGCTCGGCATCCATGCACCGGTCGTAGGCCAGTCCGACGTCGCGGATGTCGGTGACCTCGACCATGAAGTGGTGGGTCTTCTTCGGCGACGGGAGGTCCCCGAAGGCGACGGTGTGGTGGCGGCCGTTGCAGTGGAGGAAGATCAGGTCGGCGAAGACGCCCGGGGCGAGCTCCTCGACGATCATGTCGCTGATCCGGAAGCCGAGCAGGTCCATGTAGAAACCCAGGTAGGTCTCCCGGGAGACGCCGTGGGCCAGCAGGACCTGGTGGCCGGCGCCGCCGGCGCCGGTCACGAAGTCGCCGAGCAGCGAGGCGGACGCGAACGGGGTGGCGGCGTCGGCCAGGCCGTTGACCAGCTCGATCCGGTTGCCCATCGGATCGGTGGTGAGGAAGATCCGGTCCACCTTGCGGGCGGCGGCGAGTGCCGCGTCGCCCTCGGTGACCTCGACGCCGGCCGCGCGGACCTTCTCGACCAGGGCGTCGAGCGCGTCCGCGCCCTCCACCTCGTAGCCGGTGGCCACCAGATCGTCGGCCGGACCCTCGGTGACGACCCAGCGGTGGGCCTTCTCGTCGGTACGCAGCGTGAATCCGTCCGCCGTCCGCTCACCGAGCTGCATGCCGAGCAGGCCGACACCGAAGTGCTCCCAGTCGGCGAGGCCGCTCACCTCGTAGACGACGTATCCGAGTTCCTTGACACCGGACAATGTCTTGCTCCTTCTTCGGGTACGGGATCAGACGGTGGGCACGGCGAGGCCGTGGGTGTCGGCGGCGGCGACGAACCGGTCGGGCCGGACCGCGATGACCCGGGCGCCGTACCGGCGCATCCAGGGCAGGAGGACCTCGTCCAGGTCGACCAGCTCGTCCGGTCCCTCGGTGTGGGAGGTCTTCGGGCGCACCGCGCGGTAGTGGGCGCCGAGCGCGTCCCAGCCGGCCTTCTCCTCGGCGGACAGCACGTCGGCCGGGTCGACCTCGTCGCCGAGCAGCACGAAGTGGTGGCCGAGGTGGTGGTCCAGGCGGGCCATGCGGCCGGCGGTGTCGCCGGTGACCGGCTGCGGGACCATGCGGCCGATGACGCTGGCGTCACCGGTCTCGCCGCGGATCCAGCCGACGGCCAGGACGGGCGGGGCGGTGAGCGGCGGCTCGAAGGGGGTGACCGTGCCCTCGGGCACGGCGTTCATCTCGGCCTGCTCCTCCTCGGTGGCCTCCTGCTTGATGACCCGGCCGAGGCCGACCGCGAGGCCGGTGCAGAAGGCGGCGCTGGGGCGCCGCTCCGCCTCGTAGGTGTCGAGCCAGCTCTCGGGCAGCTCGCCCTTGAGCACACCGGCGATCTTCCAGCCGAGGTCGTGGGCGTCGCGCATGCCGGTCTGCATCCCCGCACCGGCCCACGGCGGCATCAGGTGCGCGGCGTCGCCGGCCAGGAACACGCGTCCCTGGCGGAAGGTGTCGGCCATCCGGACGTGGTGCTGGTAGAAGGCGTGCTGATGGATCTCGACGTCGTCCTCGGAGACGCCGAGGGCCTTGAGCAGCGGCCAGATCTCGGCGCTCGTCGGATAGTCCGCGGGGGTCTCGTCGGGCTTGAGCGGGATCTCCCAGCGGTGGTTGCCGGCCGACAGCGCGATGTCGACGACGGGGCGCTCCCTGTCGGACCAGAAGGTCAGGAAGTCGCGGTCGGGCCACCAGCGCTTGACGTGGCAGTCGACGACGACCCAGGTGACGTTGTCGGTGTCGCCCAGCAGCGTGCAGCCGATCCGGCCGCGGGTGGCGCTGCTGCCGCCGTCGGCGCCGATCGCGTAGCGGGTGCGCGTGGTGCGGGTCTCCCCGTCGTGGGTGGAGGTGAGCGTGACGCCGTCGGCGTCCTGCTCGATGCCGGTGACCTCGGAGCCGTAGTGGACGGTGACGAGGTCGTCGTACCCGTCCCGGACGGCCGCGCGGAGTTCGGCCTCCATCGTCGGCTGGTAGATGTTGTAGAAGCGCGGGGTGCGGCCGAGGGTCGACGGCGGGTGCTCGATCCGCTGGTAGATGTTGTAGAAGCGCGGGGTGCGGCCGAGGGTCGACGGCGGGTGCTCGATCCGCATGATCTCGGTGCGGTCGTACGTCATCCAGCGCAGGGCGCGCTGCGGATCGATCACCTTCTCGACCCGCTCGTCGATGCCGAGGTCCTGGAAGATCCGCATCGTCCAGTCGTTCACGGTCACGGCACGCGCCCGGGAAAAGATGTCCCGGTCCCGTTCGAAGGCGACGGCGGAGATGCCGTACCGGGCGAGGGCGAGAGCGGCGATCACACCGGTCGGCCCATAGCCGACAATCGCGACATCAGCGTCAAATCTTTTGGTCATGCGCTGACTCCGTTGTGCACGCAAAGACGGGAAGGTTTTGGACCGAGCGGTCGGTACATTCCGAAGGTAACAGCGCCCCCGCGCAGCCCGTCAAGGGGCTCTGGCCAGGGATTTTCCACACATACGGAACGGAGACCCCGCCGGGGAGCCCCTCGGGATCGCATAGAATCCGGCGAGTGGAGAAGATCGAGCAGCCCGCGCCGGAAGCACGTACCAACCGCCGCGGCCGCCGGTCACGGCAGGAGATCCTTGACGCGGCGGCCCGCGTGATGGCCGTGCGCGGCTACGCGGGAACACCCATGTCGGTGCTGGTCAAGGAGACCGGGCTGCCCAAGAGCGCCTTCTACCACCACTTCGAGTCCAAGGCCGGACTGCTCGCCGCCGTCATGGAACAGGGTGCCCAGGGCTTCTTCGACGCCATGCGCACGGCCCACCGCAACCCCCCGGAGGGCGGGACCCCCAGCGAGCGCCTCCACTGGTACCTGCGCCGGACCGGCAACGTCCTGGAGGACGGCGAGGACTTCCTGCGCCTCCTGCTCGTCCTGGTGATGAGCCGCGAGGCCGCCGAGGCACCCGAGGCGCTGCGCACCGTCGTCGCGGTCCGCGACGAGGGGCGCGCCTACATGGCGCACATGATCAGCTCGTCCTTCCGGAGCGCCGGCGAGGAGACCGCCGCCCGGATCGGTGAGGCCCTCGCCCCCTTCGGCATGGCCGGCTACGACGGCGCGTTCGTCGCCCTGCAGTCCGACAACGGCCGGCCCATGTCGGCGTGGATGGACGAACTCGCCGACTCCCTGGCGGCGTTGGGCTCGGCCCTCATCGCCGCCGGCTGACGGATCCCGGGTCCGCCCGCCTCACATCGGCCGCCACCAGATCGTGGTCCGAGTACGGGGTGAGGTGCACACGCTGCCCGGCCGGGGCGAAGCCGCGCAGGAAGATGTAGTCGAACTTGCTGCGCCAGTCGGTCGTCGGCGTGCACCCGCCCGCCCCCGAGGGTCCGCACTCCGCGTCGGCGTCCGCGAACAGCCGCCACATCGGGGCGAGTTCAGAAGCCTCCGGCACCGCGTTGAAGTCACCGAGCACGATCGTACGGTCGTAGCGCCCGACCACCTTCGCCAGGGCCTCGGCCTGCTTCGCGCGGACGGGCTCCTGACGCCGTTCGGCGAAGTGGGTGTTGAAGACGCGGACGGGCCGGCCGTCCACGAGCGTGGTGACGGCGAGGAACCCCCGGTCCTCCGAACCGCCGTCCGGGTACTCGGTGTTCACCGCATCGGTCATCGGGGCGGCCGAGAGGATCGCCTGTCCGAAACCCCCCGGCTTCCACGGCACTCCCCCGCAGCGGCTCCAACTCCGCAGCACCGACCCGTACGTCACGTGGTACGCCAGCCCGTACCGGTACCGCAACTGCTCGACGATCCGCTCGACGTCCCCCACGCACGCCTCCTGCAGGCCGATCACCTGGGGCGCGTACGTGGCGATCTCCTTCGCGCGCCCCGCGTTGGGGTCGCCGTCCTTGCAGGGATTGCAGATGTTCCACGTCATCACCCGGTTCGGCACCGCCTTCGCGGGCGCACCGGCCGGCAGCGGATCGGCGACGCGCTCCCCGTTCGTCGCCCCCGGTCCGGCGACCAGCACACAGACCACGATCAGCGCACCCACGAGCCACCGCGCGCCCGTTCCGGTCACCTTCGCCTCCTCGGAGTCGGGGACACACGCCCGCACGGGAGGTCCCGGGTCCGCCGCGGGGGCGGGGGAGCCGGTCCGCGGATGGGATCATGATGGGTCCGGTACGCGACCGGGGTCAATCGTGCCCGAGGGGCCGGAGGCGGGCCGGGCGGCGGACAGGCGGGCGCCGGGCGGCACCGGTCCGTCAGGTCCCGGCACCGCCCGGCGGGGTGCTCCTCTCCGTGCGGGGTCAGTCGGTTCCGGAGAAGAGCGGCTCCAGCGCCGGCCAGCGCGCGGCCGTCGCGAAGACCGGAATGGTGCCGAGGGGTGCCTCGCGGACGAGTTCCCGGCCGCCCGTGAACGTCTCGCCGGTCCAGACGTCGACCCAGTCCGTGCCCTCGGGCAGGTAGACCGTGCGGTGCGCGGCACCGGGTTCGGTGACCGGGGCGACGAGCAGCCCCGAGCCGAGCCGGAAGTGGTCCTGGTGCTCCCAGATCCTCGCGTCGTCGGCGTGGTCGAAGAACAGGCCGCGCATCAGGGGCTTGTTCTCGGCCAGACCGGTCCTCGTCTCCTCCGCCAGGTAGGGGACGAGGCGTTCCCTCAGCGCGGCGTAGCGGCGGAAGGTGTCGAGGACGGTCGGGTCGCCCGAGCGGTCCGCGATGTTCCACGGGGTGCGGTCGCGCAGCGGCAGACGGTGGTGGTTGTACTCGGAGTGGTACTGCATGATCGGCACGAAGGCCGAGAACTCCGTGGCCCGGATGTACAGTTCGGCGTCCGGTACGTCACCGGAGAAGCCCGCGAGGTCCCAGCCCCAGTAGACGATGCCGCAGGCGGAGGCCGTGATGCCGGCGTGGACGGAGTGGCGGTAGGCGTCCCAGGTGGAGTCCTCGTCGCCCGCCCAGAAGGCACCGGCGTTCTGCGATCCGGTGAACCCGGCCCGGCTGAAGGTGACCGGTGCCTTGCCGCACCGGCGCAGCAGATCGCCGTAGGCCCGGGGGTACGCGACCGGGAAGAGGTTGTTGGTGACGTCGCCGGAGGTGCCGTCGGCGTAGTGCAGGTCGGCTCCCCAGGCGTGTTCGCCGCCGTCGGTCTTGAAGCCGTCGATGCCGACCTCGTCCACCAGGTAGCGGCGCTTGGACAGCCACCAGTCACGGGCCTCGGGGTTCGTCAGGTCGGGCATCAGGGCGAGCGGGAACCACCAGCCGCGGTTGCGGTAGGGCCGCTTGCCGTCCTCCTCCAGGACCGCGTAACCGCGGTCGGCCATCGCCCTGGCGTCGGCGGCGGCCTGCCCGGACGGGTTCGGCCGCATCTTCATCAGCGGGATCTGCCAGAGGAGCACCTTGATGCCGCGCGCGTGCAGTTCGTCGACCATGGCCTTGGGGTCGGGCCAGGCACCGTCGGCGGGAAACGTGAAGTCGCCGAGGCGGTGCGCGGAACCGTCCTCGTTGACCTCGTACCGCGCGTCGCGGAACGCGGTGAACGTGGACTCGTCGCTCCAGGCCTCGATGACCAGGGCCCTTACGGGGATGTCCGTGTCCCGGTGGCGGTCCATCTCGGCCATGACCCGGGCCTGGGTGTTCCATTCGTTGCCGCTGGCCCACAGGCCGAACACCCACTCGGGGAGTTCCTCGGGGCGGCCCGCCTCGTCGAGGAAGGCGCCGAGGACGTCGGCGGGGGTGCCCCGGTAGCAGTGGGTGTCGAGAACGCCGTCGGTGCCGACCTCGGCCTCGATCCGGAGCAGGCCGGTGTCCGTGGCGCCGACGTCGTACCAGGTGCGGCGGGAGGTGCGGACGTGGAAGCCCCAGCCGTCGCCGCCGATGACGAGGGCGAAGGGCATCGGGAGATAGGTGCGGGTGGTGAAGCCCTGGCCCTTGTACTGCTCGAAGACCTGGGCGTCGAGGGCGAGGCCCCGCTGGTCGACGGCGTTGTGGCGCTCGCCGAAGCCGACGACGTGCTCGCCCTCGGCCAGCCGCAGGGCGAAGCGGACGCGCAGGGGGGTGCCGTCGGCGGCCCGGAGGGTGCGTGCGGTGCCGGGCACGAGGCGGCCGGCCGGGCCCGTCACCGTCAGGGCGTCGGCGCCGTCGTGCCAGGCGGCGGGGGCCACGGTGTGCCAGCGGGTGGACCGGGTACGGCCGTCGGCGTGCGTGGCGGTGAACCGGTAGCGGGCGCTCGTGCGCTCGGCCAGCGGCCGCGGCCGGACCACCCACCGCGTGCGCCCGTGGCGGGCGGCGCCCGACGCGGCGGCGGCCAGGTGGCTGTCGCCGTCGCCCCCGGAGTCGCCGGCCGGGGGCTGGTCCGTCTCCGCCTCGGCGGTCAGCGTCGTGACCGTTCCGCCGGTGTCCCAGGCGCACACCACGGAGGTGATGCCGGGTCCGGTGGAGGCGCGCACCTCGAAGGCCTCGCCGGCGAGCGGCGTGGCGGGCACGATCTGGTCGTCGGTCGGTTCGTAGGCGTGGCCCGAGCCGTGCGGGCGGTGGCGGATCACAGGGAGACTCCGAGTTCGTCGGCGAGGATGAGGTACATGGCGTGGGACCAGAGCAGCGGGGTGGCGTTGTGTCCCCAGCGCTCCTCCCACTCGGTGAGGCGGCGCGGTGCCTGGAGGCGTACGTCCGGGGCCTGCTCGGGCAGCAGGTGGTCCTTCGTGGCCTGCGCGGCGATCCAGTCGAGCGCGCGGCGGGCCTCGGCGGTGCGGCCGATGCGGGCGTAGTGCCAGCCGAGGAAGCCCGCGAGGACGGGCCACTGGCCGCCGCCGTAGAACGTGTCGCCGAGGTAGCGGTACACGCCGCCGCCGGGCTGCACGATGTCGAGTTCCGCGGCGTGCAGGGTCGCGGCGGCCACCGGGCCGTCCGGCTGCACGCTGCCGAACGGGGTGAGGCAGGCCAGCAGGCTGCCGTCGACCTGCTTGCTGCCCAGCCACTTCGCCAGGTGTCCGTCGTACATGCCGCGTTCGCGCACGAGCGCGTCGATGGCGTCGACGGTGCGCGCGCAGAGGCCGCGGTCGGCGAGGCCGGCCTCGGCTACCGCGTGCAGTCCGCCGCGGATCGCTCCGAGCGTGGCGCCGTGCACCCGGTCGTTGTACTCCTCCCACCAGTCGTAGCAGGGGGTGGACCAGGTGGCGGCGAGGTAGTCGACGGTCAGCCGGACGGCTTCGCGATAGGGCGCGGGGTCGCGGTCGTGCCGGGCGAGGTGGGTGGCCAGGGACCACAGCCACGTCCCGTAGCCGTCGAGCTGGAAGTCCCACCAGCCGACCTCGCCGGTGTCCTCGCCGTCGAGGGTGTAGCGGGTGGGCAGATAGGCGACCTCGTCGGGCCGTTCGCCCCGGCGCAGCGCGTCGAGCAGCGATGCGATGCGCCCGGCGCGGTCGGTGACGACGGAGGCGCACCAGCGGTGGAAGGCGTCCGCGCTCTCCGGTGCGCCCGACCGGGAAGCCGCCTCGGCGACGAAGGCACCGTCACGGAACCACGAGTAGCGGTAGACCTCGAAGGACGGGCAGGCCGGGTAGGCGCCGGACGGGGCCTGGTTCTCGGTGATCACCTCGATGCTGCGGCGCAGCAGGGCGGCGTGGCCGGGGGCGGCCTGGATGGGCACGTTCATGTCTCCTGCGGGGTGTTCACATGGCGAAGGCATCGGGATCGGTCAGTCGTGGGAGGCGTCCAGCAGCGGCTGGACCTCGGAGGCTGCCCGGTGGAGGGCCTTCTCCACGGTGGTGGAGCCGATCACGACGGCTTCGAGCTGGTGGGTGACGATGTCGGCGATCTTCGCCTGGTCGACGAGCTGCGGGCTGGGGGCCACGTCGTCGAGGGCGTCGAAGACGGCTTTCCGGTTGCCGGGGGGTGTCTGGGCGACGTAGCTCCTCTTCAGGTCGTCGCCGGTGGCCGGGGAGAGTTCCCAGGAGGTCCTGATGCGCAGTTCCGCCGCCTCCCGGGACGTGGTCAGGTAGCGCATCCACTCCCAGGAGGCGTCCGCCGCCCTCGACTGGCCGGACAGGGCGAGGGTGTTCTGGAAGACCGAGTTGGCCTTGCGGTCCGGGGTGGCGGCGGGTTCAAGCGCGACGTCCCAGCGCTTCGGGCCGGTCTCGGCGACCGCGGGGAAGAACCATGAACCGCTGTGCCACATCCCGAGTTTCCCCTCGGTGAACAGCTTGGTGTCGTAGTCCGTGGCCCCGCCCATCTGCGCCTGGGTCGGCATGGTGGTGCCGACCTTGCCGGTCAGCCATGCGGCCGCGGCGACGCCCTGCGGGCTGTCGAAGGCGACCTTTCTGCCGTCCTTCGACAGGACGCTGCCGCCGTTCTGGGCGAGCGCCTTGGTGAACTCCAGATAGGAGGGGTGCTGGAAGTCGCCGAAGACGCCGTCGCCGAGCGCCCTGATCCTTTCGGCCGCCTTCCGCTCGTCCTCCCACGTCCAGTCGGCGGTGGGGTAGGCGACGCCCGCCCGGTCGAACAGGTCCTTGTTGTAGAAGAGCAGCTCGGTGGAGAAGCTGGACGGCAGGCCGTACTGCGTACCGCGGTAGGCGAAGGCCGAGAGGGAGGACGCGGTGAAATGGTCCTTCACCCCGGTGTCCTCGATACGGTCGTCGAGGCCGGCGAGCGCGCCGGAGTCGGCGTAGGCGGCGAAGTTGTCCTGGTTGAGTTCGAAGACGTCGGGCGCGGTGCCGCCCGCGACCGAGGTCTGCAGCTGTGTGAAGTACTGGTCGAACGGGAAGGCCTGGACGCGGATGTCGATGTCCGGATGCGCCTTCTCGAAGGACGCCTCCAGCCGCGCCAGGTCCTTGAGGTGGTCGGGTGCCGCCGTGAACGTCGTGTAGTGCACGATCGTGCGTCCGTCGCCCGAGGTGGAACGGGTCGCCGACCCCTGGGTGCAGCCGGCGGCCAGCAGCGCCCCGGCCACGGCGAGGGCCGTCAGGGCGCGGCGCCTGGTGGGATGGTTCATCGGGGGCCTACTTCAGTCCGGTGGTGGCGATGGAGCGGACGATGTGCTTCTGCGCGAAGAGGTACAGGAGCAGCATCGGTACGACGCTGATGACCGAACCCGCCATGACGACGTTCCACTGGGTCGTGAACTGGCCCTGGAGGGAAGAGAGTCCGAGCGGCAGGGTGTACAACTCGGGCGAGCGGGTCACGACGAGCGGCCACAGGAAGTTGTTCCAGGAGGCCATGAAGCCGAAGACGGTGAACGTGGCCAGCGCGGGACGTACCAGCGGCAGCACGACGGTCCACAGGATCCGCAGGTATCCGGCGCCGTCGACGAGGGCCGCCTCCTCCAGTTCGCGCGGCACGGACAGCATGGCCTGGCGGATGAGGAACGTGCCGAAGGCGGAGGCCAGTCCGGGCAGCATGATCCCGGCGTAGGTGTCGATGAGGCCGATCTGCTTCATCTCGACGAACAGCGGTACGAGCAGCACCTGCTGGGGGATCATCATCGTCGCCAGGTACACCATGAACAGGGTGTCGCGGCCGCGGAAGGCGAAGCGCGCGAAGGCGTACGCGGCGAGGGTGCTGGTCACCAGCTGGACACCGGTGGAGACGACCGAGATCCACAGCGAGTTGCCGAGGATCCGCCAGAACGGCATCGCGTCGCCGAGCCTGCCGAAGTTCTCACCGGTGAGGCCGGACAGACGCGGCGCGGAGCCGAGCGAGCCGTCCGGCTGGAACGCGGTGAGCACCATCCACGCGAAGGGGAAGAGCATGCACAGCGCGCCGAGGACGAGCCCCGTGGTGACGAGGGCGCCGCGCAGCGGACGGCGGGGCCCGGGGAGGGGAGTCGTGGCGGTCACTGGGCATCCACCACCTTGCGCTGTACGCGCGACTGGAGAACGGAGACGATGAGGATGACCACGAAGAGCACCCAGCTGAGCGCGCTCGCGTAGCCGATCCTCCCGTAGCGGAAGGAGTTGTCGTAGACGGCAGAGACCACGGTCGTGGTGGCGCCGGCCGGGCCGCCGCCGGTCATCACGAAGACCTGGTCGAAGACCTGGAAGCCGTTGATGAGCGAGATCATGACGACGAAGAGGCTGGACGGTGCGAGCAGCGGGAACGTCACGTGCCGGAAGCGCTGCCAGGCGCCGACGCCGTCGACCTTCGCCGCCTCGTACACGCTCTCCGGGATCGCCTGGAGCCCGGCGAGCAGGATCACCATGACGAAGCCGAGGTCCTTCCACGCGGAGGCGAGGACGACGGACGGCATCGCCCAGGACGGGTCGGTCCACCAGCCGGGTCCGTCGATCCCGAACCAGCCGAGGGCCGTGTTGAGCGCGCCGGAGCTCGGGTTGAGGATCCACTTCCATACGAGGGCAACGACGACCCAGCTGGTGACCACGGGCAGGAAGTAGACCCCGCGCAGCAGATTGCGGCCGCGCATCGCGCGGTTGAGGCCGAGGGCGATGAGCAGTCCGCCGGCGTAGACGAGCGGCAGGTATCCGACCACGTAGGCGAGGGTGTTGCGGAACGCCTTCCAGGTGTCGGCGCTGGTGAGGACCTCGCGGTAGTTGTCCAGCCCCGTCCAGGTCATGGGCTTGAGCAGGTTCCAGTCGTGGAAGCTGATCCACAGCGATCCGAGCATGGGACCGAGGACGAACGCGAGGACGAGGACGAAGCTCGGCGCGAGGAGCAGGGCGAGCAGGGCCGCCTTGCGGGGGCCGGTGAGCGTGTTCACGAGGATCCGCTCCGCCCGGTGCTCCTGCCGATCCGCGCCCGGACGGCGTCGGCGGGGCCGATGCCGTGGTCGGTGGCGTTGAAGGGGGCGGACAGAACGACAGCGGCAGCGCCCTGCGCCCAGGCCCGGTCGCTCCAGCTGTCGATGATGACGTCGAGGTTCTGGATGGGCCGGAACAGGTGGCCGTGCAGGGCGGGTTCGAACCCGTCGCGCAGATACGGCCACCAGGCGACGCCCTCGCCCGTGACGACGACGGCGCCGGGATCGAGCACATTGGCGACGCCCGCGAGCGTACGGCCGAGCAGCCGGCCCGCGCCGCGCAGCACTTCGAGGGCGGCGCTCTCCCCCGCCTCCGCGAGGGCCGTCAGGGACTCCGGGCGGTCGCCCTCCCGCAGCAGGCCGTGCTCGACGGCGGTGCGTACGAGACCGGCGAATCCGGTGTAGGCCTCCAGGCAGCCCCGGTTGCCGCACTGGCACGGGCGCCCGTTGTCCATGACGGGCACATGGCCGATCTCGCCCGCCGCTCCCCGCGCGCCCCGGCGCACCGCGCCGCCGTCGACGACCGCGAGGCCGACGCCGTAGCCGAGGGTGAGGACGAGGAAGTCGTCCCGGCCGCGGCCGTGCCCGTACAGCAGCTGGGCGGCTCCGACCGTGTTCACGTCGTTGTCCACCAGGACGGGGACGGCCAGGGCCTGGGCGAGCACCTTGCCCAGCGGGACCCGGCGCCAGCCGAGTACGGGCGAGTCGACGCTGCCGTCCGTGTCGACCCGGCCGGGCACCCCGACCCCGACCCCCATCAGCGGCGCCGCGCCCCGTACCGAGGCGACCTCGGGGGCCAACAGCGCGACGAGGCGGTCCAGGGCGCCGGTGTCCAGGGCGTCGAACGGGTGCGTCACGGAGCCGGTGACCGAACCGTCCAGCGTGACGTGCACGACGGTCACATGGTCGGGCGCCACCTTGACGCCGATCGCCCGTCCCGCATCGGCCACGACGGCGAGCCGGATCGCCGGACGGCCCCCGGCCGAGGGCACGGACTCCGCCTCGACGATCAGCCCCTCGGCGAGCAGGCGCTTCGTGATCTGCGTGACGGTGGCCGGACTGAGGTCCAGCTGCCGGGCGATCTCGGTCCTGCTCAGCGGACCACTGCGCCCGAGCACGGCGAGAACCGCCGTACGGGACAGACCGCGGGGCGAGGCGTGGGCACCTGGTGACACGTGCCACACCTCCTTTCCTGGGCGTACATGGAGCGGCCCGATATGCGGCCACTAACTTTCGTCACTAAATTTAGTGACGAACATAAGTCCCCCGGGCGAGGGTGTCAACGCCCGTCATCGGTCGGCGAAGGGGCAGCAGAAGCCGCCGGAGCATGCGCCCGCTACGCGACGCCCCGGTGCCGCCCGCTCCGGAAGGGACCTCTGCGGCAACGGGCTCGGGTCGAGGGAATCGGGATCAGGCCGGACCGCCGGGCCGGGCCGCCCCCACCCCGGGGCCCACCACCGTGAGGAGGTCCACGACGAAGACCAGGGTCGAACCCGCCGGGATCAGGACCGACGGCGACTGCTGGCCGTAACCGAGCCGCGGGGGCACGACGATCTCCCGCCGGCCGCCGGCCCTCATGCCCCGCACTCCCCGGTCCAGGCCCTTGATGACCTTGCCGCCGCCCACGGCGAACTTGAGCGGAGTCCCCTGCTCCCAGGAGGAGTCGAACTCCCGCCCGGAGGCACACGTGACCCCGACGTAGTGGATCCGCACCACCCGGCCGGGCCGCGCCGCCGGCCCGTCCCCGACCACCAGGTCCCGGACCGTCAGCTCCGTGGCCTCGACCTCCTCGGGCACCTGGACCACGGGCTTCGTCGGTTCACTCATCACGCTCTCCTCGCTCACCACCGGCGGCCCGGGAGCGGTCCGCCGCATGGATGGTCCCGCAGTGACGGTGCCGTCGCGGCCACGGACCAGGTCGTGTCCGACGCGCGGCGCAACGATCCGGGGCTCGGCCACCGCCCTGATCTGTCCCGCGAGACGGTCCCGGTGCGCGGCGAAGGTGTGGTGCGGTGCCCTTCGCGGCCCGAGGGGTGGGGGAATCCGTGAGCGATCCGGCGCGGGTCCGCCCGTGGGCAGGGCTCGTCCGGGCGGGTCAGCGGTTCTTGTCGTCGGCCAAGACCCGGTCGGCCATGTGACGGTCGAGGCCCACCCGGACCAGGGCGTCCGCCAGCGCGTCCAGCCGCTCGGGCGGCACCGTCCTCGCCAGTGTCTCGGTGCGCGTGGGCAGATGGACCCGCTCCGCGCCCGACAGCACACGTTGGTCCATGGCCGGCCGGAGGAACGGCCAGACGGACTGGGCGTCGCGGCAGAACGCCCAGGCGCCGGCCGGGCCGATGCCGGGGAACTGCTGGAGGATGGTGCGGACCCGGGCGGGCTGCTCGTCCGCCTCCCGCGCCAGCTTGCGCAGGTCCCCGGCGTACCTGTCGCGGACGATGTCGGCGCACTCGCCCAGGCGGGTCGCGGTGCCGTCGGCGTAGTGGTGGTACCGGCCCTTGACGAGCGCCGATGTGCGCTGGTCCCACGTCAGCTCGGCCATGCCCTGTGGCGTGCGGCCGCCCGCCGCGAACAGGGAGGCGGCCCCGGTGACCGCGATCGACGCCTGGATCCGTGCCGAGATCAGATTGGCGAGCACGAGCAGCTGCCACAGCGGTGCGGGCTTGTCGGCCAGCCGGATTCCCGCCTGCTGGGCGTAGGTCCGGCCCGCGTCGGCCAGCAGCGCCGAGACGCGTGCACGGTCCCGGCTCGTCGGGGCGGCACGGCCGGCCGTCCCGCGCTTCTTTCCCGTGGTGTCCATCAGGGCCTCCGATGATGTCGCCGGGTTCCTGTCGGATGGGCCACACCGGGCATCGCGGCGAGGTGTCGCGCGCCGCCGTGGGGGCCGCACGGCACGCGTCCGGCTTCGGCAGGGCCCTCGACGCGTCCGGGCGGTCGCCGGCCGGGACGGGCCCCGCGCATCGGTGTCCGGCCACCGGACGTGGACCCGGTGTTCCGCGTCCTCATCGTCACTCGCGGCGCGTCATCGTGCATGTCCGTGGCTCCGGAGGGCGCCCGTGGCCGCCCCGGCGGACGGTTCTCCGCGCTGCCACGTGTGCGGGGCACGGCGGCCGGCCGCCTGCCGTGTCTCGGCCCGGCGCTGCACGGCGGGGCTCCCGCCGGCGGAGTCCCGGGCGGGGACCACGGCAGCGGGAGCCCTGGTGGTGAAAGGCCCCGGTCAGCCGATGGCGATCTCGTCGACCAGGAAGACGGTCGACAGGTAGGTGTCTTCGGTGCCGGCGAACTCCAGCTTCACCGTCTGACCCTTGAAGGCGGACAGGTCAACGGTTCTCTGGACGTAACCCGCGCTCGCGTTCGCGTTGGAGTAGGTGGCCAGCGCGGTGCCGTTGACCTTGACCTTGAGCGTGTCGTAGGCGACGAAGCCGGACTCCTGGGTGGAGACCTTCAGCCAGAACGTGAGCTTGGGACTCCCGGCGGAGGGCACCGCGATGTTCGACTGGGAAAGGGACTCGATGGCATTGGTGCCGTAGCCCATCATCCAGGCGTAGCCGGAACCGCTCCGGGCGGGCTGCAGCGTCGAGGTCGTGATGATGTCGTCGCTCTGGCTCCAGCCGCTGGTGCCCTGCTCGAAGCCCCCGTTGGTCAGCGCCGTGCCACCCGGAGGCGTCGGGGTCGGGGTCGGGGTGGGCGTGCCGGTCCCGGGGGCGGGCAGCGCGGTGCCGACGCTGACGGCCGCCCACGCCTTGGAGACGAGGTAGCGCTCCTGGGAGTCGGTGCCGTACAGGTCGGCGGCGGCCTGCAAGGTGGCGGTGCGGGCGCCCGCATAGGTGGTGGTGGACGTCATGTACGTGGACAGCGCGCGGTACCAGACCGCGGCGGCCTTCTCCTTGCCGATGCCCGTGAAGGTGTCGTTGTTGCAGGTGGTGCCGTTGTGCGCGCGTCCACCGATGGTCTTCGCCCCGGTACCCTCGGCGGCCAGGTAGAAGAAGTGGTTGCCGATGCCCGAGGAGTAGTGGACGTCGGCCGAGCCGGCGCCGGAGGTCCAGCAGGACAGGGAGCTGCCGTCGGCGGCGGGGTTGTCCATGCGGCGCATGTACCCGCCCGACATGTTGAGCTTCTCGCCGATGTAGTAGTCGCCCGGGTCGCCGGCGTTGTCGGCGGAGAACTCCACCATGGTGCCGAAGATGTCGCTGGTGGCCTCGTTGAGGCCGCCTGATTCGCCGGAGTAGGTGAGGTTGGCCGTGGCGGCGGTCACGCCGTGGCTCATCTCGTGGCCGGCCACGTCGAGCGCGGTGACGGGGGTGTTGCCGTTCTGTGAGGAGCCGTCACCGAAGAACATGCAGAAGCAGTCGTCGTCGTAGAAGGCGTTCAGCAGACCGGTGTCCACGTGCACGTAGGCGGGGGCCCCGCGGCCGTCGTTGCGGATGCCGGAGCGGTTGAAGGAGTTCTTGTAGTAGTCCCAGGTCTTCGCCAGGCCGTAGGAGGCGTCCACGGCGGCGCTCTCGCGGCTGGAGGTCGTGCCGTTGCCCCAGGAGTTGGTGGTCTTGGAGAAGGTGCGGGCGTACTGCTTCGGGTTCGACTGCGGGCTGTTGTACGAGTCGTAGACGACCGTGCCGCCGTGCGCGGGATCGGTGAGGGTGTACGCGCTGCCGGACTGAGTGGTCTCCAGGGAGACCTGGCCGACGGTGACGCCGTTGCCGGTGCCCGTGGTGCTCTGGTGCAGCTCGTACTGGGCCAGGGGCGCGCCGCTGGTGGCGTCGACGATCACCGCCTCCCGTGAGGAGGGCCCGCTCTCGCCCGCGCCCGTGACCGTGGACCGGTAGGCGAGGACCGGTACCTTGCCCACCGCGTACACCACGAGGGTGCTGGTGTCCGAGCCCTTGGACTTCGGGTTCTTCACGTGCTTGGCGTGCTTCACGGCAGCGGCGGAGGCGGCGGCCGGCGTCAGCTTCGGTGAGGTGCCGGCGACCCGGACCGGGCCCGGATGCGCCAGGTTCGAGCCGGTGATCCTGCCGTCCTGGGTGAGGTGCACGACCAGGTCGCCGCCGATCACGGACAGACCCTTGTAGGTGCGGTCGTAGCGAACGTGCCGGGTGCCGTCGGTGTCGAGCAGCACGTCCTTGGCCACCAGGCGCTCGGCGGAGCCCATGCCGAGTTCGCGGGCGGTAGCGGCCGCGTTCCGGTCGGCCGTGCGTATCGCCTCGCCGCGCGTGTCGGGCGACATCGCCCGGAATCCGGCCCCGGGCCGGACGGCGGAGCTGTCGGTGGCGGCGGTGGACCGGGTGGCCACCAGGTTGACCGAACCCAGGGCGAGGGCGGCCGCGACTCCGGCCGCCAGCGCGTTCTTGCGGTTCATCGTGATCCTTCCGCGGGGCCGTGTCGGGGATATGCCGCAGGACGTCATCTGGGGTGCGGGGGATGTTCGGCGGCTGTTGGCCCTGCTGTGGCCATGAGGCTAGGGACGGGGGTGGTGGCCGACATCAGGGAAACCCCTTGACCTGGACCGGAGGGTCCCGGCGGGCGCACCATGGCCCGGTGCGCGACTCTGCGATATGGATGAACACGCTCCAGGACCCGGCTGGTTCGGCGCTGCCGGAGGTGCCGGAGGCCATGGACGGAACCCGGCGGGTGGTGTTGTTCGGGCCGCCGGGAATCGGCAAGACGACAGCGGCCGCGATCGTGGGACGCCGACTCGGACCGCCTGTTCTGCGACTGGCCCCGCGTCCGCAGGACGCCGCGGTTCCGTACTCCGGTCTCCTCGAACTCGCCCTGGCCCTCCCGTCGCCGCCGGCCGGGGAACTGGCGGCGGAACTGGCCGAGTCCGCCGATGAGCCCGGCTCCTCGGATCCCGCCGGGACGGGCCTGCGGCTACGCCGGCTGGCCGCCGCCCTGTTGCGGAACGCCTCGCCCATGACGCTGGTGGTGGACAACGCCCAATGGCTGGACCCGGCCAGTGCGGCGGTCCTGGGCTGGGCTCTGCGTCTGACCCCCGAACTCCCCGCCGTCGTCGCCGATCGTGCCTGGCGGCCGGAGTCCGGAGTCCACTGGTGCGGGGAGGACGCACGCGCGGTGCGCGTCGCCGCCCTGACATTCAGTCAGGTCACGGCCCTGCTGGCGCCTCTGCCGCTGTCCACCGGCGAGGTCGCCCGGATCCATGCGTGCAGCGGCGGCAATCCCGCCGTGGTCCTGGCGCTCGCCGACGCCGCGCCTCCTCCCGCGGACCGAGCCGGTGGAAGCGAGCCGTTCCTGCCACCGACGGCCCGGCGGCTGATGGACGAGTGGCTGAACGAGATGCCCGCCCCGGTGCAGGAACTGCTGACGTTCGCCGCGCTGGACGACCGGCTCGACCTACGACTGGCCGTCGCGCTCGCCGGTCCATCGGCGGGGACGCTCCTGGCCCGGGCCGCGACGGCGGGACTGGTGGAAATCGGACGGCAGGACGGAAGGGTGCGCCTCACCGCCTCCGCGATCGGCGCGGAGCTCCTGACCCGGTTGCCGGCCGCTGCCCGCCGTCTCCTGCACACGCGCCTGGCCGAAGCCTGCGATGAACCGCTCCGCCGTGACCTGCACACCGCACGGGCGGCCGCGGGCACCGTCGACTCCCGTACGGCCCGGCACACCGCCCGCGCCGCCGGCCGCGCGAGGCTGCGCGGAGAACATGCGCTCGCCGCGGAACTCGCCCTGCTGGCCGCCGACCTCACCCCGCGTGAGGACACCGGCCTGGTCACCGAGCGAGCCCTGACCGCCATCCGGGACGCCGCGCACTTCGGCGACCTCACCCGCAGCCGGGCCGCGACCCGTCTCCTTCTGGAGCACGAGGACCGGCCCGCCCCACGTGTCCAGGCCCTGCTGGCCGTGCTCGACGCCAGCGGACAGCGCCTCAACGGCGCGGACGAACTGTTCGCCGGGGCGGTCCACGAGGCCGCCGGACAACCGGAGCTGATCGCCCAGATCCTGCTCCGCCAGGCCGTCCGCGCCAACCTCAACGAGGGCACTCCCGAACAGGCTGCCGCTCTGGCCGCCCAGGCCGCCGCTCTCGCCGGAGCCGCCGGCGACACCACCACCACCGCCCTCGCCCTGACCATGCAGGCCCGCGTCCAGCGCATTCTCGGCACGCCCGGAGCCGATTCCGTACTCGACCGCGCCCTGCGCACGCACCGCACCGCGCACGTCGCCGTCAATGCCACCCCCGAACACCTCGCCGCCCGTCACGCCCTCTTCGACGACCGGCTGTCCGACGCGCGGACGCTCCTGCTGCCCCTGCTCTTCCAGGCCCAGCGGGCCGGGGACGCCGAAGGGACCGTGGACGTCCTGCGCAGTCTCGCCGAGGTGGAGATCCGGGCCGGACGCTGCGCCCAGGCCCTCGACTACGCCGCCCGCGCCCAGGCGCTGACCGACAGTTCCGGCCTGCCCTCCGGGCCCGCCTGTTACACCTCCGCCCTCGTCGAGGGCACCGCCTCACGGACCGATCCCGCCCTTGCCCTCGCCCGGCGCGGTGTCGAGGCGTCCCGGCAGGAGGACAACCGGGTGTTCCTCTCCCGCAACACCTTCGCCCTCGGCCATCTCCTCCTGGTCACGGGCCGTGCGAAGCAAGCCCTGGAGGCACTGGAGGAGGTACGTGATCTGGAGGCGCTCCAGCAGGTCCACGACCCCTCCGTCCTGCGCTGGCACGCCGACATGGCCGAGGCCCTCATCACCCTGGGGCACCTCGAACAGGCTCACGAGCTGCTGAGCGCCACACGCCGGAGCGCGACCGACCTCGGCAGACACTCCGTCCTCCCGTCCCTCGATCGCGCCCAGGCCCTCCTGGACGCCGCGCACGGCCACTACGACATGGCCGCCCGCAGACTCACGGACGCAGCCGGCCTTCTGAGCCACCTCCCGATCGAACGCGGCCGCACCCTGCTGGCGCTCAGCCACACCGAACGACGCGGACGCCGGCGCGCCAACGCCCGCGCGGCCGCACAGAGCGCCGCCGCCCTCTTCACCGCCCACGCGGCACATCCCTGGGCCCAGGCCGCCGCGGACAGCCTCAACCGCCTGGAGCACACCACTCCGCACACCAGCGACCGCCCCGGCCTGACCCAGGCCGAACAGCGCTGCGCCCAGCTCGCTGCCACCGGCGCGAGCAACCGCGACATCGCCGCGGCCCTCACCGTCAGCGTCAAGACGGTCGAAGCCACCCTCACGCGCGTCTACCGGAAACTCGGCGTGCACTCACGCGTCCAGCTCGCGCGCACCGTGAGCCCCGCGGGCTGATCCGACAGGCCCCCTCGCACCGTTACTCCAGCGGTACGACCGTTTCGCCGGGGGAAGCGCGCGATCCTAGCCACGAAGGCCGGAACGAGGGAATCCCCCGCTGCCTCCGAGGGCCCTCGGTGGCGAGCATGAGCACATGACGATCAGCCGGAGGCCCGAAACCCCCTGTCCCGTTCGGCCGGACACCGTGACCGCGGTCGGAAACGGACGCTTCGGCGCCGTACTGGACCGCATCGCGAAGGAGACGGCCGCCCTCGCCGAACGGGGCCGCCCGGCCGGCTCCATCCCGCTGCTCGCCGACGCCGACCCCGGCCGCTTCGGCATGGCCGTCGCCGAACCGGACGGAACGGTCCACGGCGTCGGCGACTGGCGCACGCCCTTCTCGGCGCCGCTCCTCGACCAGCGGCGTGTGGCGGACCTCGCGCAGCCCTTCCGCCGTCTCGGCGCCGACCGGACCGGCACCGGCCGGGGCAGTGGCCTCGGCCTCTCCATCGTCGCGGCCATCACCCGGGCCCACCACGGCACCCCGGACCTGCGCGCCCGCCCCGACGGCGGCCTGCGCGTCACCGTCACCCTCCCCCGCACGGACGGCAGGACGACGACGGAAGCCCACGGCACCGAGACAGGGGTGAGGTGTTGAGAGTCCTGGTGGTCGAGGACGCCCGCCCCCTCGCCGAAGTCATCGCCGAGGGGCTGCGCGACCAGGGCATGGCCGTGGACGTGGCCCACGACGGGCTCGACGCCGCGGTCAAGCTGGACGCCAACGCGTACCACGTCGTCGTCCTCGACCGCGACCTGCCGGGCATCCACGGCGACACCCTCTGCCACATGATCACCGAGCGGAACAGCCGAGTCATGGTGCTGATGCTGACCGCCGCCGGCTCACCCGGTGACCGCGTCAGCGGCCTGACCCTGGGCGCCGACGACTACCTCGCCAAGCCCTTCCACTTTCCCGAACTCGTCCTGCGCATCCGCGCCCTGGCCCGCCGCCGTCCCGCCGCCCGGTCCCGCACCCTGAGCACGGCAGGCATCGAACTCGACCCGATGCGCCGGACCGCCACCCGCGACGGCCACCCACTCGACCTCTCCGTCAAGGAGTTCGCGGTACTCGAGGCCCTCCTCAACGCGAGCCCCGCCTTTCTCAGTGCCGAGAACCTCCTCGAACAGGTCTGGGACGAAAACGCCGACCCGTTCACCAACACCGTCACGGTGACCATCAGCCGCCTGCGCCGCAAACTCGGCGACCCCCCGGTCACCAAGGGTGGCCGTTACACTCTCCACCAGGCCGGACGCCGGTCACGACCGTGGGGCCAAAGCCTCAGAAGGTCAGGCTCCAGCGCTGGAGATGACCTGGGTCCAGGTCGAATATGCCCGGAGTGCCGTCGGTGACGCGCAGCTTCCAGATGCCGATCGCGGTGACCGCTGAGGCGTCGACCGTGTACGTCTCGTGCAGCTCGGACGTGAGTACCCAGGGCCCCCAGGGCTTGACGTGGATGACGGTTCCATCGGGGGCTATCAGGTCGATCACCATCGCGTTGCTGAACTCGTGGTCGAGATCGACCGTGACTTCGAGGTCACTCGGTGCCTTGCCCGGCCTTCCCCGGACAACCAGCGGGGACTCGACAACGCCCCACTTGCGGATCACATACGTGGTCGGGTTGACGAAGAAGTGTCCGCCGGATTCAAGAACTGTCCAGGTGAACGAGAACGTCCGGATGTCCCTGGCCGCGTCCCTGATGACGACGACCGAGTGGTAGTCACCGGCCCTGCCGGGCGTGCCGGTGATCAGACCGGTGGTGTGGTTGATCGACAGGCCCCGAGGCAGCGACTTGGCGGAGTAGGTCAGCGGGCCGGGACGGCTGCTGAATGCGGTGATCTGACGGCTGACCGGCTGGCCGACCGCCACCGGCTCGGTCGGCAGCGGTTCCGCAGCGATGTGGTTGACGTAGCGGACCCCGACGTTGACGGCCGCCCAGGAGTTGGCAACGGACTCGTAGGCCCGGCTCCTTCCGCCGTAGAGGTCGGCGGCGGCCTGGAGCGTCGCGGTCCGGGCGCCGGCGTAGTCGGTGGTGCTGGTCATGTAGACAGTGAGCGCGCGGTACACCACGGCCGCGGCGTCGGTCAGCCCGATGCCCGCCACCGGGAGCCCGTCGTACGTGGGGCTGTCGTAGTCCACGCCGCTGATGGTCTTACGTCCGCTGCCCTCGGCGAGCAGGTAGAAGAAGTGGTCGCCCACCCCGGCCACCATGTGCGGCTCCTGCCCCTTCGCCTGCGGCGTCCAGTAGTCCAGGGGTGCGTAGCCGACGGAACTGATGCCGGCCTTGGAGGGACGGTCCATGTAGCGGATGGGCTTGCCGTCGCCGTGCAGGTCGTCCGACTCGGCCATCGTGTAGTCGGGTACGTCGTCGGGGTTGTCGGCGTAGAACTCGACAGCGGCGGCCATCATGTCGCTGATCGCCTCGTTGAGGCCCGGCGACTCACCGTTGTTGCCCAACCCCGCCGTGGCGGAGGTGACTCCGTGCGTCATCTCGTGCGCGGCGATGTCGAGGGACGTCACTGGGTGCTGTCCGTCCGCGCCGTCGCCGTAGCTCATGCAGAAGCAGCCGTCCTGCCAGTTGGCGTTGGCGAGGGGAACCCCTCGCACGGATTCGTAGTGGACCCGGGAGGAACTGCCGCGGCCGTCGTCGGCTATGCCGTTGCGGCCGAAATTGTCATGGTAGAAGTCCCACGTGGTCTGCGCGCCGTAGGCCGCGTCCACCGCCGCGGTTCCGGGGTTCGTCGCCGTTCCGTCGCCCCACACGTCGTCGCTGTTGGTGAACAGGACCCCGTTGGCGTTGTCGCGCGAGTCGAGCGTCCGGTGGTTGCCGTGCGCGGGGTCGATCAGGGCGTACGTACCGTCGTCCTGGCGGGTGGAACCGATCGTGACCTGCCCGCTGTAGAGGCTGTTGCCCTCGGCGGACTCCACGTGTTCGGAGTTCTCCAGGGTGGCGCCGCTCGCGGCGTCGGTCACGACATGGCGTTCGCTGGGGGACCCGTCCTGCTGGAGGCCCGTGACGACCGTCTCCCAGGCCAGCCGGGGCTTGTCGTTCATCATCCAGACGACCTGCTGGGGGGCGGTGCGTGCCGCCCCCTCGCGGGTGCCCTTGGCCGCGGCCTTGCTCAGGGCAGACTTCTTCGCGGTGCCGGCCGACACCTTGGCCTTGGCCGTCGGCAGGGTCAGTTTCGCCTTGGAGGCGTAGGTGACGGTGTGGGACCCCTCGTGCTGATGGTCCACCAGGTCTCCGCCGAGCACTGGCAGTCCGGCGTAGGTCCGGTCGTAGCGGGTGTGGACGGTTCCGTCGGCGTCTTTGATGACGTCCTTGGGGATCAGCTTCTCCTGCGGGCCCAGCCCCAGCAAACGGGCGGTGTCCGGAGCCGTGTTGGCCGCCTGGTCGAGCAGCTTCCGGCGCTGCCCGGGCGACAACTGCACGGTGGCGGCACCTGGTCTTGCCGGGGCCTCGACCTGTGGGAGCGCTCGTACCGTGCGAGTGCTCCCGGATGCGTCGGAGGGGGAGGCGGCGCCGGCCGAGGCGGGCAGGGCGGACAGGGTGAGTGCTGCGGCCGTGACCACCACGGTCGAGATCCGGCGTCGCCGGGAACGGTGCGAACCCTGTGTGGATGCGGCCCTGTTACTGGTGGAGTTCAATCTGGGGGACCTTTCGTTCGGCTGTCGGCCGATGTCGAGCGGCGCACGGGCCGGTCTCCGCGGGACCGGCCCGTGCTGTTTCACGGGGACGGGGCACGGGCTTCACTTCGACGGGAAGCCCGTGTCGCCGGCGGGGGAGGTTCGCCGCGCGCTTGGAAGTGCGCATCGTTCGAACCCCCGCTGCTGAGCTGGGGCCGACCTGCGCTGATTCAAGGTCGACAGCGGACGGTGCACATCCGCTGAGAGATGAAACTAAGTGCCGTCACCATGTCTTCGGCAGGTCAGATGGGTGGCGACTACATGCCACTTGGCACAGATCCGCCAGACTGCGCTCGAACGCCGCCGGAGGCGCCGGTGTGACGACAGTCGGCCGGCCGGCCTGTGGCGGATGCGGTGCTCGACATGCGGCTCGTCACGCTCCCTCGCCCACGGCCCCGGGCTCAGTGGATGCCGAAGGTTCGTTCAGCCAGCCTCGTCGGGCGGCCTGGGCCGCGGCCTGGAATCGGGTAGTGGCGCCGAGTTCGGTCATCAGGTGGTGGATGCGGCGTTGGGTGGTGCGATGGCTCCAGCCCTGAGTACGGGCGATCGCCGCATCCGAGCAACCCGCGGCGAGCAGCCTCACGAGGGAGACGTGGTCGGGGTGGCCGGGCGTGCCGCGTGATGCGGTCGGCGATGCGGGGTCCTGAATGGGGGACGCACCGTCCCACTCCGCTTCGAAGAGTGCTTCCAGCGCGGTCAGCATCGGTGAGCGGCGGATGATGTACGCGGTGAGGTGTCCACCCGGGGCGAGACTGAAGGGATTGACCGCCTGTGTGTCGTCGGCTATCACGAGTTTGATCGGCAACTGCGCGCGAACGCGTGCCTGTTCGCCGAAGCGTATGCTCGGCAGGATGTCGTCCCGGAGGCGGTCCGGCCATGCGACCGCAGCCCGGTCGTAGACCACACGGTGTGTGACGCCCGAGCTCTGTCTGCGGTGTTGGTCGTCCAGGTTGCTACCGGGGCGGTCGACGTAGGGCGGCCGGTCGAAGGTGCGGACCTGATGGAGGGCGCCGTCGGTGAGCCGGCGGATGGCCGCGCTGATGTCGTCACGACCGCGGAGCAGTTCCACCGCGATGTCCGGGTCGGCGATCCGCAGAGCTTCGCGGTGTCTGTCGGCCAGTTGGTGAACCAGCGCGCGGGCCGCACCGAGCTGCTGCTCGCGTTCCTTGATCAGTTCGGTGACCGCGACGTCAGGGGCGGCCGCGGTGAAGCGTGGAGGCCGGCTCGCCGATCTGGTCGCGAGGCCGGTCTTCACCAGAATGGAAAGCCGGCGCCCGGCCTGGCTCGCACTCGTCCTGCAGGCGCTCGCCACCTCGGAGGCAGTGCTGTGGGGCAGGCCGATCAGCGTGGTGTAGACGCGTTGCGTCTCCTCGCCGAGTCCGAGGACGTCGAGTTCCATGTCAGCTCCGTTCATTCGGGCCGCCGACTGCCAGTCGGCGGCATCTGGTCACACGTGTCGACCGGCGGTGATGTGCCTTCATGCACCGTGCAGGTCCTGTCACCCACGGACGCGTCCGCGGCTCCACAGGACCTGGGTTCTGCCCGGCTCAAGGGCGGAGCCGGTCCTCCTGCCGGGCCGGCGGGAGCTGGTCGGCGTCATGCGTCGATGTCGAGAAGCACGGGTGCCGGTTCCTTGCGCGACCCGCAGCCGAGCTTGCGCAGAGTGCGGGAGATGTGGCTCTCGACCGTGCGGCGAAACAGGAACAGCTCGTTGGCGATCACCTGGTTGGTCTCGCCGAGGCTGCCGGAGCGGCCACCCGGTACTCCTTCGGCGACAGCCTCTGACCGGAGCGCCGTCCGCCCCGCCAGGGACAAGGGATCGGTACGCCGAACTGCCGCATGCTGCGGCTGACGCGCGCGTTGTCACGCGAGGCGGACATCTCACCGTACAGACGGAGGGCAGCCTCCAGTTCCGGACCGTCCCGCGCCGGATCGCGCTCGCAGCGAACCCGGCCGAGCCGTGCGGCGGCCGGGGCCTCGTCGTAGCGCAGACCCGCGTCCATGAGGATCCGACGTGCCTGCCCGAGCAGAGCCTCGGCATCGTCGGCGCACTCGTGGGCGGAGGCGAGCGCGCCCCGGACGGTCAGGAGGGGAGCTTGCGCGCGGCGAGTCCGTCCCGCAGGAACCAGGCCCTCAGCCCCGCCCGGCGCGCCCGCCGGCTCTCCAGCCGGTCGGCCATCGCCTCCGGCACCGCGGTCTGCAGCGCCCCTGTGGCGGCCGGCACTTCCAGGGCGTGTCGCGCCCGAGCCCGGTCTTCAGGCGCTCGTCGGCCGCCCCGAAAGCCTCGGCCTCGAGCACGGCCCCGTTCAAGTCGGCCGTCTCCCCCGTGGTGAACCGGAACATCTCCGGCGGAACCCTGCGCATGCTGGTGCATCCCCTCCTCCGCCACCCCTGCGGTACGTCGGCACCCACGTTGAGGGGCGGTCCGACATCACGTTCTCGGGTCGCTGTCGCCATTCTCATGGCAGTCGCGGCCGAGGATCACTCCGTCCCCTCGCAAGGGTGGACAAGGCACTGTTCACGGGGAGACCTGGTCCCCCGCGAGACTGAGGTCCACGGCGGTGCGGCCCCTCACCACGGCCCGGGGGGGGGCGGCCGGACATGACCCGTACAGTCAGGCCTCGTCAACGCCACCCAGGAACGACAACCTGACCTGACGGTTGGTGTTGCTCCTGTTCGTGTCGACCAGGCACACCGACTGCCACGTCCCCAGCTCCAGCCGCCCCCCGATCACCGGAAGCGTGGCGTGCGGCGGGACGAGGGCCGGGACGACGTGGTCGCGGCCGTGGCCGGGGGCGCCGTGGCGGTGCTGCCAGCGGTTGTCGGCCGGGAGGAGGGTGTGCAGGGCGGAGAGCAGGTCGGCGTCGCTGCCCGCGCCGGTCTCCAGGACGGCGATGCCCGCGGTGGCGTGCGGTACGAAGACGTTGAGGAGGCCGTCGCGGCCGGCCGCCGTGCGGGCCAGGAACTGTTCGCAGTCGGCCGTCAGGTCGGTGACCGTCTCCGTCGTGCCGGTGGTCAGGTGCAGGACGCTGGTGCTGAACGCGGAAGCCATGGGGCCATTGTGCTGCCGCGGGAAGATCCGGGCCTCCCGCACGGTTGGTAGAAACGTGAACGATACGGGTGTGCGCGCGGTGGATGTCGTGGTGATCGGTGCCGGCCAGGCGGGGCTGTCGGGCGCCTACCACCTGCGGCGCGTCGGCCTGGAGCCGGACCGCGACTTCGTGGTGCTGGACCATGCGCCGCGCCCCGGCGGCGCCTGGCAGTTCCGGTGGCCGTCGCTGACGTACGGCAAGGTGCACGGCATGCACGCGCTCCCCGGGATGGAACTGACGGGGGCCGACGGGGCCAGGCCGTCGTCCGAGGTGATCGGGGAGTACTTCGACCGTTACGAGCGTACGTTCGGGCTCCGCGTGCACCGGCCCGTCGAGGTGGCCGCCGTGCGCGAGGGGGCGGACGGGCGGCTGCTCGTCGAGACGTCCGAGGGGCCGTACGCCACGCGGGCGCTGATCAACGCTACCGGGACCTGGGACCGGCCGTTCTGGCCCCGCTATCCGGGGCAGGAGACCTTCCGCGGCCGGCAGTTGCACACGGCCCGGTACCCGGGTCCCGAGGCGTTCGCCGGGCAGCGGGTGGTGGTCGTGGGCGGCGGGGCCTCGGGAACGCAGCATCTGATGGAGATCGCCGAGGTGGCGGCGGACACCTTCTGGGTGACGCGCCGGCCGCCGGTCTTCCGGGAGGGGCCGTTCGGGGCCGAGGAGGGGCGGGCCGCGGTGGCCATGGTCGAGGAACGCGTACGGCGCGGGCTGCCCCCGCAGAGTGTCGTGAGCGTCACCGGGCTGCCGCTGAACGACGCCGTCCGGAGCGCCCGCGCGTCCGGCGTCCTGGACCGGCTCCCGATGTTCGACCGCATCACTCCGACGGGCGTGGCCTGGGACGACGGCCGGAGCATCGAGGCCGACGTCATCCTCTGGGCGACCGGATTCCGGCCGGCCGTCGACCATCTCGCGCCGCTGCGGCTGCGCGAGCCGGGCGGCGGCATCCGCGTCGAGGGCACGCGGGCCGTGCGCGACGAACGGGTGCACCTCGTCGGGTACGGGCCCTCCGCCAGCACCATCGGCGCCAACCGCGCCGGGCGGGCGGCCGTGCGCGACATCGGCCGGCTGCTCGGGCGGACCGGAGCCCCCGTCGGCCCGGCGGCGCGGGAGGCGAGGACCGCGGTGCCGGCCGCCTGACGCGCCGGGGTGGGAGCGGCCGGGGTCAGCCCCCGCCCGACTGCCGCCGGTTGCGGTTGAACTCCGCCACATTGCGCTGGTGTTCGGCGTAGTCCGCGGTGAACCGGGTGTCGCCGGGGGCGACCGTCACGAAGTACAGCCAGGGGCCGGGGGTCGGATCGATCGCCGCCACCATCGCCTGTTCTCCCGGGTTGCCGATGGGTGTGGGCGGGAGGCCCTTGCGCGTATAGCTGTTGTACGGGCTGTCGATCCGCGTGTCCCCGGTGGTGGTGTCCAGGGTGCTGCGGTTCAGGGCGTAGTTGAGCGTGGAGTCCATCTGGAGCGGCATGCCCCGGTCGAGCCGGTTGTGGACCACACGGGAGACCTTGCCCATGTCGGAGACGGTGTCGGCCTCGGCCTGGACGAGCGAGGCGATGGTCACCGTCTGGTAGACGGAGACGTCGTTGCGCTGCGCGCCGGCGGTGATGTGGTCCGCGCCGAAGCGCTTCAGCGCGGTGTCGGCCATGTAGCGCAGCAGGCTCTCGGGGGTCGTGTCGGAGGTGACCGGATACGTCGCCGGGAAGAGGTACCCCTCGGGGTTGCCCTTGGCCTCGGCCGGCAGGGGGAGGCCCGCCGCCGGCACGGCCTTCTCCGTGGTGCCGGCGGGTTCGCGCAGGGCCTCGTCGACGGCAACGTACACCTGGGAGGCCCGTCGGCCCTCGGGGATCACCAGCGTGCGGGCCTGTTCGGGCGTCGGTTCCTCCCGGGTCAGCAGGGGGACGAGAACGGCGGCGCCCACGGCCAGGACCAGGACGGCGCCGAGGAACAGCACCAGGCGGCCCCGTCTGGTCGGGCGGATCCTGCGTCGGGAGGGGCGGCCGTCCGGGGACTCGTTCACCATGCGGGCACGCTATCCGGCGCCGGTCCGCGCGGCGGGGAGGCCGCCGTCGCGTCACCCGTCGGCGGCGCACCATGTGAACACACGAACAGGGGATCGGATGTTCGCTGGAACGCGTGATCGTATCGCCATTCGTTGTTCAACCGCCGTGCGCCGGTTGATGATTACAGAGCGCAAGCGACGGGCTGCAGACCGCGATCGCGCTGTCCCAGAGATAGACCATGCACAAGGAGAAGCACCCGATGAACCTGATCACCAACCTGCTGGCCGGTGTCGTCCACTTCGTGGGTTGGCTCATCTGACCCTTGCCCCACCCCGGCGCCGTCGCTCCCCGTCCCACGGGAGCGGCGGCGCCGTCGCGTGGGCCGTGCGCGGGTGCTCAGCCGCGCGTCTCAGGGCCCGTGAACGGGGGCTGCGCCGCGAACTCCGGTGCCACCGTGACGGCCTGGGCCATGGTGTCGAGAGTGCGCCGGACCCGGCTCAGCGGATGGTCGGGGAACTCCGCGTCCCACCGCGCGTGGTCGGCCTCGTGGAACGGCAGACCGCCCTGGGCGTCCGGGGCGTAGGGATGGGGCCGGAAGTAGTCCTGGTGCCCGATCCGGGCCATCACCACCGCCTCGCGCATGCCCGTCATGCCCTCTTCCCTCGTCTGGATCTTCACCACCGTGCTGCACCCGGCGCGCGGGACGGTGAAGCTGCCGATGAAGGCCTGGCCGCTCGGCCGGTCCGGGAGCGGGAGTTTGAGTATCTGGCGCAGCGCGGGGAGACCCCCGAGCGTCTTCACGGACGCCTCGATGAGGCCGCCGCCCGCCCGCGCGATGTGGTGGGTGAGCGCGCCGCGCAGGGCGGGGCCGTCGTCGAGCGCGGCCGGCAGATCGGGCGGCAGGCCGAAGAAGTGCAGGGACAGCACGTCGTTGTACTCGTTCGCCCAGGCGTCGTCGGCGACGGGCCGGTATCCGGGGAGTTCGACCCCGAGGAGAGCTCTCATGCGCGGGGATCATGCCGTATCGCGGGCCGGTGCGGTGCGCCGGGGCTCCCGGGTCGGCCACGCCGCGGGGGTCTCAGCCCGCCACGGGCGTCAGACGGGTGTCCCTGCGGACCAGGGCCGCGTACCGCCCGTCCAACCGGAGCAGTTCCTCGTGGGTGCCGCGCTCGGCGGTGCGTCCGCCGTCCAGTACGACGATCTCGTCGGCGTCGCGCACGGTGGAGAGCCGGTGGGCGATGGTGAGGGTGGTGCGGCCGGCGGAGAGCGCGTCGATCGCCTCCTGCACCGCGCCCTCGGTACGGGTGTCCAGGGCGCTGGTGGCCTCGTCGAGGATCAGCACCGGCGGATCACGCAGGATCGTGCGGGCGATGGCAAGGCGTTGCTTCTCGCCGCCGGAGAAGCGGTAGCCGCGTTCGCCGACGAGGGTGTCGTAGCCGTCGGGCAGGGAGGCGATGTGGTCGTGGATCTGGGCGGCGCGGGCGGCCGCCTCGATCTCGGCGTCGATGGCCCCGGGCTTGGCGAAGCGCAGGTTCTCGGCGACGGAGGCGTGGAAGAGGTAGGTCTCCTGGGAGACCACTCCGACGGCGCGGGAGAGCGTGTCGAAGTCCAGATCGCGGACGTCGACGCCGTCGAGTGTGACGCGGCCGCCGGTGACGTCGTAGAGACGTGGCACGAGATAGCTGAGGGTGGACTTGCCGGAGCCGGTGGGGCCGACGACGGCGAGGCTTCCCCCGGCGGGCACGGTCAGGTCGATGGAGCTGAGGGTCTGCGCGCCGGTCCCGTCGTAGGCGAAGTCGACGTTCTCGAAGCGGATCTCGCCGCGGACCGTGTCCAGATGGACCGGCGCGTCGGCCTCGGTGATGTCGGGCTTCAGGTCGAGGTATTCGAAGATCCGCTGGAACAGGGCGAGGGAGGTCTGCATCTGCACGCCGGTGGACAGCAGGCTCACGGCGGGACGGAACAGGCCCTGCTGGAGGGAGACGAAGGCGACGAGGGTGCCGATGGAGACGTCCGGGCCGCCGGACTGCAGGGCGATGCCCGCCGCCCAGTAGATGACGGCCGGCATGGCGGCCATCACGATGCCGATCGTCGACATCCGCCAGCGTCCGGCCATGCTGGAGCGCACTTCGAGGTCGACCAGTCGCTCGGACTCCTCGGCGAAGCCCCGGGCCAGCGAGTCCGTCCGGCCCATGGTGCGGCCCAGCAGGATGCCGCTGACGGAGAGCGACTCGGTGACGGTGGCGGCCATCGCGGCCATCTGCTTCTGGCGCTGGGTGGTGATCTTCTTGCGCTCCCGGCCCACTCGGCGGCTGATCCAGACGAAGACCGGCAGCAGGAGCAGGGAGACGATCGTCAGACGCCAGTCGAGCGCCAGCATGGCGACGACCGTGGCGACGACGGCGGTGAGGTTGGAGACCAGCGACGTCGCCGTGGAGGTGACGGTGGCCTGCATGCCGCCGATGTCGTTGGCTATGCGGGACTGGACCTCGCCCGTGCGGGTCTTCGTGAAGAAGGCGAGCGGCATCTGCTGGAGCCGGGTGTAGACGGCGGTGCGCAGATCGTGCATGACCCGTTGGCCGACGGTGGTCGAGATCAGCGTCTGGAGCACGCCGAAGACGCTGTTCATCACCGCCGTGAGGATCATGCCGAGGGCGAGCAGCGTGAGCAGCCCGGTGCGTCCCTGCGGGATGGCGGTGTCGAGGATCTCGCGCAGCAGGAACGGCGAGGCGACCGAGACCAGCGAGGAGGCGCCGACCAGGAGGCCGACCAGCGCGAGCCGGGCGCGGTAGGGACGGAAGAGGCGGAGGATGCGGCGCAGCTCGGCGGGCGGCTGGTCGCTGTCCTTGGGCGGGGGTGTCCACGTGGGTTCGTCGGGCTTCATGGGCTCCTTCACGGGGCGTGCGACAACAGTGGGTGCGAGGACGGTGGGTGCGGCCGGGGCGCGGACGCCGACGGCCGGGCGAATAGGAGCATAGCTCATTGTTACCTATACTCACAATGAACAAAGTCCTGATATTGTTCCCGGCATGGACTCCCCCGACCCCGACGGCGTGCTCGCCGAACAGCTGCTGCGGCTGACCCGCAGGCTCCAGCGCATCCAGGGCCGCCAGCTGGAGCCGATCGGCATCACCCCCGCGCAGGCCCGCCTGCTGCGGACCCTCGCGCACTACGACGGCACCCCCCGGATGGCGGATCTCGCCCAGCGCCTCGATGTCGTCCCGCGCGCCGTGACCACCCTGGTCGACGGGCTGGAGGCGAGCGGCCGGGTGCGCCGCACCCCCGATCCGGACAGCCGCCGGGCCGTCCGGATCCAGCTCACCGACGAGGGCGTCGCCACCCTCCGCTCGCTGCGCAACGCGCGCCGGGCCGCCGCAGAGGAGATCCTGGCTCCATTGACCGCCGATCAGCGCGAGGTGCTCGGCGGTCTGCTGACCGCTCTGGTGAACGGGATGCCGGAGCGTCGCTGCTGACCGGGCGCGCGGCACCGCGCCGCGCCGAGCCGCCGAGGGGATCTGGACATGCCGCTGCTGGAGCCGAAGCCCGAAGCCCTGCGCCCGGACACGGCACGGGCCCCGTCCCACGACCGGGTGCCCGACGACCGGGCCGTGGGCACACCGGAGCCGCTGCGCGGCGACCTGATGGCGCTGCTGGGTCCGGACAAGGTGCTGTGGAAGCTCTCCGACCTCGTGCGCTACGCCTCCGACGCCTCGCCGTACCGGTTCGTGCCCCAGGTCGTCCTGGTGCCCGAGTCCGTCGAGGACGTCTCCGCGATCATGGCGTACGCCCGCGACCGGGGCCGCAACGTGGTCTTCCGCGCGGCGGGCACCAGCCTCAACGGGCAGTCCCAGGGCGAGGACATCCTGGTCGACGTCCGGCACCACTGGGCGGGCATCGAGGTCCTGGACGACGGCGCCCGCGCCCGGATCCGTCCGGGGACGACGGTCATGCGGGCCAACGCCACCCTCGCCCGCCACGGCCGGCTGCTGGGCCCCGACCCGGCGAGCGCCATCGCGTGCACCATCGGCGGCGTGGTGGCGAACAACGCCTCCGGCATGACGGCGGGCACCACGCGCAATTCGTACCGGACGGTCGCCTCGCTCACCTTCGTGCTGCCCGGCGGCACGGTGGTGGACACCGCCTCCCCCACGGCCGACGCGGACCTGGCGGCGGCCGAGCCCCGGCTCTGCGAGGAGCTGCTGGCCCTGAAGGCGGAGATCGAGGCCGACGCCGGGCTGACCGCCCGGATCCGCGCCAAGTACGAGATCAAGAACACCAACGGCTACCGGCTGGACGCCTTCCTCGACGGGGCGACCCCGGTGCAGATCCTGCGCGGGCTCATGGTCGGCTCGGAGGGCACCTTCGGCTTCATCTCCGAGGTCGTCTTCGACACGCTGCCGCTGGATCGCCAGGTCTCGACCGCGCTGCTGTTCTTCCCGAGCCTGCCCGCGGCCGCCGCGGCGGTCCCGCTGTTCAACGAGGCGGGCGCCATCGCCGTGGAGCTGATGGACGGCAACACCCTGCGCGCCTCGGTGAGCGTCAAGGGGGTGCCGGCCGACTGGGCGGAGCTGCCGAAGGAGACGACGGCCCTGCTGGTGGAGTTCCGCTCCCCGGACGCGGCGGGCCGGGAGGCCTGCGAGGCGGCGGCCGCCGAGGTCGTGCGCGGGCTGGAGCTGGTCCGGCCGGTCGCCTCGGTGACCAATGAGTTCACCCGGGACGCGGGCACGATCGCGGGGTACTGGAAGGCCCGCAAGGCCTTCGTCACGGCGGTCGGCGGGTCCCGCCCGTCCGGGACGACGCTCATCACGGAGGACTTCGCCGTCCCGCCGTCCCGGCTGGCCGAGGCCTGCGAGGCCCTGCTGGAGCTCCAGGCCGAGCACGGCTTCGACGCGGCGGTGGCGGGCCACGCGGCCCACGGCAATCTCCACTTCCTGCTGGCCTTCGACGCCGCCAAGGAGTCCGACGTCGACCGGTACGCCGCGTTCATGGCCGACTTCTGCCGCCTCACCGTGGAGCGCTTCGACGGCTCGCTCAAGGCGGAGCACGCCACCGGACGCAACATCGCGCCGTTCCTGGAGCTGGAGTGGGGCCCCCGGGCCACCGAGCTGATGTGGCGCACCAAGCAGGTCATCGACCCGGACGGGGTGCTGGCGCCCCGTATCGTCCTGGACCGCGATCCGCGCGCGCATCTGCGCGGCCTGAAGACGATCCCCCGGGTCGAGGCGGTCGCCGACCCCTGCATCGAGTGCGGCTTCTGCGAACCGACGTGCCCCAGCCACGATCTGACGACCTCTCCGCGTCAGCGGATCGTGCTGCGCCGGGAGATGATGCGGCAGCCGGACGGCTCCCCCGCCGAAGAGAACCTCCTGGAGGCCTACGGATACGACGCGGTCGACACGTGCGCGGGCGACTCCACGTGCAAGCTCGCCTGCCCGGTCGGCATCGACACGGGCGCCATGATGAAGGCCTTCCGGCACCGGCGGCACTCGCCGCGCGAGGAGCGGATCGCCGCGCTGACCGCGAAGCGGTTCCGCATGGTCGAGGCGGCGGCCCGGCTGGCGGTCGCCGCGGCCTCCCGGATCGACGACCGGCTGCTCGAAGGGGTGACCGGACTGGCCCGCAGGGCCGTGCGCCCCGATCTCGTACCGGAGTGGCTGCCGGAGATCCCCGGTGCGGCCGCCCGGAAGCTCCCGCGCACCTCCCGGGTCGGAGCCCGCGCGGTGTACTACCCGGCCTGTGTGAACCGTATCTTCGGCAGCCCCGAGGGATATTCCGGACCGTCCCTGCAACAGGCCGTGGTCCTGGTGTCGGCGCGAGCGGGGAAGCCCGTCTGGATCCCGGACGATGTCGCGGGCACCTGCTGCGCGACCATCTGGCACTCCAAGGGCTACGCCGCGGGCAACGCCGTGATGGCGAACCGGATCGTCGAGGCGGCCTGGGGCTGGACCGCGGGCGGCACGCTGCCGCTGGTCGTCGACGCCTCCTCGTGCACGCTCGGGATCGCGGACGAGGTGGTCCCCTATCTGACCGAGGAGAACCGGGAGTTGCACCGGGGTCTGACGGTGATGGACTCCCTGGTCTGGGCGGCCGAGGAACTGCTGCCGGAGCTGACGGTGGTGCGCAGGACCGGTTCGGCGGTACTGCATCCGACGTGCTCGATGGAGCACCTCGACGATGTCGCCCAGCTGCGGGCGGTCGCGGAGGCCTGCGCCGACGAGGTGATGATGCCGGACGACGCGGCCTGCTGCGGGTTCGCGGGCGACCGGGGCATGCTGCACAAGGAGCTGACGGAGTCGGCGACGAAGAAGGAGGCCGCCGAGGTCACCACCCGGGAGTACGACGCGTATCTGTCGGCCAACCGCATGTGCGAGATCGGCATGGACCGGGCGACGGGCCGCTCGTACCACTCCGTTCTGATGGAGCTGGAACGGGCGACCCGCCCCCGGTAGCCGGCGGGGTCAGGCGCGGCGCAGCACCGCACCGCCCGCGTACCGTGCCGAGGCGCCCAGCTCCTCCTCGATCCTGATGAGCTGGTTGTACTTGGCGGTGCGGTCGGAGCGGGAGAGGGATCCGGTCTTGATCTGGCCGCAGCCCGTCGCGACGGCCAGGTCCGCGATGGTGGTGTCCTCGGTCTCGCCGGAGCGGTGCGACATGACGGCGGTCCAGCCCGCGCGCCGGGCGGTGTCGACGGTGTCGAGCGCCTCGGTGAGCGTGCCGATCTGGTTGACCTTGACGAGGACGGAGTTGCCGACGCCCGTGCGGATGCCCTCGCGCAGCAGGCCCTCGTTGGTGCAGAAGACGTCGTCACCGGTGAGCTGGCAGCGGTCGCCGATCCGGGCGGTCAGCTCCCGCCAGCCGTCCAGGTCGTCCTCGGCCATCGGGTCCTCGATGGAGACGACCGGGTAGGCGTCGACCAGGCGGGCCAGGTAGTCGGCGTTCTCGGAGGGGGTGCGGGTCACGCCCTCCCCCCGGTAGACGTACGCGCCGTCCCGGAAGAACTCCGAGGAGGCCGGGTCCATCACCAGGCCGATATCGGTGCCGGGCCGGTATCCGGCACGTTCCACGGCGGCCACCACGAAGTCGAGCGCCTCCTCGGCGGTGCGCAGCGCGGGGGCGAAGCCGCCCTCGTCGCCGACGCCCGTGGAGTGTCCGGCGGCCAGCAGCTCGCGGCGGAGGGTGTGGAAGATCTCGGAGCCCATGCGGACGGCTTCCGCGAAGGTCTCCGCGCCCACCGGGGCGATCATGAACTCCTGGAAGTCGAGCGGATTGTCGGCGTGGGCGCCGCCGTTGACGATGTTCATCATCGGCAGCGGGAGCAGCCGGGCGCCGGATCCGCCGAGGTAGCGGTAGAGCGGCAGACCGTGGGCGGCCGCGGCGGCCTTGGCGGCGGCGAGGGAGACGCCGAGCAGGGCGTTGGCGCCGAGGCGGGACTTGTCCGCCGTTCCGTCGAGCGCGACGAGCGCGGCGTCCAGGCCGGCCTGGTCGTCGGCGTCGTGCCCGATGACGGCTGCCGCGATCTCGCCCCTGACGTGGGCGACGGCGGCGTCGACGCCCTTGCCGTGCCAGCGCCCGGCGTCGCCGTCGCGCAGTTCCACGGCCTCCCGGGCGCCGGTCGAGGCGCCGGAGGGGACGGCGGCGCGCCCCAGGGAGCCGTCGGTGAGACGGACCTCGGCCTCGACGGTGGGGTTGCCCCGGCTGTCGAGGACGGTGCGGGCGGTGACGGAACGGATGACGGTGGGCTCGGCTGCTGTGGACACCATGGGAGTTCCTTCGCGTGGGCACATGTCGCGACCTGGCTGCGACAGCGCTGGCGCGTGTCGCGACAACCGAAACTCTACAGCAATGCTGTTCAGTTCTGCTGTTCAGTTGAGCTGTTCAGTTCTGCTGCATAGTTTCGCGGCGGTGTCCGGTGCGGGACGCGAAGCGTCCAGGAGGCGACGACGGGGTGCGGTCGCGCCGCTGATCAGCGGTTAAAGTGGCGCATGCCCATCCCGGAACCCGCCACCGTCGCCGCCGAACTGCGCACCGCGATGGGGAAGCTCACGCGGCGCGTGAAGCACGAGGATCGGATCCCGCACGGACAGGTCTCGGTGCTCGGCACCCTGGACCGCGACGGGGCCATGACCACCAGCGACCTCGCCGCCGACCAGCGCGTACGGCCCCAGTCGATGGCCCGCGCCGTCGGCCTGCTCATGGACCAGGGCCTGGTGATCCGCCGCGCCCACCCCACCGACGGCCGCAAGACCCTGGTCGAACTGTCCCCCGAGGGACGGGCGGCGCTGGAGGCCGAGCGCGGCCGCCGGGCGGGCTGGCTCGCGCAGGTCATCGAGACCGAACTCACCGGTGAGGAACGCGACGTGCTCGCGCGCAGCGCGGCGCTGATGGAGCGGCTGGCCGCGCGTCAGTAGCGGGCGTGCGGGCGGCGCGCCCCGCGGCCGTCAGGCCTTGAGGCCGGCGCGGTCGCCCATCACCACGACCGGGTGCTGCTTCGGGTCCAGGGTGCGCAGCAGCTTCTCCATGCCCTGCTTCGGCAGACTCACACAGGCCGAGGTGCCGCTGCCGTGGTCCATGTGGAGCCAGATGCTGCCGCCCTGGGACTGGCCCTCGGGGCGCGTCGGGTCGTTGGGGGCGGTGCCCTTGACGCGGTTGTAGTCGATGGCGATGACGTAGTCGAAGTCGTGCCAGTACGGCTTGGACCAGTACCGGGGCGCCCGGATCGAGGCGGATTCGGTGTACGGGAGGAGGGCGCCCGGGTCGGGGAGCGCGCCGCCCGCGTCGGTGAGGGTGAAGACGCCGATCGGGGAGCGCTTGTCGTCCTCGTGGTGGTCGGGGGTCCAGCCCTTGCGGCCGTTGTGGGACTTCCAGGACGCGACCTTGTCCCAGGTGCTGCCGGTGCGGGTGTAGAGGACGACCGTGGAGTCCGGGGAGTTCCGGCCGGCTCCGTAGACGGCGACGACCTGGCGGGACTCCGCGGGGATCTGCGCCCGGTACCGGTCGCCCACGTCCGGGATACGCGTCAGGCCGGTGGTCGGTGCCGCGTCCGCGCCGTCCTTGGGGGACCCGGACGAGCGCGCACCGCTCTTCCGTCCGTCGTGCCCGTCGCCGCACGACGTCAGCGCGGTGAGGAGGGCGCCGCAGGCGACCGCCGCGACCACGACTCGTACCGCACCGGCTCCCCGCGTCCGTCGTATAAGCATCCGTCCATGCTCGCATCCCCCGGCGGGCGGAGGGTGTCACCGGCCGGTGACCGGGGCGAATGCGTGCCCAATCTTTACTCCGTGTCCGCGTCCGCGGACGGGTCCGTCATTCGTCGGGGGCGCACGGTCCCCGGACGGACCGGCGCGTAAAAGGGTTTGCCTCGCCGCGTGCGGGGGCGCGAGGCTGGGACGGTTTGGTCCCCCCACGCGCCTTCCCGTATGCCCGCGGGCCCTTCGGTCCGCTCCTCTTCCGATCTCTTGGGACGTCATGCACATTCGCGATCTTCCGTTCTCGGATCCCGGCGATCCCGATGTCCGGTCGGGCCCCCGTTTTCTGCTCTGGCTCGGCCGCAACCAGATCCGCGGACAGCTCAAGTCCCTGGCGTGGGGCCTGCTCCAGCAGTGCTCGGTCGCCTCGCTGCCGCTCGCCGTCGGCTTCGCCGTGCAGGCGGTCGTGGACCGGTCCGGCGGACGGCTGGCGCTGGCCGGAGGTCTGCTCGCGGTCCTCGGCGTCCTCATCGCGGTGGGCGACACCATGCTGCACCGCACGGCCGTCACCAACTGGATCACCGCCGCCGCCCGGGTGCAGCAGCTGCTGGCCCGCAAGACGGCGAAGCTGGGCGCGGCGCTGACCCGCCGGGTCGCGGCGGGCGAGGTCGTCGCGGTCTCCACCGGCGACGTGGAGAAGATCGGCTGGTTCGTCGAGGCGCTGTCGCGCTTCGCGGCGGCGGCCGCCACGCTGGTCATCATCTGTGTCGCGCTGGTGCTCTATCTGCCTTCCCTGGGCCTGCTGGTGGCGCTCGCCGTTCCGGTGCTGGCCCTGGCCGTGCTGCCGCTCCTGCCCCGGGCCACCCGCCGGGCCGACGTCCAGCGCGAGAAGGCGGGCCGGGCCACCGAGCTGGCCTCGGACACCGTCGCCGGGCTGCGCGTGCTGCGCGGCATCGGCGGCGAGGACCTGTTCCTCGGCCGCTACCGCGAGGCCTCCCAGGAGGTCCGCAAGGCCGCCGTGCACAGCGCGCGCATGTGGTCGCTGATCTCGGCGGTCCAGGTGCTCCTGCCGGGGCTGCTGCTGATCTCGCTGGTCGTGTACGGGGCGCGGCTCGCGCAGGACGGGACGATCGGCGTCGGCAAGCTGGTGACGGTCTACAGCGCGGTGACGCTGATGCTGCTGCCGCTGCGGCACTTCGAGGAGATCGCCATGGCGTACTCCTTCTCCCGGCCCTCCGCCGCGCGCGCGGTCCGTGTCCTCTCGCTGAGCCGGACCACCGGGCCGACCGGGGCGGACACGGTGCCGACCGGTGATCTGTACGATCCGGTGACCGGACTGCTGGCCCCGGAGGGGCTGTTCACCGCGGTGGTGTGCGGCGACCCGGACGAGGCCGGCCGGCTCGCGGAACGGCTCGGCGGCCATGCCGCGCCGGCCGCGGAGCGGGCCGACGAGGAGGCGGGGGCCGAGGCGCCCGCACCGCCGTCGGTGCTGCTCGGCGGCGTCGCCCTGGACGAACTGGACCTGGACGCGGCGCGGACCGCGGTGCTGGTCCAGGACAAGGACCCGGTGCTGCTGTCCGGCACGCTGCGCGAACTGCTCGACGTACCGGCCTCCGGCCGGGTGGCCGCCGAGGACGCGCTGGCCGCCGCGCGGTGCGGTGACGTCCTGGACGCGCTCGCGCAGGCGTCGGCGCACGGCGACGGGGACCCCATGGACACCCGGATCACCGAACGCGGCCGCTCCCTCTCCGGCGGTCAGCGCCAACGGCTGGCGCTGGCCCGCTCGCTGGTGACGGACCCGGAGGCCCTGGTGCTGGACGAGCCGACGTCGGCCGTCGACTCGCACACCGAGGCGCGCGTCGCCGAGGGCATCAAGGCGCTGCGCGAGAACCGTACGACGGTGGCGTTCGCCTCCTCACCGCTGCTGCTGGACCTGGCGGACCGGGTGGCGCTGGTCCACGACGGTTCCGTGGTGGCCGTCGGCACCCACCGCGACCTGCTGCGGGACGAACCGCGTTACCGCGCGGTCGTCACCCGGGAGACCGACGCCGAGATCGCGGCGGCCGCCCCGGAACCGGACAACGACATCGACACGATCGACACGATCGAGGAAATCGAGGAACGGGCATGATCGGCGTCGCACCCCCGGCGTACGACCCCGCCGCCCCCGAGTCGGCGACGACCCTCCCGGTCGGCACCCCCACCACCGTACGCACCTACGTCCGCGAGCTGATGCGCCGCCACCGGGGGCCGTTCCTCGTGGTCACGGCGCTCAACTGCGTGGCGGTGATCGCGTCGATCGTGGGTCCGTACCTGCTGGGCGACGTGGTCGAGAAACTGTCCGACGGGGCCACCGATCTCCATCTGGAGCGCACCGCCGCGGTGTTCGCCGTGGCCCTGGTCGTCCAGACCGTGGTGACCCGGATGATGCGGCTGCGCAGCGCGATGCTCGGCGAGGAGATGCTGGCCGATCTGCGCGAGGACTTCCTCGTACGGTCGGTCCGGCTGCCCCCGGGGGTGCTGGAGCGGGCCGGGACGGGCGATCTGCTCTCCCGGATCACCACGGACATCGACCGTCTCGCCAACGCGATGCGGGAGGCCGTGCCCCAGCTGGCGATCGGTGTGGTGTGGGCGGGCCTGCTGCTCGGAGCGCTCGCCGTCACCGCTCCCCCGCTGGCGCTGTCGGTGCTGGTGGCGCTGCCGCTCATGCTGACCGGCTGCCGCTGGTACTTCCGCCGGGCCCCGGCCGCGTACCGCTCGGAGGCGGCGGGTTACGCGGCCGTGGCCGCCGTGCTCGCGGAGACGGTCGACGCCGGGCGGACCGTGGAGGCGCACCGTCTGGGCGCGCGCCGGGTGGCCCTGTCGGACCGGCGGGTCAAGGAGTGGACGGCCTGGGAGCGGTACACCCTGTTCCTGCGGTCGGTGCTGTTCCCCGTCATCAACACCACGTTCGTGACGATCCTCGGCTCGGTCCTGATGCTCGGCGGCTGGTTCGTCATCGAGGGCTGGCTCACCGTGGGCCAGTTGACGACGGGTGCGCTGCTCGCGCAGATGATGGTCGACCCGATCAACCTGATCCTGCGCTGGTACGACGAGTTGCAGGTGGCGCAGGTGTCGCTGGCCCGGCTGGTGGGCGTCCGCGACATCGAGCCGGACGCGGGCGACGCCTCGGTGGACCCGGAGGGCCGCGAGGTGCGGGCCGAGGAGGTCCGGTTCGGGTACCGCGCCGGGCTGGACGTGCTGCACGACGTGTCGCTGGACGTCGCTCCCGGGACGCGGCTGGCGCTGGTCGGACCGTCGGGCGCGGGCAAGTCGACGCTGGGGCGGCTGCTGGCCGGGATCTACGCCCCGCGCGCGGGCGAGGTCACGCTCGGCGGCGCGCGGCTGTCGCGGATGCCGGCGGAGCGGGTCCGGACGCATGTGGCGCTGGTCAACCAGGAGCACCACGTGTTCGTCGGCTCGCTGCGGGACAATCTGCTCCTGGCGCGCACCGACGCGCAGGACGCGGAGCTGTGGGCCTCGCTGGCCGCGGTCGACGCGGACGGCTGGGCGCGGGCGCTCGACGACGGGCTCGCCACCGAGGTCGGTTCCGGCGGTCTGGCGCTCACCCCCGCCCAGGCGCAACAGGTCGCCCTCGCCCGGCTGGTGCTGGCCGATCCGCACACCCTGGTGCTCGACGAGGCGACCTCGCTCCTCGATCCGCGTGCCGCCCGGCACCTGGAGCGTTCACTGGCCCGGGTGCTGGACGGCCGTACGGTCGTGGCGATCGCCCACCGGCTGCACACCGCGCACGACGCGGATGTCATCGCGGTCGTCGAGGAGGGCCGGATCAGCGAACTGGGCAGCCACGACGAGCTGGTGGCCGCGGACGGCGCGTACGCGGCGCTGTGGCGGTCCTGGCACGGCTGACAGGGGCGGCGTACTCGCCCCGACCGGACGCTCGTTAGGGTCCTGTCCATGACGGACGCGTACGCGGAACCTGGTACCCCCGACACACGCGGCCCCCTGCGGTACCTGTGGTGGCTGGTCACGAGCCAGCGCCGCAGGGTGGCCGCGGGGGCCCTGCTCGGCAGTGCGTGGATGGTCTGTCTGACGCTGCCGCCCTATCTGCTCTCGCGGGCGATCGACGACGGGCTGCGGCCGGGGCGGTGGCCGGAGCTGACCGGCTGGGCCGCGGCACTGCTGGGTGTGGGGGTGCTGAACGCCTGGCTGGCGATCATGCGCCACCGCACGATGACCCGGGTGCGGATGGACGCCGCGTTCCGTTCGGTGGCGGTCGTGGTGCGGCAGGCGACCCGGCTCGGCGCGGCCCTGCCGCGGCGGGTCAGCGCCGGTGAGGTCGTCACGATCGGATTCGGCGACGTCGGGGTGATCGCGGGCACGCTGACCGTCACGGGTCCCGGGGTGGGCGCGGTGCTCGCCTATGCGGTGGTGGCCGTGCTGCTGCTGGCCGTCTCGCCGCTGCTCGCGGCCGTGGTCCTGCTCGGAGTGCCGCTCCTCGCCGTACTGGTCGGTCCGCTGCTGTGGCGCCTCCAGGGGGCCGAGGCCGTCTACCGGAGCGGGCAGGGAGCCCTGGCCGCCCGGTTCGAGGACATGGCGGGCGGTCTGCGCGTCCTGAACGGCATCGGCGGCAAGGAGGTGTACGCGGACCGTTACCGCACCGCCTCGCGTGCCCTGCGCGACGAGGGCTACCGCGTCGGGACGGTGACCAGCTGGATCCAGGCGCTCGGGGTGGGCCTGCCGACGCTGTTCCTCGGTGTGGTGACCTGGCTGGCGGCCCGGATGGCGGTCCAGGGGGACATCAGCGTCGGCGAGCTGGTCGCGGTGTACGGCTACGCGGCCGTGCTGGTCGTGCCGGTGGAGTTCTTCATCGAGGGCGGGTACGGGATCAGCCGGGGGCTGGTCGCCTCGCGCCGGGTCGTCCGGTTCCTGTCCCTGGAGCCTGAGGGCCGGTACGGGGAGACCGTGGCGCGGGGACCCGGGGCACCGGCCGCGCTGCTCGATCCGGAGTCCGGCGTCGAGGTGGTGCCCGGACGGCTGACCGCCCTGGCCGGGGCCCGGCCCGCGCAGTCCGCGGCGGTGGTGGACCGGCTGGGCCGCTTCACCGAATCGGCCGCCACCTGGGGCGGGATACGCCTGGAGGACATCGACCTGACCGGGATCCGCCGTCGGATCCTGGTCGCGGACAACGAGGCCGCGCTCTTCGCCGGGCCGTTGCGGGAGGTGGTCGGCGGGGCCCGGGACCGGGACGAGGAGGCCGTGGGACGGGCCGTCGAGGCCGCCGCAGCCAAGGACGTCGTGCGCGGGGCGCCCGGCGGGCTCGACGCGTGGATCGAGGCGGAGGGCCGCAACCTCTCCGGCGGTCAGCGCCAGCGCGTCCGGCTGGTCCGGGCCCTGCTGGCCGACCCCGAGGTACTGCTGGCGGTCGAACCGACCTCGGCGCTCGACGCCCATACGGAGGCGGCCGTCGCCGACCGGCTGCGGACCGCGCGCAGGGGCCGCACCACGCTCGTCACCAGCACGTCGCCGCTGCTCCTGGAACGGGCGGACACCGTGCACTACCTGGTCGACGGTGTCGTGGCGGCGACCGGGAGCCACCGCGAGCTCCTCGCCGCCGAGCCCGGCTACCGCGCGCTGGTGGCCCGGGGAGGCACCGGCGACACACCCGGCGGCTCCGGGCCCGAATCCGTTCCGCCGTCGAGGGAGACCGTGCGATGACGGCGTACCGGAAGGCGGCGGAGCCCGGTGTGTCCGACGCTCACGCGCTGCCGGTCGCCGGCCCCGCGCGGATCCGCCGGGCCGCCCTGCGGCTGATCCGGCTGGACGCGCGCGCCTTCACCGGCATGCTCGTCCTCAACGCGCTCGCCGCCGCTGCCGGTCTGGTCGGCCCGTGGCTGCTCGGCCGGATCGTCGACGAGGTCGCGTCCGGCGGCACGGTCGCCGCGGTGGACCGCCTCGCGCTCCTCATCCTGGTCCTCGCCGTCGTGCAGCTGCTGCTGGCGCGGTACGCCGGATACGTCGGGCACCGCTTCGGCGAACGGACCCTGGCGCGCATCCGGGAGGAGTTCGCCGAACGGGCCCTCGCGCTGCCCGCTTCGGTCGTCGAGCGGGCCGGGACGGGGGATCTGATGGCCCGGGGCACCGCCGACGTGGCGTCGGTCGGCACCACGCTGCGGGACGCCGGGCCGGACCTCCTCATCGCCGCCGTCCAGGCGCTGTTCATCCTGGGCGCGGTGTTCGTCGTCGATCCGCTGCTGGGTGTGTGCGGGGTGCTGGGGCTGCTCGGGATCCGGTTCGCCGCGCGCTGGTACCTGCGCCGGGCCCTCGGGGCGTACCTCGACGAGGGCGCGGCGAACTCGGCGCTCGCGGAGCAGCTCGCGGCGACCGCCGTCGGGGCCCGCACGGTGGAGGCGCTGGGGCTCCAGGAGCGCCGGATCGCGGCCTGCGAGCGGGCGATCGGTCGGGCCGGGGCCACGCGGAACCGGACGCTCTTCCTGCGCAGCGTGCTCTTCCCCGCGGTCGACGTCTCCTATGCCGTCCCGGTGGTGGCCGTGCTGCTGATCGGCGGTGCGCTGCACGAGCGCGGTGCGGTCGGCCTGGGGGCCGTCGTCGCCTGCGCGCTGTACCTTCGGCAGCTGTCCCAGCCGTTGGACAGGATCCTCCAGCGCATGGAGCAACTGCAGAGCAGCGGTGCGGCCTTCGCCCGGGTCGAGGGCCTGGCGGAGACCGCACCGGCCCCGCGCGAGGACACGGCCGCGCCCGACGGCGATCTGATCGAGGTGACGGGGGTGCGGTACGCGTACGACGGCGGGGACGACGTCCTGCACGGGGTCGATCTGACCGTCCGCCCCGGCGAGCGGCTGGTGATCGTCGGTCCCTCGGGAGCGGGGAAGACGACGCTCGGCCGGCTGCTCGCGGGCATCGACGCGCCGCACACGGGCTCGGTGACGGTGGGCGGCGTCCCGGTCTCGGGGCTGGGCCCGGACCGGCTGGGGCGGCACGTCGTCCTCGTCACCCAGGAGCACCACGTCTTCCACGGCACGGTCCGGGACAATCTGCGGATCGCGTCGGAGTCGGCCGGCGACGTCGAACTCCGCGCCGCTCTGGCGGCCGTCGGCGCCTCCTGGGTGGACGAGCTGCCGAACGGGCTGGACACGGATCTGGGTCCCGGGGGCCACCGCCCCGACGGCGCCGCGGCCCAGCAGCTCGCCCTGGCCCGTGTGGTCCTCGCCGATCCGCACACCCTGATCCTCGACGAGGCCACCGCCCTCCTCGACCCGGCGACCGCCCGGCGCACCGAACGGGCCCTGGCCGCCGTCCTGGAGGGCCGCACCGTGGTGGCCGTGGCCCACCGCCTCCAGACGGCCCACGACGCGGACCGGGTCGCGGTGATGGAGGACGGCCGGATCACCGAACTCGGCAGCCATGACGCGCTCGTGGCGGCGGACGGGTCGTACGCGGCGCTGTGGCGGTCCTGGCAGGGGGAGCGCGGACGGGATGAGTGAGTACTCACCCACCCGACGCGGGGTGGGGTGAGCACTCACTCACCCCACCCCGCCCCGTCAGATGTACCCCATCGCGGCCGCGCCGCCCACTCCCCCGAGCACCATGAACGCCGGCATGAGGACCTTGATCTCCACCCAGCTGCCGGCCGTGAAACGCATGGCCTTCGGCGGGCCGAGCGGGTACCAGCGCTTGCGGCCCACGGGGATCGGCCACAGGATCGGGCAGCCGGAGACGGTCAGCGCGTCACCGATGTCGTGGACGAGGGCGCCCAGGACGATCGGCAGACCGAGCCACAGGTACTCCTGCCCGGGGGCGTCGAAGAGCCAGTCCGAGCCGTTGCCGGGCTTGTCGAGGACCCCGGCGAGGATCCACGCGCTGGTGGCCCCGAGGAGCCACACCAGGACGTCGCTGGACATCCGGGCGGCCCGCCAGAGCAGCCCTTCGACGGCGAGGACCAGGTGGACGAAGAGGATCCCGAGGACGGCCCAGCGCCCGCCGGTGTACGCGGCAGCGGAGGCGCCCGCGCCGATCAGGACCGCCCAGAGCCAGGTGTGCGTCAGGGTCCGGTGGCCGCCGTTGCGCCGCGAGTCCCCCCGCATCCGGGTGGCCTTGTAGACGGCGTGGGAGAGCTTGTCGACGATCTCGCACAGGCCCCGGGATACCGGCCCGAAGGCGCGTGAGATGGTCGCGGACTTGTGGTCGAGGTCCGGAGCGAGGGCCGCCCCCGCGCTGATCAGCGCCCCGACGACCAGGACGGGCCAGGGCATCGCGTGGTCCGCCGCGGCGGCCGCCGCGCCCACCCCCAGCCAGGCCGCCGCCCCGGACAGAGAGTGTGCCGGTCCCATCATGGCTGTTTCCGCCCCCGTAGGTGTGCCGGGTGCGGCCGCCGCCGCCCCCCGTGTGCGTTTCCGGCCACCGCCGTTGCGGTGCCGTCGAGTTGAGAGGGCAGCGTATCGTCCGTGATCTTCGCACGGTCGTCCGGTTCCCTCATCCGGGCGGAAGGCAGGCAAGATGGGGGCGTGACCCTTATCGATCAGCTGCCCCCGACCGACGACCCCGACGCCCTCTTCGAGGCCTTCTCGGCCTGGACCGAGACGCAGGGGATCACCCTCTACCCCGCTCAGGAGGAGGCGCTGATCGAGGTGGTCTCCGGGGCCAACGTGATCCTTTCCACCCCCACCGGGTCCGGAAAGAGCCTGGTCGCCGCCGGTGCGCACTTCACGGCACTGGCCCAGGACAAGGTCACCTTCTACACCGCTCCGATCAAGGCGCTGGTCTCGGAGAAGTTCTTCGACCTGTGCAAGCTGTTCGGCACGGAGAACGTCGGGATGCTCACCGGCGACGCCTCGGTCAACGCCGACGCCCCGGTGATCTGCTGCACGGCCGAGGTGCTGGCCTCCATCGCGCTGCGTGACGGGAAGTACGCGGACATCGGCCAGGTCGTCATGGACGAGTTCCACTTCTACGCCGAGCCGGACCGGGGCTGGGCCTGGCAGATCCCGCTCCTGGAACTGCCGCAGGCGCAGTTCGTCCTGATGTCGGCCACCCTCGGCGACGTCCGGATGTTCGAGGAGGACCTGACGCGTCGCACGGGCCGGCCCACCTCCGTGATCCGTTCGGCGACGCGTCCGGTGCCGCTCAGCTACGAGTACCGGCTGACCCCGATCACCGAGACGCTCACCGAATTGCTGGAGACCCGGCAGTCACCGGTCTACATCGTGCACTTCACGCAGGCCGCGGCCGTGGAACGGGCGCAGTCGCTGATGAGCATCAACATGTGCTCCAAGGAGGAGAAGGAGAAGATCGCCGATCTCATCGGCAACTTCCGCTTCACCACCAAGTTCGGCCAGAACCTCTCGCGGTACGTGCGGCACGGCATCGGGGTGCACCACGCGGGGATGCTCCCGAAGTACCGCCGTCTGGTGGAGAAGCTGGCGCAGGCGGGTCTGCTGAAGGTGATCTGCGGGACGGACACGCTGGGCGTCGGGGTCAACGTACCGATCCGCACGGTGCTGTTCACCGCCCTCACCAAGTACGACGGCACCCGGGTGCGCACGCTGCGGGCCCGTGAGTTCCACCAGATCGCGGGACGGGCCGGGCGGGCCGGGTTCGACACGGCCGGCTTCGTCGTGGCACAGGCCCCCGAGCACGTCATCGAGAACGAGAAGGCGGTCAAGAAGGCCGGCGACGACCCCAAGAAGAAGCGCAAGGTCGTCCGCAAGAAGGCGCCCGAGGGCTTCGTCGCCTGGTCGGAGACCACGTTCGACAAGCTGATCCAGTCCGACCCCGAGCCGCTGACCTCCCGTTTCCGGGTCACGCACACCATGCTGCTGTCCGTCATCGCCCGTCCGGGCAACGCCTTCGAGGCGATGCGGCACCTGCTGGAGGACAACCACGAGCCGCGACGCGCCCAGCTGCGCCACATCCGGCGCGCGATCGCGATCTACCGCTCGCTGCTGGACGGCGGGGTGGTGGAGCAGCTGGACACCCCGGACGCGGAGGGCCGCATCGTCCGGCTCACCGTCGATCTGCAGCAGGACTTCGCGCTGAACCAGCCGCTGTCCACGTTCGCGCTCGCGGCGTTCGACCTGCTGGACCCGGACTCGCCGTCGTACGCGCTGGACATGGTCTCCGTCGTGGAGTCGACGCTCGACGACCCGCGTCAGATCCTCGCCGCGCAGCAGAACAAGGCGCGCGGCGAGGCGGTCGGGCAGATGAAGGCCGACGGCATCGAGTACGAGGAGCGGATGGAACTGCTCCAGGAGGTCACGTACCCGAAGCCGTTGAGCGAGCTGCTGTGGCACGCGTACGACGTCTACCGGCGCAGCCACCCGTGGGTGGGCGACCACCCGGTGTCGCCGAAGTCGGTGATCCGGGACATGTACGAACGGGCGATGACGTTCACCGAGTTCACGTCGAACTACGAGCTGGCGCGTACCGAGGGCATCGTGCTGCGGTATCTGGCGAGCGCGTACAAGGCGCTGGAGCACACCATCCCGGACGATCTGAAGTCCGAGGACCTGGAGGATCTGATCGCCTGGCTGGGCGAGATGGTGCGTCAGGTCGACTCCAGTCTGCTGGACGAGTGGGAGCAGCTCGCCAACCCCGAGGTGGAGACGGCCGAGCAGGCCCAGGAGCGGGCGGACGAGGTCAAGCCGGTCACGGCGAACGCCCGTGCCTTCCGGGTGCTGGTGCGCAACGCGATGTTCCGCCGGGTGGAGCTGGCCGCGCTGGACCGGGTCCGGGACCTGGGCGAGCTGGACGGCGAGTCGGGCTGGGACGAGGACGCGTGGGCCGAGGCGATGGACGCGTACTGGGACGAGTACGAGGAGCTGGGCACCGGTCCGGACGCGCGCGGGCCGAAGCTGCTGAAGATCGACGAGGACAAGGAGCACGGGGTGTGGCGGGTCCGGCAGACCTTCGCCGACCCGAACGGCGACCACGACTGGGGCATCAGCGCCGAGGTCGATCTGGCCGCGTCCGACGAGGAGGGCCGGGCGGTCGTCCGGGTCACCTCCGTGGGCCAGTTGTGAGCGCGACCGTACCGACGGCGCCGCTGCGAGAGTGGAGAAGAACCGTATGACGAACCCCGCCGAGCGCCTGGTCGATCTGCTCGACCTGGAGCGGATCGAGGTCAACATCTTCCGCGGCCGGAGCCCCGAGGAGTCCCTCCAGCGGGTCTTCGGCGGGCAGGTGGCGGGCCAGGCGCTGGTGGCGGCGGGCCGGACCACGGACGGGGAGCGGCCGGTGCACTCGCTGCACGCCTACTTCCTGCGTCCCGGCCGCCCCGGTGTGCCCATCGTCTACGAGGTCGAGCGGGTCAGGGACGGCCGCTCGTTCACCACCCGCCGGGTGACGGCGGTCCAGCAGGGCCGGACGATCTTCAACCTGACGGCGTCGTTCCACCGCCCCGAGGAGGCCGGTTTCGAGCACCAGCTGCCGCCGGCCCGGGAGGTGCCCGATCCGGAGACGCTGCCGACGGTCGCCGACGAGGTGCGGGAGCATCTGGGCGGGCTGCCGGAGGCGCTGGAGCGGATGGCGCGGCGCCAGCCCTTCGACATCCGGTACGCCGACCGGCTGCGCTGGACGCGCGAGGAGGTCGAGGGCGCCGATCCGCGCAGTGCCGTGTGGATGCGCGCGGTGGGTCCGCTCGGTGACGATCCGCTGGTGCACACCTGCGCGTTGACGTACGCGAGCGACATGACGCTGCTGGACGCGGTGCGCATTCCGGTGGAGCCGCTGTGGGGACCGCGCGGGTTCGACATGGCCTCCCTGGATCACGCGATGTGGTTCCACCGGCCGTTCCGGGCCGACGAGTGGTTCCTGTACGACCAGGAGTCGCCGGTGGCGACGGGCGGGCGGGGACTGGCACGCGGCCGGATCTACGACCGCGAGGGGCGTCTGCTGGTGTCCGTGGTGCAGGAGGGGCTGTTCAGGAAGCTGGATCCGCGGGCTTCCTGAGAGGGCGTCCGGCACGGTTCAGACGCCCGGCAGCGGGTCCTGTTCGACCTCGTGGCGGCGGGTGCGGATATCGGGCGGCGAGGGGTGCAGTTTGGCGTCGCAGGACGGCCCGAGGCCGGTGCGGCGGGAGGTGGTGCCGGTGAGCGGGCGGCCGCAGAGGCGGCAGCGCACGGTGCGGCGGCCGGACACGGTGGCCGTTCCGGGCAGCCGCCCGCTCTCGGCGGCGTCCTGGAGGACGGGTTCGGGGGACTCCACGCGCCGATCCTTCCAGGCCACGCCTTAGGATGCGACCTCCCGAACCCGCACGACCGAGGAGCCTTCGTGGCGCACACCCTGAAAGTGATGGTCCTGCCCCGGCCCGCCAAGCGGCGGCCCGAGGTGCTGCCCGGGGTGGCCGAGGGTTTCGTCCACGTCGTGGTCGACCCGTCCCAGGGCCTCTCCCACGTGGTCGCGTACCTGGAACGCGAACTGCCCGCCGACGGCATACCGGGGTATCTGAAGGCGCGCAAGGAGGGTGCCCGTTCCTTCGTGCTGTGGGCGGAGCCGGAGCGGCGCACCCGGCTGGCCACGGTCGTGACCACGGCCGCGCGGGGCGGGGTGGCGGAGTATCAGGTGTGGGGCGGGCAGGGCGAACTGCTCGGCACCGTCGTCCGGGAGAAGGCGCTCTCCGGCAAGGGGCTGCGCACGCGCTGGACGGTCACCGGGGCCGGCTGCCCGGAGGCGGTCGGGTACAAGGGGCGGATCTTCTGGTGGTGGATGTGGTGGCCGCTGTTCCCGCTGTGGGTGCTCATCGCGGTGGGGAGCCTGTTCAACGGCGGCGGTGACGTGCCGCGCGGGCCGCGGCGCATCATCTGGCGGGCGGGCGGCGGGACGCCGCTGGAGTACCACTCGGACGACACGGTGGTCGTCCACTCCCCCGCGGTCGACCGGCGGCTCGCGGCGGCGCTCTCGGCCCTGGTCCGGTCCTTCGACAGCTGGCTGGGCACGCCCTGGGACGACAAGAAGGAGTGACGCCGCGCCCTCCCTCGCCGTGGCGCCGCCCGCCCCGCCGTTAGCCCATGGGAGGGATACCGCGGTCCGCGGTCCCCGGTGGGCGCGTGCCTGACCGGCGTCGCCGTGCGCCGCCGCGGAAGGTGGTCCCGCGCGGTGATCCGGGGGCCGCGACCCCGCCCCCGGCGCCGGAGGACCATCGGCGAAGGAGGCACGGTCATGACGGCCGATCAGATGCTCGTGGGGCTGGGGCTGATCGTGGTGCTCGCGGTCGGCTCGCAGGTGCTGGCGAACCGGTTGCGCGTTCCGGCGCTGCTCGTGCTGCTGCCGGTCGGTTTCGCCGCCGGGGCGCTCACCGACACCGTGGACCCGGACCGGCTGCTCGGCGGCGCGTTCTCCCCGCTGGTCTCCCTGGCGGTGGCGGTGATCCTCTACGACGCCGGGCTCGGTCTGGACCTGGAGCGGCTGAAGGGGCACACCCGCCGCGTCGTGATCCGGCTGCTGTGGATCGGGACGGTGCTCACCATGGTCTCGGCCGCGCTGGCGGCCGCACCGCTCCTGGACATGTCGCCGGGGGCCGCGGTGATGCTCGCGACGATCCTGGTGGTGTCCGGACCGACCGTCGTGGGACCGCTGCTCGGCTTCGTCCGTCCCACCGAACGGCTCCAGCGCGTCCTGATCTGGGAGGGCTCGCTGATCGACCCGGTGGGCGGCATCCTGGGGGCGCTGGTCTTCCACGGCGTCCTGGCGGGCGAGCGGCCGGGGTTCGGGCGCCAGATCGGCGAGTTCGCAGCGAGTACGGCGGTGGGCGCGGCCGGCGGGGCGGTCGGCGCCGCCGTGCTGTGGCTGATGCTGCGCCGCGTCCGGCTGAGCGAGGAGCTGGCCACGTCCCTGCAGTTCGCCGCGGTGATCGGCATGGCGACGCTCTGCGACGCGCTGCGCGACGACACGGGGCTGATCTCCGCCGTCGTGATGGGGGTCGCCATGGCCAATCTGCCGGGGCTGGACCTCCCCGCGCGGCGGCCGTTCTTCGACACCCTGGTCTCGCTGATCATCGGGTTGCTGTTCATCTCCATCTCGGCCACCGTCACCCCGGCGTCGCTGCGGCACGTGGTGCTGCCGACGCTCGCCCTGGTCGCGCTGCTGGTCCTGGTGACGCGACCGCTGGTGGCGCAGCTGGCCACGCTGGGGACCGACGTGCGGCGCGGCGAGCGGTGGTTCATCGGCTGGATGGCCCCGCGCGGCATCGTCGCGGCGGCGACGGCGTCCACGTTCTCGGCCGAACTGGTCGACAAGGGCGTCGGCGGCGCACACCGGATCCTGCCCGCCACCTTCGTCGTCATCGTCGCCACGGTCACGCTGTACGGCCTTACGGCGTTCCCGGTGGCCCGGCGGCTCGGGGTGCTGCGCCCGGCCAGGTCCCGGCCGCTGCTGGTGGGCGGGGCGCCCTGGGTGGTGGACCTGGCGTGCGCGCTGCGCACGGCGGGGCTGGACGTGCTGATGTGGGCGGGGGCCGCCGCCGAACGGGCCCGCATCGAGCAGGCCGGGCTGACGCTGGCCCCCGGTGAGCTGCTGGCCTCGGCCACCGGGGCGGGTGCGGAGCTGGAGGGGATCACCGGGGTCCTGCTGCTGACCGACGAGGACGATTTCAACGCGCTGGCCGCGATGACGCTGCGCGAGAGCGTGGACGGTCCGGTGCACCGGGTCGCGGCGCCGGCCCGGGGACACGGGGTGATCGCCCCGTACACGGGCGGGGAGGCCCTGTTCGGCGGGGGGCTCAGCGGCCCGGAGCTGGCGCGCGGGCACGCGGCGGGCGCCCGGGTGGAGGTCCGTCCGGCCGGCGTCCTCCCGGACGGCCACCGGCTGCTCTTCGTGGTGCGGCCGGACGGGCGGCTGCTTCCGGTGACGGACGCGGGGACCCCGGACGTGGGCGCCGACGACCAGGTGGTGGTGCTGAGCCCGCCCGCCGCTGTGCACGCGGGCTGAGCGGGGCGGCCCGGCTGCCGGAATCGCTCCGAGCCGCGATGATCGGAAGGGGCCGGCCCACGCCGTCCCCCGTGCGCCCGCTCAGCGGTCCAGGAGGGTTTGATGCCGAACGCCATGACTCCCGTGCCCTACGGCGCCCATCCGACGCCGGACGAGCGGGCGGCCCGGGGCAAGGCCGCGCGCCGGGCGGTGCCCCGGTCGAGCCACGCCGAGTTCGCCCCGGCCGCGGACCGGCCCGATCCGCTGGAGATCCTGCGCGGCCAGTCGGACGCCCGGGTGCCCGAACTCGTGCCCGTCCGCTACGGCCGCATGACCGAGTCGCCGTTCCGCTTCTACCGGGGCGCGGCGGCGGTCATGGCGGCGGATCTGGCCGGTACCCCGGTCTCCGGAATCACCGCCCAGCTGTGCGGCGACGCGCATCTGCTGAACTTCCGGCTGCTGGCCTCGCCGGAGCGCCGGCTGCTCTTCGACATCAACGACTTCGACGAGACCCTGCCCGGTCCGTGGGAGTGGGACGTCAAGCGGCTCGCGGCCAGCCTCGCCATCGCGGGCCGGGCGAACGGTTTCGACGACCGGGAGCGCGCCGCGATCGTCCGGGCGACGGTGCGCTCGTACCGGGAGTCCATGATCCGGTTCGCGGGGATGCGGAATCTCGACGTCTGGTACGCGCACACCGACGCGGAGCGGCTGCGTACGGTGGCGGCCGAGCAGTTGCGCAAGCGGGGCCGCAAGGAGCTGTCGCGGGCCATGGCCAAGGCCCGTGGCCGGGACAGTCTGCAGGCGTTCGACAAGCTCACCGAGGTGGTCGACGGGCGGCGGCGGATCGCCGCGGACCCGCCGCTGCTCGTCCCGGCGGCCGATCTGATGCCGGAGCTGGAGCGCGCGGCGTTCGAGGAGCGGTTCCGGCGGATGCTCGACGGCTACGCGCAGAGCCTGGCCTCCGACCGCCGGACCCTGCTGTCCGGCTTCCGGCTCGTCGACGTGGCCCGCAAGGTGGTCGGGGTGGGCAGCGTCGGGACGCGGTGCTGGATCATCCTGATGCTGGGGCGGGACAACGGCGATCCGCTGTTCCTCCAGGCCAAGGAGGCCGATGCCTCGGTGCTGGCCCCGTACACGGGCGCGAGCCGCTACCGGAACCAGGGCCGCCGGGTGGTCGCGGGGCAGCGGCTGATGCAGGCGGCGAGCGACATCTTCCTGGGGTGGGAGCGGGTGGACGGTTTCGACGGCCGGCGCCGGGACTTCTACATCCGCCAGCTGCGGGACTGGAAGGGGATCGCCCAGCCGGAACTCATGGTGCCCAAGGGGCTGGCGGTCTTCGGGGAGGTCTGCGGGGCGACCCTCGCGCGGGCGCACGCCCGCTCGGGCGACCGGATCGCGATCGCCTCGTACCTGGGCCGGGGCGAGGTCTTCGACCGGGCGCTCCAGCGGTTCGCGGAGCTGTACGCCGACCGCACCGAGCGGGACCACCGGGCTTTGGTGGACGCGGTCCGGTCGGGGCGGCTGCCCTCGGCGGATCCGGCGGGCGCGCCGGTGTGAGCCGGGCGCGCCCGGGGCGGGTCAGACGGTCCGCTTCTTCCACGGGTCGGCGCAGAGCGCCCAGATGATGAAGACGTCCAGGGCGATGAGCACGAGGGACCACAAGGGGTAGTAGGGCAGCCACAGGAAGTTGGCCAGTGCTCCGAGTCCGGCGAGGACGATGCCGGTGACCCGTGCCCAGACCGCCCCGGTGAACAGGGCGCAGCCGGCGAGCACAATGACGATGCCGAGCACGAGGTGGATCCAGCCCCAGCCGGTCAGGTTGAACTGGAAGACGTAGTTGCGGGTGGCGACGAAGACGTCGTCCTTGGCGATGGCGGAGATCCCCTGGAGGAGCGCCATCGCGCCGCCGAAGATCATCAGGACGGCGGCGAGGACGGTCCAGCCCGTGCGGAACGGGTGGGAGCCGTCGGGTTCGGGGTCGTACGACGCACGTGGTGCGGTGCTGCTGCCGGCCATGTCGGCCTCCTCGGGTCGCGGAGGCGTCCGGCGGACCGGGAGGACCCGCCGGGTGTCTCCGTCTCCAGCGTGGCACGGCGGACCGGACCCGGCAGTGCGGGCGGGGGGTGCCTCACGTGCCCGTCCGCACGGGGATAGGGTCCCGGATGTGCGGACGCGGCCGGGTCCGGCGGGCGGGCCCGGATCCCCGCGCCGGTGACCGTCCGCGCCCCGATGAACGCCGCAGGTGAAAGGAGTCCGCCCATGACCGAGATCGTCCCGGTCTCCGGACCGGAACTGGTCACGTACGCCGACGAGCTCGCGGCCCTCCTCGTGGAGACGGTCGACGGCGGTTCCTCCGTGGGCTTCCTGGCCCCGCTGGAGCGGGAGGCGGCCGCGCACTGGTGGCGGGAGCGCGCCGGTGCGGTGGAGTCCGGGGAGCAGCGGGTCTGGATCGCCCGTGACGGCGAGCGGGTCGCGGGAACGGTGAGCCTGGTGCCGGCGCGGATGCCCAACGGCCGCCACCGGGCGGAGATCGGCAAGCTGATGGTGCGCCCGTCGGCGCGGGGGCGGGGGCTGGGCCGGGCGCTGCTGGACACGGTGGAGCGGGCGGCGGCCGACGACGGCAGGACGCTGCTGGTGCTGGACACCGAGAGCGGCTCCCCCGCCGAGCGGCTGTACCGCGCGGCGGGCTGGACGGAGTGCGGTTCCGTCCCCGGTTACGCCGCCGACACCTCGGGCGTTCCGAAACCGACGACGCTCTATTTCAAGGAGATCGGCCGAAACGGCACGGCGGCCCGGTAGCCGGCTCCGAGGGTTCCCGGCCGGGCGCGACAATGGCGGGGAAGACTCCGACGAGGAGAGATCCATGACGCTGCACGACATCCCGCTCCACACCCTCACGGGCGAGCCGACGACGCTGGGCGCCTACCGCGGCCGGGCCGTCCTGCTGGTGAACGTCGCCTCCAAGTGCGGGCTGACCCCGCAGTACGCCGGTCTCGAACGGCTTCAGAAGGCGTACGCGGACCGGGGCTTCACGGTGCTCGGCGTGCCGTGCAACCAGTTCGCGGGCCAGGAGCCGGGAAGTTCGGAGGAGATCCGGACATTCTGCTCGACCACGTACGGAGTGACCTTCCCCCTGCTGGCGAAGACCGAGGTCAACGGCGCGGGGCGTCATCCGCTGTATACGGAGCTCACCCGTCTGGAGGATGCGGACGGACAGGCCGGTGACGTCCAGTGGAACTTCGAGAAGTTCCTGATCTCGCCCGAGGGCGAGGCGGTCGCCCGGCTCCGTCCGCGCACGGAGCCCGAGGACCCGGAGCTGGTCGCGGCCATCGAGGCCCTGCTGCCCGCCTGAGGACGGCGACGGCCCCCGTCCGCTGCGGACGGGGGCCGTGCCGTGCGCTCGGCGCCGGTCAGCGGATCGGCATCCCCGACAGGGTGCGGGCGATCACCAGGCGCTGGATCTCGCTGGTGCCCTCGAAGATCGTGTAGATCGCGGCGTCCCGGTGCATCCGCTCCACCGGGTACTCACGGGTGAAGCCGTTGCCGCCGAGGATCTGGACGGCCTGGGCGGTGACCTTCTTGGCGGTCTCGCTGGCGAAGAGCTTCGACATGGAGCCCTCGGCGGACTCGAAGGGCTTGCCGGTGGTCGCCATCCAGGAGGCGCGCCAGACCAGCAGCCGGGCCGCGTCGATCTGCGTGCGCATGTCGGCGAGCTGGAACGCGACGCCCTGGTTGTCGATGATCGGGCGGCCGAACTGGGTCCGCGTCTTCGCGTAGTCCAGCGCGACCTCGTACGCGGCGCGGGCGGTGCCCACGGCCATGGCGCCGACGGCCGGGCGGGAGGCCTCGAAGGTGGCCATGGCGGCGTTCTTCACGCGCTCGCCGCCGGTGGCGGCGCGCTCGCGGGCGCGGGCGAGGCGCTGGTCCAGCTTCTCCTTGCCGCCGAGGAGGCAGTGGCCCGGCACGCGCACGTCCTCCAGGACGACCTCGGCGGTGTGCGAGGCGCGGATGCCGTGCTTCTTGAACTTCTGGCCCTGGGAGAGGCCGGGGGTGTCCGGCGGCACGATGAACGAGGCGTGCCCCTTGGACCCCAGCTCGGGGTCGACGACCGCGACCACCACATGGACGTTGGCGATGCCGCCGTTGGTCGCCCAGGTCTTGGTGCCGTTGAGGACCCACTCGTCCTTGGCCTGGTCGTAGACCGCGCGAGTGCGCATCGAGGCGACGTCCGAGCCGGCGTCGGGCTCGGAGGAGCAGAAGGCGGCGACCTTCACGTCGTCGGCGTCGCCGTACATCTGCGGGATCCAGGTGCCGATCTGCTCCTCGGTGCCGTTGGCGAGGACGCCGACGGCCGCCAGGCCCGTACCGACGATGGAGAGGGCGATTCCGGCGTCGCCCCAGAACAGCTCCTCCATGGCCATGGGGATGCCGAGACCCGTCGGGTCGAAGAACTGCTGGGCGTAGAAGTCGAGGGAGTAGATGCCGACCTTGGCCGCCTCCTGGATGACCGGCCAGGGCGTTTCCTCACGCTCGTCCCACTCCGAGGCCGCCGGACGGATCACATCCGCGGCGAAGCCGTGCAGCCAGTCGCGGACCTCCTTCTGGTCGTCGTTGAGTTCGAGCGTGAACTCGGCCATGTTCCCCTCCACGTACTGCTGTGAAAAACCGTTCGTTACTTGCGGTAACAACAGTCTGTTACCGGCAAGTAGCCTCTGTCAACCGCCCGGCCCGCGATCCGTGCACCGCTGGGCAGGGTGTTACGTTGCGCAGGCACGACGAACAGCACGGCCAGGGGTGGGAGAGACGACATGGAGACCACACGACAGGCCGAGCGACAGCGGACCGCGGCCGAGCGCCGTCGCCGCGAGCTGCTCGAAGCCGCCGACCGCGTGGTGCTCAGGGACGGCCCCGGCGCCTCGATGAACGCCATCGCCGCCGAGGCGGGCATCACCAAGCCCATCCTCTACCGGCACTTCGGCGACAAGGGCGGCCTCTACCGCGCCCTGGCCAAGCGGCACACCGACGGACTGCTCATCGCGCTGCGCGCCGCGCTCGACGCCCCGGCCTCCCGCCGCGAGCGGGTCGAGTCGACGCTGGACACCTACCTCGCGGCGATTGAGGCCAGACCGCAGGTCTACCGGTTCCTGATGCACCCCTCGGACGACGCGGCACCGGCCTCGGAGCAGGGCTTCGACGTGGGACGGCATTCGGCGCCGCTGCTGCGGCGGCTGGGCGAGGAACTGGCCCTGGTCATCGCGGAGCGTGTGGACCTCGGCCCGGACAGCCAGGCGATGGCCCGGATCTGGGGCCACGGCATCGTCGGCATGATGCACGCGGCGGGCGACTGGTGGCTCGGCGAACGCCCCTGCTCCCGCGAGCAGTTGGTCCGCAGTCTGGCCGATCTGCTCTGGGGCAGGCTGGCCGCGGCGGGCGACCGCCCCGGCGGCCCCGGGTTCTGAACCCCGCGCCGTACCCGCTCAGCGGGCGCGGCCCCACGGTGCCCGGCGCGCCGCGCGCAGGGCCCACGCCCGGCGAAGACCGGTGAGCCGGTCGGTGTAGACGGTGCCGTCGAGATGGTCGCACTCGTGCTGGAGGCAGCGGGCGAAGAACCCGGTCCCGGCGATCCGCACCGGCTCCCCCCGGACGTCCACCCCCTCCACGACCGCGTGGTCGAAGCGCGGGGTGCCCGCCTCGATGCCCGGAAGCGACAGACAGCCCTCCGCCCCCCGCACGGTCACCCCGTTCGCCTCGACCAGCACCGGATTGACCACGTGTCCCAGATGGCGCACGTCCTCGTCGTCGGGGCAGTCGAAGACGAAGACCCGGAGCCCGGCGCCGACCTGGTTGGCGGCGAGGCCCACACCCCGTGCCGCGTACATGGTCGCGAACATGTCCTCGACCAGCCGGGCGAGTTCGGGGCCGAAGTCCGTCACCGGCTCGCAGGCGGCGTGGAGCACCGGGTCGCCGAACAGGCTCATGGCCCGGACGGCACCGGAGCTGCCGGGGATGGGGCGCTTGCGCATGCCCGTCATCGTACGTTCCGCGGCCGGGGCGGCCCGCGGGGGTCCGGGGGCCCGGTTCCCCCCTGCCGGGGGCGGCCACCGCACACCGCGCCGGGCCCCGGGCCGGGCGCGCGCCGGAGCGCTCGGTCCGGTGGCGGCCGCACGGGTTCCCGGGCGCGCATGCGGCCGGATGGGACCTGTCGTCACTTACCCTGCTCTGACCTGGGTCTTTACCGGATGAGGGAGTTCAGAGCCGGGCGTGGGCCGGGCGGCGCGCGGGATTGCGGAATTCGGTGCGGTGCCGCCGTGCCGCGCTCGCACTGGACATCGATAGGCTGGACGCGGACCGATGCAAGGAGGATCTAGGACGATGGCAGGCAACACGGAGCCGTTGTCGCCGCGGGCCAAGCTGGCCGTGACGGCGGGCAAGGCCGCTGCGGCGGTGTCGCGGGCGGCCGGGCGGGGCAGCGGATCGGTGATCGGCGGCCGGGTGGCGCTCAAGCTCGACCCCGACCTGCTCGGGCGGCTGGCGCAGCACCTGGATGTGGTCCTCGTGTCGGCGACGAACGGCAAGACGACGACCACCCGGCTGATCGCCGAGGCGCTCAGGGCCGCGGGCCCGGTGGTGTCCAACGCGCTGGGCGCGAACATGCCGGCGGGCATCACCTCGGCCCTGGCCGGTGGTTCGGACGCGCAGTACGGCGTGATCGAGGTCGACGAGAAGTACCTGGCCGGTGTGGCCCGGGACACGACCCCCAAGGTGATCGCACTGCTCAATCTCTCCCGCGACCAGCTGGACCGGGCCGCGGAGACCCGGATGCTGGCCGAGAAGTGGCGGGAGGGGCTGTCCGGTTCCAAGGCGGTGATCGTCGCCAACGCGGACGACCCGCTGATCGTCTGGGCGGCGTCCTCCTCGCCCAACGTGGTGTGGGTCGCGGCCGGCCAGGCGTGGAAGGACGACGCCTGGTCCTGCCCCTCGTGCGGCGGTGTGATGCAGCGTCCCGGCGACGACTGGTTCTGCGGCGAGTGCGGATTCCGCCGGCCGCCGCCGAGCTGGGTGCTGCACGGCGACCACGTCCTGGACCCGCACGGTTCGGCGTGGCCGATCCATCTGCAGCTGCCCGGCCGGGCGAACAAGGCGAACGCCACCAGTTCCGCCGCCGTGGCCGCCGTCTTCGGTGTGCCGCCGCAGGTCGCCCTGGAGCGGATGTACCAGGTGCAGGCCGTCGCCGGCCGCTACGACGTGGTGAACTTCCTCGGCCGTGACCTGCGGCTGCTGCTGGCGAAGAACCCGGCCGGCTGGCTGGAGACCTTCTCCCTGATCGATCCGCCGCCCACCCCGGTGATCCTCTCCGTCAACGCGCGCGGCGCCGACGGCACGGACACCTCGTGGCTGTGGGACGTGGACTACACCCAGCTCGCGGGCCACCCGATCTTCGTGCTGGGCGACCGCAAGCTGGACCTGGCGGTCCGGCTGGAGGTCGCGAACCTGAACTTCCGGGTCTGCGAGAACCTCGACGAGGCGGTCCAGCAGGCACCTCCGGGACGTATCGAGGTCATCGCCAACTACACCGCCTTCCAGGATCTGCGCCGTCGTGTCGGCAACTGACCCCGGCCCCGCGCGGAGAGGACGAAGCATGAGCAACAACAGTCTGCGCCTGGTGTGGGTCTACCCGGACCTGCTGAGCACCTACGGCGACCAGGGCAACGCCCTCGTGGTGGAGCGCCGCGCCCGGCAGCGCGGTCTCGACGTGTCGCGCGTCGACGTGCGCAGCGACCAGCCGGTCCCCACGTCCGGCGACATCTATCTGATCGGCGGCGGCGAGGACCGTCCGCAGCGGCTGGCCGCGGAGCGGCTGCGCCGCGACGGCGGTCTCAGCCGGGCCGCGGCCAACGGCGCGATCATCTTCTCGGTCTGCGCCGGGTACCAGATCCTGGGCCACGAGTTCATCAACGACCTCGGTGAGCGCGAGCAGGGACTGGGGCTCCTCGACGTCGTCTCCACCCGGGGCGAGGGCGCGCGGTGCGTCGGCGACGTCCTCGCGGACATCGACCCGCACCTCGGGCTGCCGCCGCTGACCGGGTTCGAGAACCATCAGGGCGTCACCCATCTCGGGCCGACGGCACGGCCGTTCGCGCAGGTCCGGTTCGGCCGGGGCAACGGCACGGGCGACGGCACCGAGGGCGCGTACAACGACACCGTCTTCGGCACGTACATGCACGGTCCGGTGATGGCGCGCAACCCGCTCATCGCGGATCTGCTGCTGAAGCTGGCCCTCGATGTGAACGCGCTCCCGCCCACCGACGACCGGTGGTACGAGGCGCTGCGCGCCGAGCGGATCGCCGCCGCCACACAGCCCGCCTGATGAGGCACTTTTCGCTCAGCTGAGCGGAGTCCAGCAGGCGGACGCCCGGTTCGGTCCCGCCACCCTGCGCCGGTAGGGTGGCGGGGATCCAACCGGACGACGTGGTCCGGTCGTCGGCCCACGTTGCAAAGGTTTCCCGGGCAATGCGAATTGGTGTGCTCACCTCCGGCGGCGACTGCCCCGGCCTCAATGCCGTCATCCGTTCCGTCGTCCACCGCGCTGTGGTCGACCACGGCGACGAGGTCATCGGCTTCCACGACGGGTGGCGGGGCCTCCTCGAATGCGACTACCGCAAGCTCGACCTGGACGCGGTCGGCGGCATCCTGGCCCGCGGCGGCACGATCCTCGGCTCCTCCCGGGTCCAGCCCGCGCATCTGCGCGGCGGCGTCGAGACGGCCCGGGGCCACGTCGCCGACCTGGGGCTCGACGCGATCATCCCGATCGGCGGCGAGGGCACGCTGAAGGCGGCCAACCTGCTGTCCGAGGCGGGCCTGCCGATCGTCGGCGTACCGAAGACGATCGACAACGACATCGCGTCCACGGACGTGACCTTCGGTTTCGACACCGCGGTGGGCGTGGCCACCGAGGCGCTGGACCGGCTGAAGACCACCGCCGAATCGCACCAGCGCGTCATGATCGTCGAGGTCATGGGCCGCCACACCGGCTGGATAGCACTGCACTCGGGCATGGCGGCCGGCGCGCACGCCATCGTCGTCCCCGAGCGCCCCTTCGACATCGACGAGCTGACCGAGCTGGTCGGCCGGCGCTTCTCGGCCGGCAAGAAGTTCGCCATCGTCGTGGTCGCGGAGGGCGCCAAGCCCCGCGAGGGCTCCATGGAGTTCCAGGCCGGTGTGACGGACGTCTACGGGCACGAGCGGTTCGCCGGGGTGGCGACCCAGCTCTCCGTGGAGCTGGAGCAGCGTCTCGGCAAGGAGGCGCGTCCGGTGATCCTCGGCCATGTGCAGCGCGGCGGCACCCCCACCGCGTACGACCGGGTCCTCGCGACCCGCTTCGGCTGGCACGCGGTGGAGGCGGCGCACCGCGGCGAGTTCGGCATGATGACGGCGCTGCGCGGCACGGACATCACGATGGTGCCGCTCGCCACGGCCGTGGAGACCCTGAAGACGGTCCCCGCCGCCCGCTACTCCGAGGCCGAGTGCGTGCTCTGAGCGACGCCACGCCCCGAGACCGCCCCCGGCCGCGAACGCGGCCGGGGGCGGTTCTACTCTGGTCGGGACAACCGGCACGAAACGGGGACGTCCGGACGCCCCCATCGGGAGTGAACAGATGGATCACAGCGGGCACGGCATGAACATGGATCTGCCGCCGTTCACGCTGGGACGCGGACTCCAGTTCTCCGCGGACCCGTTCTTCCTGATCGGCTGCGTCCTCGCGGTGGCCCTGTACGGCTACGCGGTGGTGCGGCTGCGCAGGCGCGGGGACGCGTGGCCGGTCAACCGGACCGTGTTCTTCGTCATCGGGGTGCTGACCGTCGCGCTGGTGACCTGCACCGGGCTGAACGACTACGGCATGGTCATGTTTAGCGTGCACATGGTCCAGCACATGGTGATCAGCATGCTGTCGCCGATCCTGCTGCTGCTGGGCGCGCCCGTGACGCTCGCGCTGCGCGCGCTGCCGGTCGCGGGGCGCCGCGGGGGCACGGGTCCGCGCGAGCTGCTCCTGAAGCTGCTGCACAGCCGGTACATGAAGGTGATCACGCATCCGGTGTTCACCATCCCGCTCTTCATCGCCAGCCTGTACGCGCTGTACTTCACCCCGCTCTTCGACTACCTGATGGGGTCGACGGCCGGGCACATCGCGATGATGGTGCACTTCCTGGCGGTGGGGCTGGTCTTCTTCTGGCCGATCATGGGCATCGACCCGGGTCCGCACCGGCCGGGCTATCTGATGCGGATGCTGGAGCTGTTCGCCGGCATGCCGTTCCACGCCTTCTTCGGGATCGCGCTGATGATGGCGAGCGAGCCCATGGTGGAGGCGTACGAGAACCCCCCGGCCTCGCTGGGCATCGACGTCCTGTCCGACCAGAACGCGGCGGGCGGCATCGCCTGGGCGTTCAGCGAGATCCCTTCGGTGCTGGTCCTGGTGGCCCTGGTGTTCCAGTGGTACCGCTCGGAACAGCGGACGGCGAAGCGTTCGGACCGTGCCGCGGACCGGGACGGCGACCAGGAGCTCCAGGCCTACAACGCGTATCTCGCCTCCTTGCAGGCCCGCGGACGGTAGCGGCCGGGGCACCTTCGGGGTGACGATGGCATCCACGGCCGCGCAGGACCGAGGAGGGTGCGCGCATGTCGGGATCCACGAAGACAATGGGAGTGCTCACGGTGGGTGCCCTGGTGGCGGTCACCGCGTACACGGTCGCCCTGGGCAGCAACGGCTGGCTGTGGTTCGGCTGGGTGGTGCTCGGGCTGATCACCATGGGAATGGCCGCGACCCGCGAGACGTAGGCGGACGGGGCGAGGACGGCCCCCGTGACGCGTCCGGACGGTGACGACCCGGGACACGCGCCGGGCGCCTGCCCGGCCGCGGACGCGCCCGCGGCTACTGTTCGGGCCACAGCGCCGCCATCGGGGCGGACCGGGCCGACCTGGGAGTCCACGGTGGCCGACCGACGACGACGGGCCGCGGCAACGACGGCGGTAGTGCTTTCCGTCGCACTCGCGGGATGTTCCGGCAACAACGACAGCGGCGGTCCGCCCACGCAGGCGCCCTCGTCCGGGGCGACGGTCACGACGGCCTCCGGTCCGCTCGGCACCATCCTGGTCGACGGGCAGGGGCGGACGCTCTACCTCTGGGAGGCGGACACCTCCGCCCGCTCGACGTGCACCGGCGACTGCGCGAAGGCGTGGCCGCCGCTGACCGTCTCGGGGAAGCCCACGGCGGGCGCGGGCGTCGACGCCGCCCTGCTGGGCACCACGAAGCGCGCGGACGGCAGCACCCAGATCACCTTTCACCGCCATCCGCTGTACCGCTTCGGGGGCGACGCAGGCGCCGGCGAGACCAACGGGCAGGGCTCGACGGCGTTCGGCGCCGCCTGGTACGTGCTCGACGCGTCGGGGAACCGGATCACGACGCCCGCCCCGTCCGCCTCCTCCTCGGTGCCGGGCGGGGGGTACTGACCGATGCGGTGGTCCCCGTTCCCCCCGCGGGTCCGTCTCGCCGTGGCCGTCGTGGCGGGCTGTGCGACCCTCCTCGCGGGCTGTTCGGGCGGCGGGGGCGGCTCCTCCCCCTCCCCCACGTCGTCGGCCACGCCCCCGGCGGGCGGCGCGCCGTGATCACGATCGAGGACTTCGCGTTCCGTCCGGCCGCGACGAGCGTCGCACCGGGCTCGCGGGTGACCGTGATCAACAAGGACGCGACCGTCCACACGGTGACGGCGACGGACGGAACCTCCTTCGATACGGGCGAGGTGAAGTCGGGACAAAAGGTCACCTTCACCGCGCCGTCGCGGCCGGGCGCGTATCCGTACATCTGCACCATCCATCCGACGATGCACGGCACCCTCACGGTCCGCTGAGACCGTCCGGGGAGCGCTTTCCCGAACCGGGCCGCCGCACCGGGGCAAGCGCTGCCCCCGCCGCCCGCGCGGGCTCCGGGCCCGGGGGCGGGGCCCCGCGCGGGGGTCACCCTCCGTCGACAGGTGTACACCACGTGGAACACATCGGGGCGCCTCCGCCGCGCGGCGGCCGCAGCACACCCCCGGTGCGCACCCAGCGGATTTCGCGGTGCGGAGCGAAGGCCGACCGGCCGGAGGGCGGCGCGCGCCCGGCCGTCGCATCGCGGGCAGGGCGTCACGGAGGGTAGGCGGCCACGCTCCCGCGCCGACGCGGCCGAGGGGGTCCCGGGCGGGCTCCGGCGGGCGCCGGACCGCCCGCCGGACCACGGTCCGCACCTCTCGTCCCGGAGCGCCGCGCGGCCGGTTCCGGGAGCCGGCTCCTCCGACGGATCACGTCCGCGCGACGACCCCCGGACGCCGGACCGTTCGAGGTGTGGCCGAGTTAACGCGCCCGTAAGGCAGTTGTGATTTAAGTCTTGACAGGTGCCCATCACCACGCCACCTTGGGAGCGCTCCCACAATCAAGACTTGCACACTTCACTCCCCTCCCTTCTCCCCCAACACCGGGCGGCGAAAGGGGCGTTACGGGGCGCTGCCGCGCTCCCCGTGATGCTCCGTGCTGCCCGGCCGAGGAAGGCGTTTGTCATGAGCTTGGTGAACCGCCGCAGACGCAGCCGCGCCGTGGGGCTCCCGGCCCTCCTGGCCGGGGCCCTGGCCCTCGCCACCACCCTGGCGGGCGGACCCGCGACCGCCGCGCAGCAGAGCACACTGCATGAACTCGCCGCCGCCCAGGGCAAGTACTTCGGCTCCGCCACCGACAATCCGGAGCTGCCCGACGCCGCCTACGCGGCCACCCTGGGATCCGAGTTCGGCCAGATCACCCCCGGCAACTCCATGAAGTGGGACACCACCGAACCGGCCCGGGGCCAGTTCAACTTCGCCAAGGGCGATGTGATCACCGACTTCGCGCAGCAGCACGGCCAGACCGTGCGCGGGCACACCCTCGTCTGGCACAGCCAGCTGCCCGGCTGGGTCGGCGCGCTGCCGTCGGACCAGGTGGAGACGGCGATGACGGACCACATCACCGCCGAGGCGACGCACTACCGGGGCGCGGTCGCGGCCTGGGACGTGGTGAACGAGATGTTCAACGAGGACGGCACGTACCGCACGAGCCCGTTCTACACGGCCATGGGCAAGGACTACATCGCCACCGCCCTGCGGGCCGCGCACGCGGCGGACCCGGACGCCAAGCTCTACCTGAACGACTACAACGTCGAGGGGCTCGGCGCGAAGAGCGACGCCCTGTACGCCCTGGCCAAGGAGCTGCTGGCCGACGGCGTGCCGCTCGACGGGATCGGGATGCAGGCGCACCTGGCCGTGCAGTACGGCTTCCCGTACCAGATGCAGGCCAACATGGAGCGGTTCGCCGCCCTGGGTCTCGATGTGGCCGTGACCGAGCTCGACGTCCGGATGCAGCTGCCGGCCGATGCCGCGAAGCTGGCCTCGCAGTCCTCGTACTACACCCAGGTCGTCGACGCCTGTCTGGCCGTCCGGCGCTGTGTCGGCATCACCGTCTGGGACTACACCGACAAGTACTCCTGGGTCCCGAACACGTTCCCCGGTGAGGGCGCGGCCAACCTGTACGACGAGAACCTCCGGCCGAAGCCCGCGCTCGCCGCGGTGCGCGCCGCGCTCGGCGCGGAGGACGGCGGCGGGGACCCCGGTGAGCCCGGTGAGCCCGGCACGCTGAAGGCGCTGTACCGCAGCAGCGACTCCTCGGCGACGGACAACCAGATCAAGCCCGGTCTCCAAGTCGTGAACACCGGCGGCACCGCGGTCGCCCTCTCCGATGTGACCGTCCGGTACTGGTTCAGCTCCGAGAGCGGCGCCGCCACGTACAGCACCTGGTGCGACTGGTCGCCCCTCGGCTGCGGCACCGTGACCCACCGGGTCGCCTCCGCGGGCACCCCGGCGCCCGGCGCGGACCACTACCTGGAGGTGGGCTTCGGCAGCGGATCGCTCGCGCCCGGCGCCTCGACCGGTGAGATCCAGCTGCGTCTCAACAAGACGGACTGGTCGAACTTCGACGAGAGCGACGACTACAGCCACTCCACGGGCACCACCTACGCGGACGCCGACAGGATCGCCGTCTACGTCGGCGGCGAGCTGGTCTGGGGCATCGAGCCCTGACCGCCGGCCGCTCCGGCCCGCACCGCTTCCCTCCGCACGACTTCCCCGCTCCTTCCGCCGCGCGTCGCGCGCAGCCCCCGTCCCCTTCTCACACCCTCCCTCCCCCACCGACACCCGCCACTGGAGGATTTGTGTCGATATCACGTAGAACGTTCAGCAGTGCACTGGGCGGCAGTCTGCTCGCCATGGGCATGGTCCAGGGCACCGCCGTCGCCGAACCGGCGTCCGGGGCCGCGGCCGGCACCGGCGCCCGTGCGGCCGCCGCGGACGACCCGTACACCCAGGCGTTCCTCACCCAGTACGCCAAGATCAAGGCGCCCGCCAACGGCTACTTCAGCCCGGACGGACTGCCCTACCACTCGGTCGAGACCCTGATGGTGGAGGCGCCCGACCACGGCCACCAGACCACCTCGGAGGCGGTCAGCTTCTGGATGTGGCTGGAGGCGGCGTACGGCAGGGTGACCGGCGACTGGGCCCCGTTCAACGCGGCCTGGGCGGTCGCCGAGAAGACGATCATCCCCCAGCACGTGGACCAGTCGACCGCCGACTCCTACAACCCCTCCTCGCCGGCGACCTACGCACCCGAGCATCCGCTGCCCAGCGGCTACCCCGCCGCCCTGGACGGCACGGTCGCGGTCGGCTCCGACCCGCTCGCCACCGAACTCGCCGCGTCCTACGGGACGATGGACGTGTACGGCATGCACTGGCTGATGGACCTGGACAACGTCTACGGGTACGGCAACAAGCCGGGCACCGGTGACGAGGCCGGACCGGGCGCGGGCGCCTCGTACATCAACACCTACCAGCGCGGTTCGCAGGAATCGGTGTGGGAGACGGTCCCGCAGCCCACCACCGACCTCTTCAAGTACGGCGGCACCAACGGCTATCTGGACCTGTTCGTCGGGGACAAGAGCTACGCCAAGCAGTGGAAGTACACCAACGCGCCGGACGCCGACGCCCGCGCGGTGCAGGCTGCCTACTGGGCGTACCGCTGGGCCACGGCCCAGGGCAAGGCGGGCGATGTCGCGGCCTCGGTGGCGAAGGCCGCCAAGATGGGCGACTACCTGCGCTACGCGATGTTCGACAAGTACTTCAAGCGGATCGGCGACTGCACCGACCCGGCGTCCTGCCCGGCGGCCTCGGGCCGCGACTCCCAGCACTACCTGCTGTCCTGGTACTACGCGTGGGGCGGGGCCGCGGGCGGCAGCGGCGGCGGCTGGGCCTGGCGCATCGGCGACGGCGCCTCGCACCAGGGCTACCAGAACCCGCTGGCCGCGTGGGCGCTGGCCAATGTGCCCTCGCTGACCCCCAAGTCCGCCACGGCCCGGGGCGACTGGTCCAAGAGCCTGACCCGGCAGCTGGAGTTCCTGACCTGGCTCCAGTCGAGCGAGGGCGCCTTCGCGGGCGGCTGCACCAACAGCTGGGAGGGCAGCTACTCCGAGCCCCCGGCCGGCACCCCCACCTTCTACGGGATGGCGTACGACTGGCAGCCGGTCTACCACGACCCGCCGAGCAACAACTGGTTCGGCTTCCAGGCCTGGGGCATGGAGCGGCTCGCGGCCTACTACCACGAGACCGGCAACGCCAGTGCCGAGGCCATCCTGTCCAAGTGGGTCGCCTGGGCCTCGTCCGAGACGACGGTGGGCTCCGACGGCAGCTTCCGCTTCCCGTCGACCCTCAACTGGACCGGTCAGCCCGACACCTGGAACGCGGCCAGCCCCGGGAAGAACGCCGGACTGCACGTCTCGGTCGTGGACTACGCCAACGACGTCGGTGTGGGCGCGGCGTACGTCAAGACGCTGACGTACTACGCCGCGAAGTCCGGTGACGCGGACGCCGCCGCGCTGGCCAAGGCGCTGCTGGACGCGATGGCGCTCAACGCCACCGACAAGGGCATCTCGGTGCCGGAGACCCGCAAGGACTACAACCGGTTCGAGGACGAGGTCTACATCCCGGCCGGCTGGTCCGGGAAGATGCCCAACGGCGACCCGATCGCGCCCGGCGCGACCTTCATCGGCATCCGCAGCTGGTACAAGGACGACCCGGACTGGCCGAAGGTGCAGGCCTATCTGGACGGCGGCGCCGCCCCCACGTTCACGTACCACCGCTTCTGGGCCCAGGCGGCGCTCGCGCTGGCCTTCGCGATCTACGCGGAGCTGCTGGTCGACGGCGGCGGGGAGCCGGGCGGGGACACCGAGCCGCCGACGGCCCCGGCCGGGCTGTCGGTGACCGGGACGACGAGCGACAGCGTCTCGCTGTCCTGGTCGGCGTCGACGGACAACGTCGCGGTCACCGGCTACGACGTCTACCGCAACGGGGTGCTGGCCGGGAACGCCACCGGACGCACGTTCACCGACTCCGGGCTCGCCGCGTCGACCGAGTACAGCTACGCGGTGGCGGCGCGGGACGCGGGCGGCAACACCTCCGCGCTGTCGGACGCGGTCACGGCCACCACGAAGTCCGGGGGTTCGACCGGCACCGGCGCGGTGAAGGTCCAGTACAAGAACACGGACTCCTCCGCGACGGACAACCAGATCCGGCTCGGTCTCCAGCTCCTGAACACGGGCAGCGCCCCGATCGACCTGTCGACGGTCAAGCTGCGCTACTGGTTCAGCTCGGACGGCGGCGCGAGCAGCTTCGGGACCTACTGCGACTACGCGGTGCTCGGTTCGTCCACCATCACCCACACGGTGGTCGCGGCGTCGGGCGGAAAGGCGGGCGCGGACCGCTATCTGGAGGTCGGCTTCACCGGAGGGGCCGGCTCGCTGGCCGCCGGAGCCTCCACGGGCGAGATCCAGCTGCGGCTCAGCAAGAGCGACTGGTCGAACTTCAACGAGGCCGACGACTACAGCCGGGCCACCAACACGGCCTACGCGGACGCCTCCAAGGTCGGTGCCTATGTCGCCGGATCCCTGGCGTGGGGCGTCGAGCCGTGACCGGCCGAAGACTGCCGGCCCTGGCCGGGGCGGCCGCCGCCCTGGTCCTGGCCGCCGCGTCGATGCTCACCGGGGCCCCGGCGGCCTCCGCGGCGCCGGTCACCGACTGCACCCCCTGGGGCACCACCGAACTGCAGGGCGGGGAGTACCTCTACCAGCAGAACGAGTGGAACTCCGACGCCCGGCAGTGTGTGAGCGTCGACCCGCAGACCGGCGCCTGGTCCGTCACCGAATCGTCGTTCTCGCTGCCGACGAACGGCGCGCCCGCCACGTACCCGTCCAGCTACAAGGGCTGTCACTGGGGGCTGTGCACGACGGACAGCGGTCTGCCGCTCCGTGTCGACGAGCTGGGCCGTGTGCGGACCGACTGGTCGACGACCCAGGTGGCGTCCGGCGCGTACAACGTCTCGATGGACATCTGGTTCAACTCGGCGCCGGTCACCGACGACCAGCCGGACGGCACCGAGGTGATGATCTGGATGAACCACCGGGGCGGGGTGCAGCCGATCGGTTCGCGCACCGCGACGGTCCGGCTCGACGGCCGGAACTGGGACGTGTGGACCGGTCCGGGCGCCTCCGGGTGGAAGGTCATCTCGTACGTCCTCCAGGGCGGTGCCACCGAGCTGAACGACTTCGACGTCAAGGGTCTGATCGACGACGGTGTCGGCCGGGGGCAGATCGATCCGGCGCACTATCTGATCGACGCCGAGGCCGGGTTCGAGATCTGGCAGGGCGGTCAGGGCCTCGGGATGAACCGGTTCGCCTTCGAGGCGAGCACGGAGTCCGGCGGGGGCGGCGGTGACACCACCGCGCCGTCGGTGCCGGCGGGCGTGGCCGTGTCCGGCACGACCGGCAGCTCCGTCGCGCTGTCCTGGACGGCGTCGACGGACGACACGGGGGTCACCGCGTACGACGTGTACCGCGACGGTGTCAGGGCCGGATCCTCGGCCACGACCTCGTACACCGACTCGGGGCTGAACGCCTCGACCGCCTACCGCTACACGGTCAGGGCGCGGGACGCGGCCGGGAACGCCTCGGCGGACTCGGCGGCGGTCACCGCGACCACCTCGGCCGGCGGCGGCGGACCGGCCGGGACGCTCAAGGCGCAGTACAAGAACAACGACGCCTCCCCGGGCGACAACCAGATCAGGCCGGGCCTCCAGCTGGTGAACACCGGCACCGCGCCCGTCGACCTGAGCAAGGTCACCCTGCGCTACTGGTTCTCGGGCGAGTCCGGCTCGGCCTCGTACGGCACCGCGTGCGACTACGCGGTCGTCGGCTGCGGCACCGTCACGCACCGGGTGGTGCAGGCCGGTTCCGCCGCACCGGGCGCCGACCACTACCTGGAGGTCGGTTTCACCGGGGGCACGCTGGCCCCGGGGGCCTCCACCGGGGAGCTGCAGCTCCGGTTGAACAAGTCGGACTGGTCGGCCTTCGACGAGACCGACGACTACAGCCGGGGCGCCAACACGGCCTTCGCGGACGCCGCGAGGACCGGGGTGTACGTCAACGGCACCCTGGCCTCCGGCACCGCTCCCTGACCGGCTGCCGCACGGCAGTCCCGATGAACTCCCGGTGGCGGGCCTTTCACTCACCCCGCTGTGCCCGCCATCGGGGAACCACCGCCGTCCTCACGGCCGCACCACGGACCGCCGTCGCCGCTGACGGCGATCCGGGGGCCGTTCCGCCGGCCGGGCCGCGACCACGGCCCCGGCCGGCAGGACGCCCCGAGGGGCCCCCGCCCCCTGGTTTCACCCCCACGACCCGTCTGCGGGGATCTTCCGCAGGCGTACGAGAGGAGCACGGACCCGCAATGAGTACCAGAAGCACGATCAGGCACGGGCTGCGACGGAGGCTCGCCGCTGTCTCCGCCCTGGCCATGGGCGCGGCGATGGCCGTGGCCCTGCCCGCCACCAGCGCTTCGGCGGCCGCACGGGTCGACAACCCCTACGTGGGCGCCAAGGCATATGTGAACCCGGACTGGTCCGCGAAGGCGAAGGCCGAGCCGGGCGGCTCCGCGATCGCCGACACGCCGGCCTTCGTCTGGATGGACCGCATCGCCGCCATCAGCGGTTCCTCCGAGGCGAAGAGCCTGCGTCAGCACCTCGACACCGCTCTGGACCAGGGTGCGAACCTGTTCCAGGTCGTCATCTACGACCTGCCGGGCCGTGACTGCGCCGCCCTGGCGTCCAACGGTGAGCTGGGTCCGACCGAGATCGACCGCTACAAGAACGACTACATCGACCCGATCGCGGAGATCCTGGCCGATCCGGCGTACGCGAACCTGCGCATCGTCACCATCATCGAGCCCGACTCGCTGCCCAACCTCGTGACCAACGCGGGCGGTACGGCCGGTTCGACGGACGCCTGCGCGACGATGAAGGCGAACGGCAACTACGAGAAGGGTGTGGGCTACGCCCTGCACACCCTGGGTGCCATTCCCAACGTGTACAACTACATCGACGCCGCGCACCACGGCTGGCTGGGCTGGGACAGCAACATGGCCCCGGCCGCCCAGATGTTCAAGAAGGCCGCCACGTCCGAGGGCGCCACGGTCAACGACGTCACCGGGTTCATCGTGAACACGGCCAACTACTCGGCTCTCAAGGAGCCGAACTTCAAGGTCACCGACTCGGTCAACGGCACCACGGTGCGCCAGTCGAAGTGGGTCGACTGGAACTACTACGTCGACGAGCTGTCGTTCGCCCAGGCGCTGCGCACCATGCTGGTGGGCCAGGGCTTCAACTCCGACATCGGCATGCTGATCGACACGGCCCGCAACGGCTGGGGCGGTTCCCAGCGGCCCACCTCCGCGGGCCCGCTGACCAGCGTGGACGACTACGTCAACGGCGGCCGGGTCGACCGGCGCATCCACGCCGGCAACTGGTGCAACCAGACCGGTGCCGGCATCGGTGAGCGTCCCACCACCGCCCCCGAGCCCGGGATCGACGCCTACGTGTGGGCGAAGCCCCCGGGGGAGTCGGACGGCAACAGCGCCCCCATCGACAACGATGAGGGCAAGGGCTTCGACCGGATGTGCGACCCGACCTACGAGGGCAACGGCCGCAACGGCAACAGCATGTCGGGCGCGCTGCCGAACTCCCCGCTCGCCGGTCACTGGTTCTCCGCGCAGTTCCAGGAGCTCGTGAAGAACGCCTACCCGCCGATCGACGGCAGCGGCAACCCGGGCGGCGGTGACGACGACACCCAGGCGCCGACCGCGCCGGCCGGTGTGACCGCGACCGCCAAGACCAGCGGCAGCGTCTCGCTCTCCTGGACGGCGTCGACCGACGACACCGGGGTGACCGGGTACGACGTCTACCGCGACGGCGTCAAGGTCGGTTCCTCGGCCACGACCTCCTACACCGACTCGGGCCTGAGCGCCTCGACCGCGTACAGCTACACGGTCAAGGCGAAGGACGCGGCCGGGAACGTCTCGGCGGCCTCCGCCGCGCTGTCCGTCACCACCTCCGCGGGCGGCGGCACCGGCACGGGCGCGCTGAAGGTCCAGTACAAGAACACCGACTCCTCGGCGACCGACAATCAGATCCGGATGGGTCTCCAGCTGGTCAACACCGGGTCGTCCCCGGTGGACCTGTCCACGGTGAAGGTGCGCTACTGGTTCACCCCCGAGGCCGGCGCCTCCACCTTCGGCACCGCGTGCGACTACGCGGTGATCGGCTGCGGCAACGTGACGCTCGGCGTCAAGTCCAACGGCTCGGCGGCCGGTGCCAGCCACTACCTGGAGGTCGGCTTCGGCAGCGGCACCCTGGCGGCCGGTGCCTCGACGGGTGAGATCCAGCTGCGGATGAACAAGAGCGACTGGTCGAACTTCAACGAGGCCGACGACTACAGCCGGGCCACCAACACCGGCTACGCGGACGCGGCGAAGATCGGTCTGTACACCGCGGGCGCCCTCTCCTGGGGCACCGCTCCCTGATCCCGCGGTCCGGCCCCCGTCACCGTCCTGACGCGGTGAGGGGGCCGGCCCCGGAACCGTCGAACGGGACCGCCCCCTGCCGGACTCCGGCAGGGGGCGGTCCCGTGTGCGGAGTGCGGTCAGGCGGTCCGGCCCGGGTCCTCCCAGGGCCAGACGGCGTCGCGCCCGGCCTCGACCATCGGGATCATCCGGAAGGCCTGGTCGGTGAGGCCGCCGAAGGTGTGCCGCCGGTCCTGTCCGGACGGGGCGTGGCCGGCCGCGTACCCGGCGAGGTTCCAGGTGTACATCGGGGTCCGCGCCGGGACGGCGTCGGTGACCTCCCGCGCGTCGTGCCCGGCCTGCTCGTCGGTGACGACGACGACGCGGTCGTGGCCCCGGAACGTCGCCCGGAGCGCGGGAGCCGTGTCGGTGCCGCCGCCGAGGAACCAGCCGCCCTCACGCCATCTGCGGACGTCCGCGAGGAGCGAACCGCCGGGGGCCGGGACGAACGGCTTGACCAGCTCGCGCGGCGGGTCGTTCCAGGTGCGGCGGGCGGACGAGAACGAGACCACGTCGGCCCGCTCGCACCGGCGGCCGAGCGCGATGCCGAAGAGGGCGGCGGCGTCCCAGCGCATCAGGGTGCCGTCGCGGCTGAAGCCCTCGTTCATCGAGGACGACGTGTCGACCAGGACCAGGGTGCGGCCGGGCAGGCGCGGCACCGCGGCGAGCGAGGCGCCGAGCGCCTTCTCCAGGGCGTGGCCCCAGCGCAGCGAGGGGGCCGCGTTGAAGGCGGAGTAGAAGCGCAGGGGCAGCTGACGGGAGCGGGCGACCCGGTCCGGGTCGGCGATCCGCTCGGCGACGCGCGCGGCCACCTCGTCGTCGACCCCGGCCTCGTCGAAGTTCCGCAGATTGCGCAGCAGCGCCATGTACCCCATGGACGGGATGACCGCTTCCCAGGCGCGGGCGTCCATCGGTCCCTGGAGCCACCCGGCCAGCGCCTCCCAGGTCATGCCGGCGGCGCGCAGCCGCTCCGCCGCGCCGGGGGCGGTCAGCAGGGCCCTGCGCTCGGCGACGGGGACGCGCATCAGGGCGTCGCGGGCCCGCAGCATGCCGAGCCGCTCGGGGATCGCGGTGTCCCGCTTCCCGCGCCGGTCGAGGGCGTGCCGGAACAGCTCGCCCTGCCAGGGACGGTCGGCGGCCGGGGACGGGTGGACGAGGTTGAGGACGTCGCCGAAGCGGAAGGCGTGGGCGGGGGTGTCGTAGGCGAGGAGGGCCCGCTCGTCGTAGAGGCGGCACACCGCGTCCGCGACACCGCGCTTCACGGGCTTGGGAAGGGCGCGGCCGTGGACGGACGTCCAGTAGCCCAGCATCTCGCCGGGCTCGTCGGCGCGCCGGAGCACCGCGTCGACGACCTGGCGGGAGTGGCCGGGGGCCTGTCGCTCCAGGCGGGCGGCGGTGAACTCGGCGGCGCCCACCAGGGCGGCGGTGCGCAGATGTGCCTCGCCGCGCAGCCAGGCGAGCAGCCGGCCCGTCCAGACCGGGTCCTCGACGGCGAGGGTGCGGACGAGCCGCGCGTAGCGGTCGTCGCGGCGTTCGGCCCGCTCGTAGAAGGTGTCCTCTCCGGCGATGTGCGTCACCGCGAGGAGGAACAGCTCGGACCGGGGGTCGCGGAGGTGGCCGTCGCCGCCCTGCGCGGTCCGGGTGCGCGCGCCGGTCGAGCGCACGGGTGAGGTGGGCACGCGCGGGCGCGCCCGGTTGAAGCGGGACATGGTGAGGAACCCCTCGCACGGAGGGAAAGCCCAGCATCCGGGGTGCCCGAGATCAAGGTCGGTGACGGAGACGAAGTGCTCTGGGCCGCTGAGCTACCGCCGGCCCGGGGGCCGGTGGCCGGGATTCGAACCCGGGTCTTTCTCTTGACAGGAGAAGTATCCGTCGCCTGCGCACCGGGCACCCCGGCGCTGTGCCTCCCGAGATCAGGTGGGATCCGCCGGTCTTTTGCGAGAAGGAGGCGGGTCCCGTGCACCGGGAGGTGCCGTACACGCGGCGCCGCTCCCGCCGGTCGTACGGACCCCGGTGGCGCGGCGGCGGCCGCGACGCCAACTCTAGGCAGCGGCGTTAGACTTGTGCACGCCAATTTCGCCGGGGTACCGACGGGACGGAGGGGACGGGGGCGTCACGGCGGACCGGTGGGGTCCGTTTCGCGTACTTCGGCCGTCCAGGGGGAACAACACCTCTACGAGGACAGCGCGCCCTCAGGAGCGCCCGCGCGCTGGGCCGCCTTCCGTACCGCCGCTCCTCGGAGGAGTACTCCGATGACCACCACCCTCACGGCCCTTCCGGTCACGCACCGCGACCATCTGCTGAGCCTCGCCGCGGATGTCCGGTTCCCCGCGGCGCAGCGCCTCTTCGAGGAGGGCGCGGTCGCCGACCGCTTCTGGATCCTCAGGACGGGGACGGTGACGCTGGACGCCCGGCTGCCGCACCGCCGCAACGCCGAGATCGCGACGCTTCAGCCGGGTGATCTGGTCGGCCTGTCCTGGCTCTTCCCTCCGTACGCGTGGGAGCTGGGCGCGGAGACGCTGAGTCCGGTGCGCGCCCATGCCTTCGACGCGGCGCGGGTGCGCGAGGCGTGCACGGCGGACCCCGCGTTCGGCTACGCGATCAGCCAGTGGGTGGGCGGGATTCTGGCCGGCCGGCTGCAGGCGACCAGGAGCAGGTTGCTGGAACTGTACGAATCGGCGGTACACGCCTGACCGGCCGCCGATCCGTGCACCTACACTGAGCGCCCTGAAAACCAGCGGTGACGAGCACGAACGCGCTCCGCGGGACGGTTCGCCGCACGAGGGAGAAACCGGGTGTTCTACAACCTGTTCAAGTACGTCGTCATCGGCCCGCTGCTGCGGCTGCTCTTCCGCCCCGTCATCGAGGGCGCCGAGCATCTTCCGGAGGAGGGCGCGGCGATCGTCGCCGGCAACCATCTGTCGTTCTCGGACCACTTCCTGATGCCGGCGATCCTCAAGCGGAGGATCACCTTCCTGGCGAAGGCGGAGTACTTCACCGGCCCGGGGGTGAAGGGCAGGCTCACCGCGGCGTTCTTCCGCTCCATCGGCCAGATCCCGGTGGACCGTTCGGGCAAGGAGGCCGGGCAGGCCGCCATCGACGCGGGCCTGGCCGTGCTCGGGCGGGGCGAGCTGCTGGGCATCTACCCGGAGGGCACCCGCTCGCACGACGGGCGGCTCTACAAGGGCAAGGTGGGGGTCGCGGTGATGGCGATCAGGGCCGGGGTGCCGGTGGTGCCGTGCGCGATGGTCGGCACCTTCGAGATCCAGCCGCCCGGCAAGGTCCTCCCCCGGATCAAGCAGGTCACCATCCGCTTCGGCGAGCCCCTGGACTTCAGCCGCTACGCCGGTCTGGAAAACCAGAAGGCGGCGATCCGCGCGGTCACCGACGAGATCATGTACGCCATCCTGAACCTGTCCGGCCAGGAGTACGTCGACGACTACGCGGCCAAGGTGAAGGCGGCCGGACAGCAGGCGTCCGGAGGGAAGTTCCCCGGCCGCCGAAGCTGACAGCGGAATCGCGGAGGGCGGAAGGGGCTGGTCCCGCCCGGTCGCCGCCGCCTAGCGTGCGGTCCATGAGCAAGGGACACGCATGGGTGCTGGGAGCGACGGGCCAGGTCGGCCGTGTGGCGGTGCGCGCGCTCGCCGAGGACGGCTGGGAGGTGACGGCTGCCTCGCGCGGCGGTGGCCGTGACGAGGGCTGGGACGCGGGGGTGCGGACCGTCGCGCTGGACCGGGACGAGGAGGGCGCGCTCGCCGCGGCCCTCGGCGACGGCTGCGACGTGCTGGTGGACATGGTCGCCTACGGCGGACCGCACGCCCGTCAGCTGACCGGGCTGTCGGACCGGATCGGCTCGGCGGTCGTCGTCTCCAGCGGCGCGGTGTACGTGGACGACCGGGGCAAGGGCTTCGACACGCAGGGCGAGCCGGACGGCGCGGCCCGCTACCCGGTGCCGATACCGGAGAGCCAGGACACGGTCGCGCCGGGCGACACCACGTACGCGACGCGGAAGATCCGCCTGGAGCGGGACCTGTCGGCGGCGGGCGCGTCCCTGCCGGTGACGCTGCTGCGGGCGGGCGCGATCCACGGCCCGCACTGCCGCAGCCCACGTGAGCTGTACTTCGTCAAGCGGGCGCTGGACGGCCGCACGCGCCGGGTGCTGGCGTACGGCGGGACCTCGCGGTTCCACCCGGTGCACTCCGCCAACATGGCGGAGCTGATCCGGCTGGCCGCGCTGAGACCGGGTTCCCGCGTGCTCAACGCCGCCGATCCGCAGGCACCCACGGTCGCGGAGATCGGGGACGCGGTGGACCGGGTGCTGGGCAGGACCCCGGAGACCGTGCTGATGCCGGGGGCGGTCACCCCGGAGGGCGTGGGCGCCACTCCGTGGACCGCGCCGCACCCGATCGTCTACGACATGACGGCCGCAGAACGGGAGCTGGGGTACCGCCCGGTGACCGGGTACGAGGAGTCGCTTCCGGAGACCGTCGCGTGGATCGTCGAGCGGCTGGCGGGGCGGACGTGGCAGGAGGCGTATCCCGCGATGGTCCGCGCCTACGGCGACGCGCTCTTCCGGTACGCGGCGGAGGACGCCTGGCTGGAGGCCCACGACCGGGGCGGGCACGCCGCGGTCTGAGCCCGGGGACGGGGACGGGCGGCCGGTGGACCACCGGCCGCCCGTCCCGTTCGGTGCTCCGTTACGGCTTCGGCGTGGCGTGCGGGGTGCACGTCACGTCGCTGCGGTCGGTCCGCCCGGTGAGCAGATAGGTGTCCACCCGCTCGTTGATGCACGGGTTGACCAGGTTGGTGACGCCGTGCGAACCGGCGCCGTCCTCGGTGATGAGACGCGAGCCCCTGAAGCGCTTGTGCAGTTCGACGGCTCCCTCGTACGGGGTGGCGGCGTCCCGCGTGGACTGGACGATCAGCACGGGCGGCAGACCCCTGCCGGTGCGGACGTCCAGCGGGTTCTGCTGCTTGGCGGACCAGGTCGCGCAGGGCAGGTTCATCCAGGCGTTGGCCCAGGTCATGAACGGGTAGTCGCGGTGCAGCCGGGTGTTGTCCCGGTCCCAGGTCCGCCAGTTGGTGGGCCACTTGGCGTCCGCGCACTCGACCGCCGTGTACACGGCGTTGCTGTTCTCGGCGCGGATGTTGCCCGCGGTGTCCGCGAGGTCGGGCGCGGCGGCGTCGACGAGCGCCTGGGTGTCACCGGCCCGGTAGGCGCTCCAGGTCCGGGCGATGGGCACCCAGGTGGAGTCGTAGTACGGGGCGCTCTGGAAGAAGCCGATGAGCTCGGCCGGGCCGAGGACCCCGCCGATCGGGTTCTTCTTGGCCGAGGCGCGCAGCTTCAGCCACTCCTGCTCGACCTTCTGCGCGGTGTCGCCGATGTGGAAAGTGGCGTCGTTGGCGGCGACCCAGGTCTTCCAGTCGCCCCAGCGCTTCTCGAAGGCGATGTCCTGGTTGAGGTTGGCCCGGTACCAGATGTTGTCCCGCGCCGGATTGACGACGCTGTCCACCACCATGCGGCGGACGTGGGACGGGAAGAGCGTGCCGTACACCGCGCCGAGGTAGGTGCCGTAGGAGACGCCCAGGTAGTTGAGCTTCTTCTCGCCCAGCGCGGCGCGGATGACGTCCAGGTCGCGCGCGGTGTTGGGGGTCGTCATGTGCGGCAGCATCGCGCCGCTGCGCTCGGCGCAGCCGTCCGCGTAGGCGGCGGCGAGCGTGCGCTGGGCGCGCTTGTCGGCCTCGGAGTCGGGGACCGGGTCGGCCTTGGGCGCCTTCACGAACTCCTGCGGGTCGATGCAGGAGATGGGCGCGGAGTGGCCGACACCACGGGGGTCGAAGCCCACGAAGTCGTAGGCCTTCGCGGTCTTGGCCCAGAGCGGGCTGCTGGTCGCGACGCGCTTGGGGAACGCCATGCCGGAGCCGCCGGGGCCGCCGGGGTTGTAGATCAGGGCGCCCTGGCGTTCGGCGGCGGTGCCGGTGGAGCGGTGGCGATCGACGGCGAGCTTGATCTGCTTGCCGTGGGGCTTGGCGTAGTCGAGCGGGACGGTGACCCATCCGCACTGGATCGGTGCGGCGATGGCCCAGTCGGCCGGGCAGTCCGTCCAGTCGATGCCCGCCCTGGCCGCGCGTGCCGCGGCGAGTTGGACGCCGCGGGCCTCTGCGTTGTTGCCCGGGTGTCCTTCGGCCGTGGCCGCCGGCGCGGATATCGCGCCCGCTATGAGCATCCCCGCGATCAGAGCGCCGGCCGAGCCGAGCGCTGCAGTGCGTCTCACGTGGAACCTCCCCCCATCTGAAGCGCCTTCGGGTGCGGCGCTGTTCGGTTGGTGCCTCTCGCGGATCCTGTCGTCTGCGGGGCCGCCGGGAACAGATCGCCGACCCTCTTCTTTACCGAATCGATAACCGGACACCCGTGTCCCTTCAGCGGTGCTCAGCCGCTCCCGGGACCCGCGATGTCCTGTGCGGCGCGGCCCAGCACGGCGCGCAGTTCCCGGGCGTCCGGGGCGACCGCGGTGACGAGCACCGCGGGACCGTTCAGCCGGGCGCGTACGGCGGTGGGACCCAGCATCCCGGTCGCCGGGCCCTTCTCCTCGAAGGAGGGTTCCACGACGAGGAGTTGTCCGGCGGCGCGGTGGCCGCCGAGGACGGCGGGGCCGTCCCAGCCGCCCGGTGCGCCGGGTCCGTACGCCGTCTCCTGGTCGAGGAGCGGGCGTCCGCCGCGGGTGACGGTGAGCCGGCTGCGGAGGGTGCCGGTGGTCTCCCCGTGGCGGCCGAGGACGAGTTCCTCACGCAGCGTCAGCCGGGCGGTGGCGGCCAGGTGGACGGCGGTGGTGAGAACGAGATCGCTGCCGTGGGCCGAGACCAGCGGTTCGGGGGACCAGTCGAGTACGGCTTCCTCCTCCACGTGCAGGGTGACGGTGTAGTGCGCCGGGTCCCCGCCGGGCCGGGGGCCGGGCAGGGCGACGGTGGCCGCCGCCGCGTCCACGGTGAGCCGGGCGCCCCGGGCGGCCCGCGCCTCGACGGCGAGGCGGTCACCGCCGAGCGGGGCGCTCATGGCGCCGACGACGGTGACCCGCGCGGTCCCGGGGAGGGCGGCCCGGGTGCGCCGGAGGGCGAGCGGGCCCTCGCCCCGCAGGACGGGCAGCGCGGTGCCGCCCCGTCCGTCGGGCACGGCGAGGATCCGGGCGGTGGCCCGGACGCTCACGCGGTCCAGGAGGCGACGCGCCCCCGTACCCAGTCCGCGACGGGTGCGACGCCCTCGGCGGAGGTGAGCGAGGTGAGGACCACGGGCAGGGCGCCGCGCTGCTGCGCGGCGTCGCGCGCCATCCGGTCCAGGTCGGAGCCGACGTACGGCGCGAGATCGGTCTTGTTGATGACGAGCAGGTCGGAGGTGGTGACCCCGGGGCCGCCCTTGCGCGGGATGTCGTCGCCGCCCGCGACGTCGATGATGAAGATCTGTGCGTCGACCAGGCCCCTGGAGAAGGTCGCCGTGAGGTTGTCGCCGCCGGACTCCACCAGGATCAGGTCCAGCGGACCGACGCTCTCCTCCAGGTCCTCGACGGCTTCGAGGTTGGCGGAGATGTCGTCGCGGATGGCGGTGTGCGGGCACGCGCCGGTCTCGACGGCCGTGATCCGCTCGGGCGGGAGCACCGCGTTGCGCAGCAGGAAGGCGGCGTCCTCGCGGGTGTAGATGTCGTTGGTGACGACGGCCAGGGAGAGCCGGTCGCGCAGCGTCCGGCAGAGGGCGGCCACGGTGGCCGTCTTGCCCGAGCCGACCGGCCCGCCGAGCCCGATGCGCAGGGCGCGCCGGGTGCCGTCGGGACGTGCGGCGTCGGCGCCGACGGCCGCCTCCCCGAAGTGGGTGTGGTCGAGGTGCATGGTGCGGCTCCTGTGGGATGAGGGGCGGGGGTCCGGGGGTCCCGGGGGTTACGAGGCGAAGAGCCGGACCGGCCATCCGGCGTGGCCCTCGGCGGTGATGTCGAGCAACGGCGCCGAGGCGGCGGGCAGTTCGTCCACGGGACCGAGGGCGGCGGCCGCCGCGCGCGCGGCGACCCGGTCGACCTCGGGGGCGAGCCGGGCGAGGACGGCGGTGGCCTCGAACGGGTCGAGCGAGAGCAGCCGGACCACGGCGGTCGCCGGTCCGCCGATCGCCTCGTACGCGGCGCAGTGGGCGGCGTCCACGGGCGCGAGCCCGGCCGACCGGGCCGTCAGACCGAGGACGACGGGCTGGTGGGCGCCGCGCGGCCGGGCCTCGGCGAGGGCGTCCAGCGCGGCGCTCGGCCAGGTCGCGCGGGCCGCCCGCATGAGCTGCCGGCCGAGTCTGCGGGCGACCGCGCGCAGCGCGGGTGAGGGGGTGCGGGCGTCGGCGGCCTCGTCCAGGGCGAGGGGGTCGTGCCCTCCGGCGGCCGCCGCGGCGAGCGCGGCCGAGGTGAGGCCGGTGGTGTGCAGCCGGCCCCGGCAGAAGGCGGCGAGCCCTTCGGCGTCGCGGACGCGTCCGGCGGCGACGGCCGCCTCGGCACCGCCGGAGTGGGCGTGGCCCCCGGCGGGGAAGCGGCCGTCCGCCAGGACGAGCAGGGCTGCGCGGCTCATCGTCGGTCCGCTCTCAGAAGAGGAAGTAGCGCTGGGCCATGGGGAGTTCGGCGGCGGGTTCCGGTTCGACCGGATCGCCGTCGATGGTGACGGCGAAGCTGTCCGGGTCGACCTCCACCCGGGGCAGCGCGTCGTTCTCCCGCATGTCCGCCTTGGTGACGCCCCGGGTGGAGGTGATCGGCACGAAGCGCTTGCCGAGGCCGAGGCGTTCGGGCAGTCCGTCCTCGATCGCCGCGGCCGACACGAAGGTGAGGGAGTTGGCAGCCGGGGCCCGGCCGATGGCGCCGAACATGGGGCGCGGCAGGACGGGTTGCGGGGTGGGGACGGAGGCGTTGGCGTCGCCCATCTGCGCGTACGCGATCTGGCCGCCCTTGATGACCGTCTGCGGCCGGACGCCGAAGAAGGCGGGCTCCCAGAGCACCAGGTCGGCGAGTTTGCCGGGCTCCACGGAGCCGATCTCCCGGTCGAGGCCCTGCGCCACCGCCGGGTTGATGGTGTATTTGGCGACATAGCGACGGACCCGGTGGTTGTCGGCCCGGCCGTCGCCCGGCAGCGCGCCCCGGCGGCGCTTCATCACATGGGCGGTCTGCCAGGTCCGCAGCACGACCTCGCCGATCCGGCCCATGGCCTGCGAGTCCGAGGAGATGATCGAGATCGCGCCGAGGTCGTGCAGGATGTCCTCGGCCGCGATCGTCGAGGGCCGGATCCGCGATTCGGCGAACGCCAGGTCCTCCGGTACGGCGGGGTTGAGGTGGTGGCAGACCATCAGCATGTCGAGGTGTTCCTCGATGGTGTTGACGGTGTGCGGCCGGGTGGGGTTGGTGGAGCTGGGCAGGACGTGGGGCTCCGAGACGACGCGGATGATGTCGGGGGCGTGCCCGCCGCCCGCGCCCTCGGTGTGGTACGCGTGGACGGTCCGGCCCGCGATCGCGGCGAGGGTGTCCGAGACGAACCCGGCCTCGTTGAGGGTGTCGGTGTGCAGGGCGAGCTGGGCCCCGCTCTCCTCGCAGACGCCGAGGCAGGTGTCGATCACGGCGGGCGTCGCGCCCCAGTCCTCGTGGATCTTGAATCCGAGCGCCCCGGCGCGGAGTTGGGAGCGCATCGCCTCCCGGGACATCGTGTTGCCCTTGCCGAGCAGGCCGATGTTCACGGGGCAGCCGTCGAGCGCCTCGAACATCCGGGCGAGATGCCAGGGGCCGGGGGTGATCGTGGTGGCCCTGGTCCCCTCGGCCGGGCCGGTCCCGCCGCCGACGAGCGTGGTGATCCCACTGGCCAGCGCCTCGTCGACGAGGGTCGGGGAGATGAAGTGCACATGCGCGTCGATGGCCCCGGCGGTGAGCAGTTTGCCGTTGCCGGCGATGATCTCGGTCTCCGGTCCGATCACCAGGCCGGGGTGGACGCCGTTCATGGTGTCGGGGTTCCCGGCCTTGCCGAGGGCGGTGATCCGGCCGTCGCGTATGCCGATGTCGGCCTTGACCACGCCCCAGTGGTCGATGACGACGGCGCCGGTGACGACGGTGTCCGGGGCGCCCTCGGCGCGGGTGGTGCGCGCCTGTCCCATGGATTCGCGGATCACCTTGCCGCCGCCGAACACGGCCTCGTCCCCGGCGCGGCCGGGTCCGCCGCAGCGGTCCTCCTCGATCTCGACGAGCAGAGCGGTGTCGGCCAGCCGGATGCGGTCGCCGGTGGTGGGTCCGAAGAGATCGGCGTACACGGGGCGCGGGAGTTCAGCCATCGAGGGGTCCTCCGGTCTCGCCGCGCAGGCCGGGGACGACGCGGCGTCCGGCCAGGGGGACGAGTTCGATGTCGACGGGGATGCCGGGCTCGAAGCGGACGGCGGTGCCGGCGGCGATGTTCAGCCGCAGTCCGCGGGCGGCCGCCCGGTCGAAGTCGAGGCCGGGGTTGGCCTCGGCGAAGTGGTAGTGCGAGCCGACCTGGACGGGCCGGTCGGCGGCGTTGAGAACGGTGAGCCGGGTGACCGGCAGTCCCTCGTTGAGGGGCACGTCGCCGTCCGCGTGGAGGATCTCTCCGGGGATCATCGGCCGCGCCCCGTCAGACGATGGGGTCGTGGACGGTGACGAGCTTGGTGCCGTCGGGGAAGGTCGCCTCGACCTGCACGTCGTGGATCATCTCGGCGATGCCGTCCATGACGTCGTCACGGGTGAGCACGGTGCGGCCGGACGCCATCAGCTCCGAGACCGTGCGCCCGTCGCGGGCGCCCTCCAGCAGATGCGCCGTGATGAGGGCGACGGCCTCGGGGTGGTTGAGCCGCAGTCCGCGCGCGCGGCGCCGGTCCGCCACGTCGGCGGCCACGTGGATGAGCAGTCGTTCCTGTTCGTGCGGGGTCAGTCGCATGCGTCCACCTCACAGTCGTCCGCCCGGTGCCGTCCCCGGGCACGGCGCGGCCCCGGCCGCCCCCGACAGGTCGGTCGGGACGTCCGGTCGCCGCGTGGCGAGGTAGTGCACGCTAGAGCCGAAGTTTTTCCGGCGCGTTAACGGGCGCGGGGCAGATCCATGGACATCAGTCCGCGCAGACCGTTCTCCAGGGCCTCGGGGGTGGTGTCGCCGAACATCGCGAGCTGGGTGATGAATCCCTGGGCGGTGGCGATCAGCGTCCGGGCGACGTGCTCGTCGGGCACGCCGGCGTCGAGCATCCCGTTCGCCCGGTAGACCGCGACCAGGTCCGCCCACGACGCCCGCAGTCCGTCGAATCCCTCGCGGAGCGTGGCCGCCAGCCGCTCGCTGCGCAGCACCTCGGACCACACCTGCACGATCAGTCCGGCGAACGCCCGGTGGTCCAGCCCGGCGCGCTCCTCCTCCGCCCCCTCGCCGAACAGGGTGCGGACCACGCGGCCGATCAGCACATCGGGGGTGGGCGGCGGCGAGGCGTCCGCGGCCCGCTCGAAGGCGTCCCGGACACCGCTCAGCGCCTGCCCGGCGATGGCGGCGATCAGGTCCTCCTTGCCGGTGAAGTAGCGGTAGACGGCACCGGCCGACAGCCCGACCTCCTTGAGGACGTCCTGCATGGAGGTCCCGTGGAACCCGTCCCGGGCGAAGCAGCGCGCGGCGCCTTCGAGGATCTGCCGGCGACGGGCGTCGAGGTGCGCCTGGGATACACGAGCCATGCCCTCAATCTAAAACGAACATTCATTCTTGACAACCGGACGCACCGGCGGGACAGTGGCGTCAGCAAGTAAAACGAATAATCATTCTCTTTGAATCGAGGCACCCGTCATGACCGCCTCCCCGAACCGCCGTCTGGTGGCGGTCGTCCTCCTCGTCCCCGTGCTGGTGGCGCTCGCCCTCTGGGCGTTCACGTGGCCCGCGGCGCGGACGGCCCCGAGGGACCTCCCCCTCGGCGTCGCCGGATCCGCTCCGGCCGCCGCACAGCTGGAGGCACGTCTCGCCCAGCACGACGGCGCCTTCGAGATCCACCGGTACGGCTCCGCGGCCGAGGCCCGGGACGCCGTCGAGCACCGGGCCGTATACGGTGCGGTGGTCGCCACGGAGCACGGTCCCGAGCTGCTGACCGCCTCCGCCGCGAGCCCCGTGGTGGCCCAGCTGCTGCGCGAGGCGGTGACCGCGTCCGCGCCCGGGGGTACCGAGGTGCCGGTCACCGATGTGGTCGCCGCCCCGGCCGCCGACCCGCGCGGCAGCGTGCTGGGCTCCGGCATCCTCCCGCTGGCGATCGCCGGCGTGGCCGCGGGGGCCGTGGTGACCCTGCTGGGCCTGCGCGGCGGACGGGCGGCCACCGCCCTGCTCGGCGTGGCCGCACTCGTGGGCGTCGTGGCCGCCGCGGTCACCGACAGCTGGCTCGGGGCACTGACCGGGAACTGGTGGGCGGAGGCCGGGGCACTCGGCCTGACCGTGCTCGCCATCGGGGCGGCGGTGGCGGGGTTCGCCGCGCTGATCGGCCCGGCGGGCATCGGCATCGGGGCGCTGCTGATGGTGCTCCTGGGCAATCCGTTCTCGGGCGTGACGAGCGCCCCCGAACTGCTCCCCCGGCCGGTCGGCATGATCGGCCAGTGGCTGCCCCCGGGCGCGGGCGGTTCACTGCTGCGCTCGGTCGCCTACTTCGACGGGCACGCCGCGTCGGGTGCGGTCCTGACCCTGGCCCTGTGGTCGGTGTGCGGACTGGCCGCGGTGCTCATCGGCGGCCGGCTGCGCCGCCCGACCGCACCGGCGCCGGACGCGGCACCCGCGCGCGAGGCCGCGCTCGCCGGCTGACCCCCGCACCGCCCCGGAGGCCGTGCCCCGCCGTCACGGCGGGGCACGGCCTCCTCGGCGTGACGGCTCACTCCCCCGGGTGCTGGTGCCCCCGGTGCTCCGCCGCGATCCCGAAGCGCCGCCGTTCGCCCGGGGCGGACGCGGCGGAGCCGATCGAGGAGACCGAGCTGATCACCTGCTCCCGCTCGGCCGCCTCCTCGTTCTCCAGTCGCTCCAGGTCAGCGGCCGACACCAGGGCCACGAGCGGCTTGCCGTGCCGGGTCACGACCACGCGCTCACCGCCGTAGACGACTCGGTTGATCAGTTCGGCGAGTTCAGCCCGTGCTTGCGTCACCGGAATCTCGTAGGCCATGTTCCTAGCTTAAGCAACGCCCCGGCGCGGGTCAGTGGCCCGAGGTGATCACGAACGACCTGGTCGGAGAGTGCCGTTCGCTCCCGTGTCCGCCCGACCGGGACGGTGCGGTGCCGTGCCGGTCCGGGCCGCCGTCATCCGCCGGCGTCGAGCAGCACCGCCGCCAGGTCCTTGCGCGACGCGCAGCCCAGCTTGCGCAGGGCGCTCGACACATGGCTCTCCACCGTGCTGCGGGACAGGAAGAGTTCGGTCGCGATCTCCTGGTTGGTCCGGCCCGAGGCCGCGAGGGCGGCGACCCGGTGCTCCTTCGAGGACAGCGTGCGGCCGAGGGACGGCCGTCCGCTCCGCCAGGGATACGGGATCGGCACGCCGAACCGCCGCATGGTGCGGCAGACGCGGGCGATGTCGCGCGAGGCGGCCATGGCGCCGTACAGCCGCAGGGCGGCCTCCAGTCCGGTGCCGCCCCCGGGGGCGTCGCGCTCGCAGCGGATCCGGCCGAGCCGTTCGGCGGCCTGCGCCTCGTCGCAGCGCAGCCCCGCGTCCGCGAGGACCCGGTGCGCGGCGTCGAACAGGCCCTCCGCCTCGTCGGCACGACCGTGGGCACGGGCGAGCAGGCCCCGGACGGTCATCAGGGCGGCGCGGGCGCGCGGCGCGGGCGTCCCGTCGAGCCCGGCGGCGAACTCGTCGGCCAGCGCGGCCGCCTCGCCGTCCGGGCCCCGCGCGGTCACCGCCTCCACCAGGCATTCCACCGGCCCGGCGCCCCAGACCCAGTTGCCCTTGGCGCGGACGCCGGCGACGGCGGCGCGGGCGTACCCGGCGGCGCCCTCCGGGTCGTCGCCGGTCAGCAGCAGCCGGGCCATGGCCGTCCGCGCCGCGATGAGCGGCCAGACGGCACCGACCCGTTCGGCGACGGCGATGACCTCGTGGAAGCGGGCGGCGGCCTCCTCGGCCGGACCGATGGCCGCGAGCAGCGAACCGTGCAGCAGCCGCGCGTCGAGCGACGCCGCGCCGAACGTCGCGTCGTCCCCGCCCATCCGGCGGACCCGGCCCATCAGCCCGTCCCACCGGCCGGCCGCGTGGTCGACCGTGACGGCGACGAGATCGACCACCTCGGCCAGGCGCAGGTAGTCCGCCTGCTCGGACACCCGGCGCCCCTCGGCCAGCAGTGTCTCGGCGCGGTCGAGCCGGCCGGTGCGCAGGGCGGCCTGGGCCCAGTTGAGACAGGCACGCGCCCGCTCCCGGGACGAGGTGCGCAGATCGTCCCCGCTCAACAGGTCCTCGATCAGCGAGGTGCTCTCGGGCAGGCCCTGTTCCAGGACGAGCCCGGCCCGGGTGATGCGCACGGCGACCCCGACACCGCGGTCGCCGCTGCGCCGCGCGGCGGCCGCCGCCTCGTCGCAGCGGGCGAGGTGCTCGCGCATGTTCCGGTCCGGGACCGTCTCCGGCGCGGCCAGGACGGCGAGCGCGCGGCCGAGGACGGCAGGCTCCCCGGTGAGATCCGGCAGGGCGTTCTCGATCTCCAGATGGCCGGCGCGGGCCTCGCCCGTCTGACGGAGAAGACGCCCGTGGGCGAAGCGCAGTTCGCCCCGCGCGGCGGCCGGAAGCCGCTCGGTCTCCAGCAGTCCGGCGACGATCGGCAGCGCCTCGGCATGGGCCAGTCCGTCGACGGCGGCCCTGCCCAGTGCGAGCGCGAGGCGGACCCGGTCGGCCGGCGGAACGCCTTCCCCGCCGAGGGCCTGGAGCAGGAGGCGGGCGGCCGTCGCGTCGTCGCCGTGCGCGAGCGCCGCCCCGGCCGCCGCCTCGGCGTGCGCGACGAACTCCCGGTGCCGGCCGGCGCGTCGGTAGTGGTGGGCGAGCCGGGCCGCCGTGGCCGCTCCCGCCCCCTCCTCCAGGGCGAGGGCGGCACGCAGGTGCAGCCAGCGGAGCTCGGCCGCCGGCACCGACTCGTACACCGCCTGCTGGGCCAGGGCGTGCCGGAAGCAGGTGCGCCCGCCCCGCTCGTGGAGGAGTCCGAGGGTCTGCCCGCCCGTGAGCGCCCGCGCGATCTCGCCCGCGCCGCGCTCGGTCACCTGGGCCAGCAGCCGGTCGTCGACGACCGGGCCCAGGACCGCGGCCGCGTTCAGGACCTGCCGGGCGTCGTCGCCGAGGGTGTGGAGGCGCTGCACGACCACGTCGCGGAGCACCGCCGGGACTCCGACGTCGTCCAGCGCCTCGGGGCGCACCGGGACGGCGCGGGGTGCCGGGCCGTCGGCCAGCGTGCGCAGGACCTCCTCGACGATGAACGGGATTCCGCCGGTCCTCTCGTGGAGGCGGTCGGTGACCTCGGCCGAGGGGTCGGTGCGCAGGATCCGGCCGGCGAGCCGGCCGACCTCCGTCCGGTTCAGCGGCCCCAGGCCGACGATGCGGGCCGCGCCGGAGGGGGCCCGCGCCAGGGCCTCCCGGACCGGGAGGCGCCCGCTCTCCGTGCGCGCGGTGAGGACCACCGCCAGTCGGGGCGGCAGGTGCGCGGCGAGGAAGGCGAGGAAGTCGAAGGTGACCGGGTCCGCCCAGTGCACGTCCTCCAGCACGAGCGTCAGGGGGCCGAGTCCGTCGAGGAGCGCGGCGGCGGCGCGGAACACCCGGTGGCGCTCGGCCCCCCGGTCGGCGAGCGGCGGCAGGGGTGGTGGCAGCCGGTCGGCGATCTCGGGGACCAGCGGTGCGAGGGCGCCGAGCACCGGGTTGGGCGCGCCGGGGCCCGCCGGTACCGCTCCTACCTGGCGGAACGCGTCGAGCAACGGGGAGAGCGGCAGGGGCTCCCGGAGCTGCTCGCACTGGCCGACGAGGCGGCCGCGGCCTTCGAGTCCGGGGGCGGCCAGCAGTTCCCGTACCAGCCGGCTCTTTCCGATGCCGGCCTCGCCCTCGACGAGGGTGATCGACGGCGGGGCGGTGACGGCCGCCCGGAGCAGGGCGAGTTCGCCCTGCCGTCCGACGAGGGTGTCCGCCGGGTCGTCGGGACGGCCGACCCGCGGCTCCAAGGGCATGTTTCGACCCTCTCGCCGGCCCGGTCTCTCAACGTCGCGATCAGACTACCCGCCAATATTCCGTGTGCCCTACGGAGGCCGCCGGGCGTCCCGCGTCGCTAGCGTCGGCGCGCACTCTCGGAGCTCCATGCGGAAGGCGAACAATGAGACGGACCAACTCCTCCCGGTCCCGGCGGTGGTGGCCGGGGACCGGGGCGCTGACAGCGATCGCGCTGACGGCCGCCGCGGTCACCCCCGGCCAGACGGCCTCGGCCGCGACGGATGCCGGCACGGCGCAGACCTACATCGTCCAGATGGCGCTCGCCCCCGTCGCCACCTACGACGGCGGCGCGTCCGGGCTGACGGCGACCAAGCCGGCCCGGGGCAAGAAGATCGATCCCCGGTCGGCCGACGTCGAGCGGTACGTGGGCCACCTCCGCGACCGGCAGCAGCAGGCCGTACGGGCCGTGGGGGCGAAAAAAACGTACAGCTACACCTACTCGTTCGACGGCTTCACGGCGGACCTGACGCCGCGCCAGGCCGAGCGGCTGCGCGCGATGCCCGACGTCGTCGCCGTGACCGAGGACAGGAAGGTGACGACGCAGACGTCGTCGACGGCCTCCTTCCTCGGCCTCGACAAGCCGGGCGGCCTCTGGGACCAGCTCGACGGCCATGAGAGCGCCGGCGAGGGGATGGTCATCGGGGTGATCGACACCGGTGTCTGGCCGGACAGCGGGAGTTTCGCCGACCCGGACTCCGCAGGAAAGGCGTACGCGCCTCTCTCCGGATTCCACGGGACCTGCGAGGCGGCCACCGACGGTTCGTGGGACGAGGACGACTGCACCGGCAAGATAGTCGCCGCGCGCCACTTCGACGCGGCGTGGGGCGGCGACGCGGGCATCAGCAGCCAGATGCCGTGGGAGTACCTCTCCGCCCGCGACTACAACGGGCACGGCACCCACACCGCCTCCACCTCCGGCGGTGACCACGGGGTCGCCACCACCGGACCGGCCTCCGTGTTCGGCGCGATCACGGGCATGGCGCCGCGCGCCCGTATCGCCTCCTACAAGGCGCTGTGGTCGACCGAGGACGGTTCCACCGCGTCGGGGGCCAACTCCGACATCGTGGCCGCCATCGACCGGGCGGTCGCCGACGGCGTCGACGTCATCAACTTCTCGGTGTCGGGGACCGCCACCGATCTGCTCGACCCGGCCGAACTGTCCTTCCTCGCCGCGGCCGAGGCGGGCATCTTCGTCTCCGCCTCCGCCGGCAACAGCGGACCCGCCGCCACCACGGTCGCGCACCCGTCGCCCTGGGTGACGACGGTCGCCGCCGACACGCACAACCGGACGACGACCGGCACGGTCACCCTGGGCAACGGGCGGACCTACACCGGGGCCTCGCTCGCGGCCGCCCCGGTCGGCCCGGCCCCGCTGGTCCGCGCGGACAAGGAGTCGGCCGGCCTCCCGGGCGTGAGCGACACGCTCGCGAGCCTGTGCTACGCAGCCGCGGACAACGGCGGCAAGCCCGTGCTCGACCCGGCCAAAATGACCGGCAAGGTCGTCGTCTGCGAACGCGGCACCACCCCGCGCGTCAACAAGAGCCTCGCGGTGAAGCAGGCCGGCGGCGTCGGCATGATCATGGTCAACACCAGCGGCGACTCCGACGACACCGACTCCGACTTCCACTCCGTGCCGTCGGTGCACCTGCCGCTCGCCGACCGCGCCGCGATCGAGGAGTACGCCGGCACCGACGGCGCCACCGCGACGATCTCCACGGCCGAGATCGGCCACGACGCCCCGGCGCCCCACATCGCTGCCTTCTCCTCGCGCGGACCGACGACGGCGGCCGGCGGGGACCTGCTGAAGCCGGATCTCGCGGCGCCCGGCCAGGACATCCTCGCGGCCGTCGCCCCTCCGGGGCAGGGCGGGCTGGACTTCAACCTCATGAGCGGCACCTCGATGGCGGCCCCGCACGTCGCCGGCCTCGCGGCCCTGCTCATGCAGCGCCACCCCGACTGGTCGCCGATGGCCGTCAAGTCGGCCCTGATGACGACCGGGACGGATCTCCTGGACGGCTCGGCCGACAAGCCGGAGACCGCCTTCGCGCAGGGCGCCGGACACGTCCGTCCGAACAGCGCCTCGGACCCCGGTCTCGTCTACGACAGCGGCACCGACGACTGGTTCGCGTTCCTGTGCGGCACGACGAAGGGCGTCCGGCAGGACATCTGCGACGCCGAGGCCAAGAAGGGCAAGTCCTTCGACGCCAGCGCGCTCAACACCCCGTCGATCTCGCTCGGCCGGCTCGCTCCGGGGACCCGCACGGTGACGCGCGAGGTCACCAACGTCGGCTCCGCCAAGGCGACCTACACCCCCTCGGTCAGCGGCCTTCGCGGCGTGACCGTGCGGGTGACGCCGAAGCGGCTCACGCTGCGCCCCGGTGAGACGGGCTCCTTCCAGGTGCGTTTCACCCCGACGACCGCGGCCGTCAACACCTATGTGTCCGGCTCCCTCACCTGGTCCGACGGCAGGCACCGCGTGCGGATCCCGATGGTCGTGCGTCCCGTGGCGGAGGCCTGGACCGCCGTCACCGGCGTGGCGGGCGTGCGGGACTCCGGCCAGCACGTCGTCGCCGCCCCGGACGGCAGGCGCGTCTACGTCACCTCCCTCAACTACGGTTCGGCGCCGGGCCAGGAGAGCCTGAGCATCGTCACCACCGCCCACGACTCCAAGACCGGCGCCGTGGTGTGGACATCGCGCTACGCGGGCCCGACGGACGCCTACGCCGAGCCCCTCGACGCCCATGTCAGCCCGGACGGACGCACGCTCTACGTCAGCGGTGAGACCAACGGCACCGACACCGGCACCGACGCGGTGACCGTCGCGTACGACACCGCGACGGGTGCCCGCAAGTGGGACGCGCGCTACACCGGCCCCGGCGCGCTCACGGCCTCGGCCTGGGCGAACGTGGTCAGCCCCGACGGCAGGCGCGTCTACATGACCGGTATGACGACGCTCGCCGAGGGCGGTGTCGACGACTACTTCACGGCGGCGTACGACGCGGCGACCGGCCGGCAGGTCTGGGCGAAGACGTACGACGGGCCGGGGCACAAGACCGACGACTCGCGGATGATCGCGATCACCCCCGACGGCAGGACGCTGATCGTCAGCGGCCAGAGCCCGGGGAACGGGACCGGCTTCTCCGACTGGGGCACGGTCGCCTACGACGCCGCCACCGGCGCGCAGAAGTGGACGGCCCGCCACGACGGCCCCTCCCACGGACTCGACGTCCCGTCGGCGATGGCCGTCTCCGAGGACGGCAGGTCGGTCGTCGTGACGGGTGCCAGCAGCACGGCCACGACCTCGACCGACCTCGTCACCGAGGCGTACAGCACCGCCACCGGCAAGCGGCTGTGGAGCGACCGCTACGACGGACCGGGGCACGCCTCGGACAACCCGTACGCCGTCGCGGTGTCCCGCGGCAAGGTCTTCGTCACCGGCAACACCGAGGGCGAGGGGACCCGGTTCGACATGACGACGGTGGCCTACGACCAGGCGACCGGGCGGCGGCTGTGGGTCCAGCGCCACGACGGCGGGGCGCACCGCGACGACACCTCGTGGGGCATCGCCGTCACCCCGGACGGCGGCAAGGTCGTCATCACCGGAACGAGCAGCGACAGCGACGCCGCCGGCGGCGACTACGTGACCATCGCGTACGACGCCGCGCGCGGCCGCCGGATCTGGCTCGGCCGGTACGACGGCCTCCTCGGGTCCCAGGACAGCGGCCACGGGATCGCGATGAGCGCGAGCAGGAACGGAGTGGGCATCTTCGTGACCGGCCAGAGCACGACGGCCGGAAGCTTCGACACCGGCGTCGAGATCGACACCGCAACCGTCGCCTACTTCGACCCCTGGACCCGGCGCTAGCCCGGATTCCGGCCGCAGTGCCGCCCGCCGCGCCAGGCGGGCGGGACACCTGAGCGGCCGGAATCCGTATGAATCGACGGCGGTGACCGGAATCGTCACCGCCGTCGATTCGCTGCCCCCTCACCCATAACTCTGTACGTCCTGTACATTTTTGACGGAAGCCCACGCGGGCCGCCCCCGGGCGTCCCGCACACCGGAGGAGAGGCCCGTCATGCACCGCCCGACCGCCCGCTACGTCCTTCCCGAGTTCACCGAGCGCACCTCGCAGGGGACGCGCACCCTCGATCCGTACTCCAAGCTGCTGTCCGAACGGATCGTCTTCCTGGGCACCCCCGTCGACGACACGGCGGCCAACGACCTGGTGGCGCAGTTCATGTATCTGGAGCACGACGCGCCGGACCGGCCGATCTCGCTCTACATCAACTCCCCGGGCGGCTCGTTCTGGGCGATGACGGCGATCTACGACACGATGGCGTACCTGACCTGCGAGGTGGAGACCTACTGCCTCGGCCGGGCCGAGGCCGGCGCGGCGGTGCTGCTCGCGGCCGGGGCCCCGGGGCGGCGTTACGCACTGCCGGGCGCGCGCGTGGTGGTGCGTCAGCCCGAACTGCCCGAGCCCCTGCGGGGACAGCCCTCGGACCTGGAGATCGAGGCGCGCGAGCTGGACCGGATGCGCGGGCTGACGACCGATCTGCTGGCCCGTCACACGGGGCGCGAGGCCGCGCGGATCACCGAGGACACCGAGCGGGATCTCGTGCTGGACGCCACGGCGGCCAGGGAGTACGGGATCGTCGACCACCTCGTGGAGAACCGCGGCCTGCCGGGGGCCCGGCGCACCGGGTGGTGAAGGGCCGATGCAGCCACCGGAGTTCACGCCGCTGCCCGCCCTGACCCGGGCCGAGGGCGAGTTCCTGGACCGCTATCTGCAGGTGCTCGACCAGGTCGGCCGGATCAATCCGGTCCACGGGCACGACACCTACGGGGCCCTGCGCGCCGCCCAGGCGCTCGCCTCCCACGCGGTCGCGCTGCGGGACGCCCTGACGCTCATGCACGAGCGCGGCGAGACGCTGATCCATACCGGCACCCTCACCCGCGCCCTGCGCGTCCTGGACGGCGAGCGACGCGCCGCACGCGTCACCATGCCCCCGGCCCCGCCGAGTTGACCGGCTTTCCGGCGGCGACACGCCCGACGGCGTGAGCGAATTTCCTCGCTCGTTCGGCGTAGGCGTTCCCTCGCGGGAGGGACAGGCCGATTTGCGCTTTCGCGACGACCCATGGGTGGGATACGCCCTTTTGTCGCTGGTGCGCCCTCGGTCGGCGACGGTCCGCGGTTCCCTGAATCACCCTCTGTCCACCCGAACGGGTCAGTGGTGATGAGCCTCACATATGACCGTTTCACCGCGGAAAACCGGCGCGAGGTGAGTCAAGATCCCTGGGACGACAAGCCCCCGCCACCGCGGCGGGGCGGTCCGGGCGGACGCCGAGTCCTGCCGCCGCCCGGATGCCTGGTCGACAGGAGTGGATCGGCAGGAGTGGAGGACCCGAGCACAACGGGTCGGCCGGGAGTCCCGGCCGACCCTCGGGGTGAAGCCGCAGCCGCGGCCGGGCGACTTCGCCAGCCCGAACCCGACAGGTCATCCTTCACAGGCGGCTGACGAAGGGTTGCGCATGACTGCGCAGGTTCATGTCCCGTCTCTGCTCGTCCGGGCCACCACGGCCTCGGCCCTCACGCTCGCCGCCGTCGGCGGCACCCTGATCGTTCCGGGCGCCGCGGGCGACGCCCAGGCCGCCACCCACTCGGTGAAGGCGCTGAACGTCGCCGCGTCGAAGAAGGGCGCCCCCTACCGCTGGGGCGCCACCGGACCGAGCCGCTTCGACTGCTCCGGGCTGACGCTCTACTCGTTCAAGAAGGCCGGCAAGAAGCTCCCGCGCACGGCCCAGCAGCAGTACAACTCGACCCGGCGCATCTCGTCCTCCCAGCGGCAACGCGGTGACCTGGTCTTCTTCCACGCCGGCCGCAGCGTCTACCACGTGGGCATCTACGCGGGCAGCGGAAAGATCTGGCATTCGCCCAAGACCGGTGCCGTGGTCCGGCTGGAGAAGATCTGGACGAGGAACGTCTCCTACGGACGGGTCCGCTGAGCCCGGCCCGCCGCCCGGGACCGCCTCCCCGGTTCAGCGCAGCAACGGCCCGGTCACCAGGACCAGCCCGAGGGCGGTGAGGGCCGCCCCGCTGCCGCCCTCGATGGCACGGGCGGTGCGCGGCCTGCGCAGCCACCGCCCGAGTCGGTCGACCAGCAGCGCCACGGCCGGGAACCAGACCAGCGCCAGCAGTACGACGATCGCGGCGAGGAGCAGCGTCCTGGGCAGGGGCGCGGCCCCCGCCGGGACGAACTGCGGCAGCAGGCTCAGGAAGAGCACGGGCGCCTTGGGGTTGAGCGCGTTGGTGAGGAAGCCCTGCCGCAGGGCGCGTCCGGCCCCCCGGGCCGCGGCCTCCTCCGGTGCCGTCGCCGCGTCCCGGACCGGGCGCCGCAGGATCGCGTACAGGGCGCTCACGCCCAGCCAGAGCACGTACGCGCCCCCGACGAGCTGGACGGTGCGGAAGAGGACCGGCACCGCCACCAGCACGGCGGCCAGCCCGGCGACGGCCAGCGCGGTGTGGACGAGCAGGCCCCCGGCGACCCCGAGCGCGGAGGCCACCCCGGCCGTCCGGGAGGCGAGCGCGTTGCGCACGACGACGGTGAAGTCGGCGCCGGGGAGCGCGACCATGGCGGCGGCCACGCCGATGAAGGCGGTCAGTTGTGCGTCCATGACCCCCACCCTGGCCCCCGGGAGCCTTTAGCGTGTACTAGCAATCTTCTGGGTCTGCCATAAGGAATGCTTCATGTACGACCCGACGCGGCTCGCGGCGCTCGTGGCGGTGGCCGAGGCCGGTTCGATCACGCGCGCCGCCGCCCGGCTGGGGTACACCCCGCCCGCGCTCTCCCAGCAGCTGGCCAAGCTGGAGCGGGAGGCCGGGGCGGTCCTGCTGGTGCGCCACCACCGGGGTGCCCGGCTGACGGCGGCGGGCGAACTGCTGGCGGGGCGCGCACGCCGGGTCCTGGACGAGATGGACCAGGCCCGTCACGAACTGGCGCGGCTGGCCGGGCTCTCCGGCGGGCGGCTGCGGGTCGGAACGTTCACGACGGCGGGCATCCATCTGCTGCCGCCGGTCCTGAGCGCCTTCCGGCGGGCCCATCCGGACGTCGAGCTGGTGGTGACCGACTACGAGCCGCCGGACGGGGTGGCCGCGGTGGCGGCGGGCGAGGTGGACCTGGCGCTGACCCATGCGTACGAACCGGCCGCGACGCCGGTGCCGGCCCCGTCGGGGGTGCTGACGGAACCGCTGCTGGTCGAGGAGCTGGTCCTGGTCACGGCGGTCGGGCAGGCCCTGGCCGGCGGCAGCGGGCGGCTCCCGGTGACGGAGCTGGCGGGCCGGCCGCTGATCAGCAGCGCCCCGGAGCATCCGCCGCGCCGCGGGGTGGAGAGCGCGCTCGCCGAGGCGGGGGCGCTGCCCGCGGTGGTCTGCGAGTCTCCGGGCTACGCCCTGGTCTGCGCCCTGGTCAGCGCGGGCATCGGCATGGCGGTCGTCCCCGAGATGGTCGCCGCGATGTCCCCGGCGCCGCTGTCCGTGCGGCGGCTGGAGCCGGCCGCGTACCGCAGGACGATCTCGGTGGCGCACCGCGGCGAGCGTTCCAGCGCGGCCGCGGCGACGTTGCGGGCCCTGCTGCGCAGCGGCTTCGGGCGCGGGGCCCCCGCGCCCTGACGGCCGGACGCGTCCCGTCCGGTCTCACAGCCGGACGGCGGGAACCTCCCAGGGCAGCGCGACCCAGACGGTCTTGCCGCCCTCGGGGGTCGGGGTGACCGTCAGCCGGCCCCCGTACTCCTTGGCCAGTGCGCGGATGATCACCATGCCGCGGCCGTTGTCCTGGCGGACGGCGGCGGGAAGGCGCTGGGGCCAGCGTGGGTGACTGTCCGTCACACCGAGGCGGAGTTCCTCCTCGCGCTCCAGCCGGATGTCGACGGTGAACGTGGGCGACTGGCCGAAGGTGTGCTGGACGGCGTTGGTGGTGAGCTCCGAGACGATCAACCGGACCGTCTCGGCGGTGTCGGTGCCGTCGGGCAGTCCCCATTCCGCCAGCACCCGGGCCACATACCTCCGGGCGGCCGAGACCGAGACCGGCTCGCTCGGGAGGGTGACGCTTGCTTCCTGATGATCTGCCATGGCGAGCCCGCCCCTTTCCACCCGGCAGCGACCCCGCGATCGATGAACCGGGTTGTGCTTCGCGCCAGAGTGCCACTGATGCTGCCCTCTGTAACGGCGATCCACCAAGATATGCATATATCTGTCGCTCGAAGCGGTGAAATCTGCCCCGGATGCCCCGAACCCGCGCCACACTGTCCGCTCGGCAGCCAGTGGGAGGGAGAGCCGGATGCAGCACGGCCCCGCGGTGCGACGCCGCAAACTCGGGGAGGAGTTGCGGAGTCTGCGCCACGCGTCGGGACTCACCAGCCGGGACGCGGCGCGGCTGCTCGGCTGGCACCAGTCGAAGATCAGCCGCATCGAGACGGGCGTCAGCGGGGTGCGGCCCGCCGATGTGTCCCGGCTGCTGGACGCCTACGGCACGGACGACCCCAAGTTGCGGGAGGTGCTGAAGGCGCTCGCCGGATCGGCCGGGGGCGGGGGCGCCGGCTGGTGGCACGCGTACCGCGGGCTGATCCCGCCGCAGTACCGCGACTTCATCAGCCTGGAGTCGCAGGCGCGGACGGCCCGCACGCTGGAGACCTCGGTGGTGCCGGGGCTGCTGCAGACCGCCGACTACGCCCGCGCGGTCACCCGCGCCTCCCTCGACGGGATACCGGCCGGCCATGTCGACTCGCTGGTGGAGGTGCGGCTGGCCCGTCAGGGGGTGCTGCGCAGCGATCCGCCGCTGCGGCTGAGCGCGGTGCTCGACGAGGCGGTGCTGCGGCGGGAGGTGGGCGGACCCCGGGTGATGAGGGAGCAATTGCGCCATCTCGCGCGCGTCGCCCAACTCCCGCACGTACAGCTCCAATTGCTTCCGTTCGCGGTCGGAGGCTATGTGGGCATCACCGGGCCTTTCGTTATCTTCTCCTTTCCGAACAGTTCTGATCTAGATGTGGTCGTTCTTGACCATCTGACGAGTAGCCTCTATCTGGAGCGGAAAGAAGACCTTGAGGCGTACAGCTCGGCCTTCCGCACCCTGCAGGCGCACGCGCTGTCGCCGGAGCACTCGTTGGACCTGATCGCCTCCATCGACCGCGACGGTCGGTGACCCCCACAGCCCGAGAGGGACGACATGTCTGATTGCCCTGCACAGCACGCGTTGCGGTGGCGCCGCAGCAGCCGCAGCACGGGAATGAACAACTGCGTGGAGACCGCCCCGTTCGGCCGGAGGCGCCTGGCCGTCCGCGACTCCAAGGACACCGGCGGGCCGCATCTGCGGTTCTCGGCGGAGGCCTGGACCACCTTCGTCACCGCGTTGAGCGTGGGGCCGCACACGACGGTCCGCTGACGCGGGAACGGTGCCGGCGGTCCGCTCAGCCGGCCGGAGCCGTCCGGCGCACCGTCTCCACCGCACGCGCGATCTGCTCCCCCGTCAGATCGGCACGCGCGGTGAGGCGCAGCCGGGAGATCCCGTCGGGCACGGACGGCGGCCGGAAGCAGCCGACCGCCACACCGGCGGCACGGCAGTCGGCCGCCCACCGGACGGCCGAGTCCGCCGAGGGCGCGCGCACCGACACCACCGCCGCGTCCGGGCGGACCGCCGTGAGCCCGGCCGCCGTCAGCCCGTCGTACAGGGCGGCGGCGACCGCGCCGGCCCGCGCGGCGCGTTCCGGTTCCCGGCGCAGCAGTCGCAGCGCGCCGAGCGCGGCTCCGGCGGCGGCGGGGGCGAGCCCGGTGTCGAAGATGAACGTCCGGGCGGTGTTGACCAGATGGCCGATGACCCGGGCCGGGCCGAGCACCGCACCGCCCTGGCTGCCCAGGGACTTGGACAGCGTGACGGTGGTGACGACGTCCTCCGCTCCGGCCAGACCCGCGGCGGCGGGGGCGCCGCGTCCGCCCGCGCCGAGGACTCCGAGGCCGTGGGCGTCGTCGACCATGAGGGCGGCGCCCTCCGCGCGGCAGACCCCGGCCAGTTCCGCCAGCGGCGCGGCGTCGCCGTCGACCGAGAACACCGAGTCCGTGACCACCAGCGCCCGTCCGCCGTGCGCCCGCAGCGTCTTGTGCACGGCCTCGGGGTCGGCGTGCGGGACCACGGCCGTCTCGGCCCGCGCGAGCCGGCAGCCGTCGACGATCGAGGCGTGGTTGCCCGCGTCCGACACGATGAGGGAGCCGCGCCCGGTCAGCGCGGTGAGCGCGGCGAGGTTGGCCGCGTAGCCCGAGGACAGCACCAGGGCGGCCTCGAAACCGCAGAAGGCGGCCAGTTCCTCCTCCAGCGCGGCGTGCAGCGTCGTGGAGCCGGTGACCAGCCGCGAGCCGGTGGCGCCGCCGCCCCAGCGCAGCGCCGCGTCGGCCGCCGCGCCCGTCACCTCGGGATGACGGGTCAGTCCCAGGTAGTCGTTGCTCGCCAGGTCCAGCAGGTCCGTCTCGGCGGGGCGGGGCCGCAGCGTACGGACGAGTCCGGCGTCCGCGCGGCGGCGCGCCTCCGCGTCGGTCCAGTCGAACGGGGTGGAGGACATGGGCGGGTCCCTTTTGTAGGCAGCTCACAGACCCTAACCGGGGACGTGCCCGGACATGGTGTGGCCATGCACACACCCGCATCGGGCTCTGTTGTCCGGTTCCTCCTTGGCTCCGGGCGGTGCCGTACGCCAGGATCAACGCCATGGACCTCCTGAACACGCTGGTGGACAAGGGGCTGCGGCGCGAGCTGCCGACCCGTGAAGAAGCGCTCGCCGTACTGGCGACCCCGGACGACGAACTGCTCGATGTGGTGGCCGCGGCCGGAAAGGTGCGCCGCCAGTGGTTCGGGCGGCGGGTGAAGCTCAACTACCTGGTCAATCTGAAGTCCGGGCTCTGTCCCGAGGACTGCTCGTACTGCTCCCAGCGGCTGGGGTCGACGGCCGGGATCCTCAAGTACACCTGGCTGAAGCCGGACGAGGCGTCGAAGGCGGCCGCGGCGGGCGTGGCCGGCGGCGCCAAGCGCGTCTGCCTGGTCGCCAGCGGCCGGGGCCCGACCGACCGTGACGTCGACCGGGTCTCGGAGACCATCGGGGCCATCAAGGAGCAGAACGAGGGCGTCGAGGTGTGCGCCTGCCTCGGGCTGCTCTCCGACGGCCAGGCCGAGCGGCTGCGGTCGGCGGGCGCCGACGCGTACAACCACAACCTCAACACGTCCGAGGGGACGTACGGGGAGATCACGACGACGCACACCTACCAGGACCGGGTGGACACCGTCCACCAGGCGCAGGCCGCCGGGCTCTCGGCCTGCTCGGGGCTGATCGCCGGCATGGGCGAGAGCGACGCCGATCTCGTGGACGTCGTCTTCTCGCTGCGCGCTCTCGACCCCGACTCGGTGCCGGTCAACTTCCTGATCCCGTTCGAGGGCACGCCGCTCGCCAAGGAGTGGAACCTGACGCCGCAGCGCTGTCTGCGGATCCTCGCGATGGTGCGGTTCGTCTGCCCCGACGTGGAGGTGCGGCTGGCCGGGGGCCGCGAGGTGCATCTGCGCTCGATGCAGCCGCTCGCCCTGCACCTGGTCAACTCGATCTTCCTGGGTGACTACCTGACCAGTGAGGGCCAGGCGGGCCAGGCCGACCTCGACATGATCGCGGACGCCGGCTTCGAGGTGGAGGGGGCGGGCACCACGACGCTTCCCGCGCACCGCGCCGACGCGGCGGCGGGGTGCGGCGGGCACTCCGGCGGCGGCTGCGCGCCGTGCGGGGACGCGGAGCCGGCCGGCGAGGAGACCGCTGCCCCGGACCGGTCCGAGGTGCCCGGGGCCCGCACCGATCTGGTGGCGGTCCGTCGCCGCGGCGCGGGGACGGACCTCGCTCCCAATGCCTGAGCCGCTCTCCCCCGCCGCGCTGCGGGAGCTGGACCGCTCCCATGTGTGGCATCCGTACGGTCCGATGCCCGGACGGCAGGAGCCGCTCGTCGTGGAGTCCGCGTCCGGGGTACGGCTCCGGCTCGCGGAGCCCGCGCACGGGCGGCACGAGCTGATCGACGGCATGTCGTCCTGGTGGTCGGCCGTGCACGGCTACAACCATCCCGCGCTCAACGAGGCCGCACGCGGTCAGCTGGACCGGATGAGTCATGTGATGTTCGGCGGGCTCACGCACGAGCCCGCCGTGCGGCTGGCCGCCCGGCTCGTCGAGATCACCCCGGAGCCGCTGCGCCACGTCTTCCTCGCCGACTCCGGTTCGGTCTCCGTCGAGGTGGCCGTCAAGATGTGCCTCCAGTACTGGCGCTCGGCCGGCCGGCCGGCCAAGAGGCGGCTGCTGACCTGGCGCGGCGGCTACCACGGGGACACCTGGCAGCCGATGTCGGTGTGCGATCCCGAGGGCGGGATGCACGAGTTGTGGTCCGGGGCGCTGCCCCGGCAGATCTTCGCTGACGAGCCCCCGGCGGGCTTCGACGCGGAACCGGATCCCTCGTACGAGGCGCATCTGCGGGAACTGATCGCGCGTCATGCCCATGAGGTGGCGGCGGTCGTCGTGGAGCCGGTGGTCCAGGGCGCGGGCGGGATGCGGTTCCACTCCCCCGCCTATCTGAGGGTGCTGCGCGAGGCGTGCGACGCCCACGGGGTCCTGCTGGTGTTCGACGAGATCGCGACGGGCTTCGGGCGGACGGGCACCCTGTTCGCCGCCGGGCACGCCGGGGTCTCCCCCGATGTGATGTGTGTCGGCAAGGCGCTGACCGGCGGCTATCTCACGATGGCGGCGACCCTGTGCACGAGCGAGGTGGCCGAGGGCATCTCGCGCGGAGAGGTGCCGGTCCTGGCCCACGGTCCGACGTTCATGGGGAACCCGCTCGCGGCGGCGGTCGCCTGCGCGTCCGTCGATCTGCTGCTCGGCCAGGACTGGGAGCGGGAGGTCAAGCGCATCGGTGCCGGTCTGCGCGACGGTCTGGCACCGGCGGCCGGGCTGCCCGGGGTGCGCGACGTCCGGGTGCTGGGCGCCATCGGTGTCGTCCAGCTCGACCACGAGGTGGACATGGAGGCCGCCACGCGGGCGGCGGTGCGCGAGGGCGTGTGGCTGCGGCCGTTCCGCGATCTCGTGTACACCATGCCGCCCTATGTGACGGGCGACGACGACCTGGCGACGATCGGCCGCGCCGTGTGCGCCGCGGCCCGGGAGGGCTGAGATGAACCTGCTCGTGGTGACGGGCACCGGCACCGAGATCGGCAAGACGATCGTGACGGCGGCCGTGGCGGCCGCCTCGGCGGGCCGCCGGGTGGCGGTGCTCAAACCGGCCCAGACGGGCCTGGCACCGGGTGAGCCCGGAGACGCGGCCGAGGTGGCGCGACTGGCCGGTGCCCATGTCACCCCCGTCGAACTGGCCCGCTTCCCTGAGCCGTTGGCCCCGGCCACGGCGGCCCGGCGCGCGGCGATGCGTCCGGTCCGCCCGTACGAGGTGGCCGAGGCGGCCGAGAAACTGGCGACCGATCACGATCTGGTGCTGATCGAGGGCGCGGGCGGGCTGCTGGTGCGGTTCGACGACGAGGGCGCCACGCTCGCGGACGCCGCCCGGCTGCTGAAGGCGCCCGTGCTGGTAGTGGCCCCGGCCGGCCTCGGCACCCTCAACTCCACGGCGCTGACGGCGGAGGCGCTGCGCGCGCGGGCGCTGGACTGCGCCGGTGTGGTCATCGGCAGCATGCCCGGGGCACCCGGTCTGGCGGAGCGCTGCAATGTGGCCGACCTCCCGGTGGCCGCGGGAGCGCCGCTGCTGGGCGCGGTGCCGGCCGGTGCGGGCGCGCTGGACCCGGCGGACTTCCGTGACCGGGCACCGAGTTGGCTGGACGCGCGGCTGGGCGGGAGCCGCGTCCCGGAGTAGGAGGGGAGCGGGGGGTGCGCGGCGCAGGACGCGGCCGTCCGGACGGGGCAGAATCGAGGTAGCCGAACCTTTCCGGCCGTACGGGGCGCGCGGCGCGCACCACGCCGCCCGGCCCGCCCGACCGGTGCCCGTCGAGGAGGTCCGTCATGCGACTGCGCAGCACGAAGATTCCGAAGGACGCGGTGCACCATCCCGTGTTCGCCCGCTGCTACGCCCGGCTGAGCGTGGCGGCGGAGTCCGCCGCGGGCCTGGCCGCCCTCCGCTCCGAGCTGCTGAGCGGGCTGTCCGGGCGGGTGATCGAGATCGGGGCGGGCAACGGTCTGAACTTCGCGCACTACCCTCCGGCCGTCGCGGAGGTGGTGGCCATCGAACCGGAGCGCACTCTGCGGCAGTTGGCGGTCAGGGCGGCGCTGCGCTCCGGTGTTCCGGTGGACGTGGTGCCGGGCACGGCGGAGGCGCTTCCGGTGAAGAGCGAGGCCTTCGACGGAGCGGTCGCGTCCCTGGTGCTGTGCACCGTACGGCAGGTGCGGCAGTCGCTCGCGGAGGTCCGGCGGGTGCTGCGGCCGGGTGGTGAACTGCGGTTCCTCGAGCACGTACGGGCCGAGGGCCGGGCCATGGCGGCGACGCAGCGGGCCCTGGACCGGACGGTCTGGCCGCTCCTGGCAGGGGGCTGCCACACCTCGCGGGACACGCTCGCCGCCATCGAGGAGGCGGGGTTCGAGATGGTGTCCTACAGGCGCGTCCGTCTCCCCGAGCACGGTGTGCGGCTTCCCACGTCCTCGTGCGTCCTGGGCGTGGCCCGGCGGTCGCCCGTGGTGGACCGGGGACGGACGGGTCTCGGCTGAACCGCGGTGCCGCGTACGGCCGGGTCCGCGCCGTTCCCGTTCACAGACTCCACTGGCGCAGTTCGTCGGCGATGGCCCGCACGTCGGCCTTGCCCTCCTTCACCAGCAGCGCCAGATCACGCACCTGCTCCGGGGAGGTGACGACCTTCAGTCCCGAGGCGACGAGATAGGCGTAGGCGACGGCGGAGGCGAACATCGCGTTCGAACGCTCCAGCGCGGGGACGTGCAGCAGCAGTTGCAGCAGGGAGGCGGCCCTGGAGTGCGGGTCGCTGTAGACCGGGCTGCCGAAGATCTCCGCCTCGTGGCGTGCGACCGCGGCGACCAGCGCGCCCCAGTCCGTCACCTGCGGATCGCCCGGCGTGTTGTGTTCGGCGACCATGAGCAGCCAGGAGAGGTGGATCCGCAGGTTCAACGGGTGCCTTTGCGCTCCGGGCCGAACTCCTCGGCGAACACCGATTCGTACTGCTTCATGAAGTCGGCCGCGGCCTCGACGAAGGTGTGGCCCACCTCGCCCGCGTCCCGCATGACCAATTCCTCTATGTAGCGGTTCACGCTCATCCCCCTCTGGAGCGCGCGTTGCCGCGCGGCCTCGGCGGTGGCCTCGTCCACTCGAACGTTCAGCTGTGTCTTGGGCACCTCCTCACGCTAGCGCGCGTGCGCTAGCACCGGCAAGGGGAACCGGGTGCGCGCGACGGATCCCGGACCCGGTCCACCCGGGCGCCGGAAACCTGGTCATAATTCCTGGCCTGGCAGCCGAGGTGGGCGCGTCAGGCGATGTTCGGCGGCAGCGGTCCGCCATCCGACCCGTTCCCGCGACGACTCATGGGGTGCACATTGAGTACGACGTTCCGTTCCCGCATCACCGCCCGGCTCGGGCGCACCTATCTGGCCAGGATTCAGCGGCACGGGCTCGGTTCCTCCACGGTCAGGCTGCTGCCCGAGGACCTGCTCATGCTGCTGCGCCGGGACGGGCTCGATCCGGTGCGCCGGGTGGCCGCCACCCGGGCGAAGGCGCCGGTGAGCCGGGTCGCGCTGCCCTTCGGCATGGACGCCTGGGTGGTCACCGGGTACGAGGAGTCGAAGGCCGTGCTCGGCTCCGCCGACGGGTTCAGCACCGATTTCGCGCATCTCGCGGGCAACGCCGGGATAGGCGCCGAACAGAGCCCCGGCGGCCTCGGGTTCAGCGACCCGCCGGTGCACACCCGGCTGCGCCGCATCCTCACCCCGGAGTTCACGATGCGCCGGCTGCGCCGGCTGACGCCCCGCATCGAGGCGATCGTCGAGGAGCGGCTGGACGCGATGGCGGCGGCCCCGGGCCCGGTCGACCTGGTGCACGCGTTCGCCCTGCCCGTGCCCTCGCTGACCATCTGCGAACTCCTCGGCGTGCCGTACGGGGACCGGGAGGACTTCCAGCGGCTGGCCATGGACCGCTTCGACCTGTTCGGCGGGACGAGCGCCCCGTTCGGCGCCATGTCGGCGTCGCTCGACTACTTCCGCGGGGTCGTACGGGCCCAGCGGCGCAGCCCCGGCGACGGCCTGCTCGGCATGATCGTGCGGGAGCACGGGGACAGCGTCGACGACGAGGAGCTCGCGGGGCTGGCCGACGGGGTGCTCACCGGCGGTTTCGAGACGACGGCCAGCACGATCGCCCTGGGCGCCCTGGTCCTGCTGCGGAACCCGGAGGTCGCGGAGCGGCTGCGCACGGACGACGCGGCCGCCGCGCCGTTCGTGGAGGAGGTGCTGCGCTACGTCTCGGCGGTCCAGACGGCCTTCCCCCGGTTCGCCCGGCGGGACATCGAGATAGCCGGGGTGACCATTCCGGCCGGTGACATGGTGCTCTGCTCGCTGAGCGGCGCCAACCGCGATCCCTCGTACGTCACGGACGACGGGGGATTCGATCCGGAACGCACGACACCGGCCGGCCATCTCGCCTTCGGCCACGGCATCCACCGCTGCATCGGCGCCGAACTGGCCCGGATGGAGCTGCGCGTGGCCTTCCCCGCGCTGGCCCGGCGCTTTCCCGGGATGCGGCTCGCGGTCCGGCCGCAGGACCTGGCCTTCCGGAAGCTGTCGATCGTGTACGGCGTCGAGTCGCTGCCCGTCCTGCCGGGAAGGGCGGCGGGCGGTGTCCCGCGCGCGACCGCATCCTGAAATCCTTCGCCCCGCGGGGAGGGCGTCTGCTTGGCTCACCGCATGAACACTCTCCGCATCCGCCCCGCCGCCCCCTCCGACATCGACGCCGTCCTGCGCTTCTGGCGCGAGGCGGCGGAGGGCACGAGCGTCAGCGACGACCACGACGGGGTGTCCCGGCTGATCGAACGCGACCCCGAGGCGCTGCTGCTGGCCGAGCGCGACGGCGTGCTCGTGGGCAGCGTCATCGCGGGCTTCGACGGGTGGCGCTGTTCGGTGTACCGCCTCGCCGTGCATCCGGGATTCCGACGGCAGGGGATCGCCACCACGCTGCTGGAGGCGGTGGAGAAGCGTTTCGCCGAGCTCGGCGGACGCCGGGTCGACGCCATGGTCCTGGAGGCCAACGAACGGGCGCACCACACCTGGGCGGCGAGCGGCTACGAGCGCCAGGACCAGTGGCGGCGCTGGGTGAAGTCGCTCTAGACACGGCGGCCGCCTCCCGGCCCGGCGCGGGCGTGGGGCGCACGCACTCAGCGTGTGCGCCCCACGCCCACCACGGGACTTTGCCGATCCTTTACTATGGATGCTCCACTGTCGATCCATTCGAAAGGTGTGAGCGTCCGCCGATGGGCGAGCCTCCGAGTAGCCGATATCGCCGACACCGCGCGATCCTCCTGCCCCTGCCCGATCATGGGACGGAGGTGAACCGATGACCGAAGTGCTTCTCCTGCTCGTAGCGGTCCTGCTCTCCCTGGCCTGCGGCGCCTTCGTCGCGGCCGAGTTCTCGCTGACCACGGTCGAACGCGGACAGCTGGAGCGGGCCGTGGAGCGGGGTGAACGGGGCGCGGCCGGCGCCATGAAGGCCGTACGCAGCCTGACGTTCCAGCTCTCCGGCGCCCAGCTGGGCATCACCGTCACCAATCTGGTCGTCGGCATGCTCTCCGAACCGTCGATCGCGAAGCTCATCCGGGGCCCCGTCGAGTCCGTCGGGTTCTCCCCGGGCGTGGCCTCCTCCCTGGCCCTGGTCATCGGGACGGCCCTGTCCACGGTCTTCCTCATGGTCGTCGGCGAGCTGGTCCCGAAGAACTGGGCGATCTCCTCGCCCCTCGCCGTCGCCAAGGCGGTGGCCACCCCCCAGCGGGCCTTCACCGCGGTGTTCCGGCCCTTCATCAGCCACCTCAACAACACGGCCAACCGGATCGTGCGCCGATTCGGGCTCGAACCGGCCGAGGAGCTGGCCTCGGCCCGCAGCCCGCAGGAGCTGGTGGCCCTGGCCCGCCACTCCGCCAAGGAGGGCGCGCTGGAGGCCGACACCGCGGAGCTGTTCGTCCGCACCCTCAATCTGGCCGAGCTGACCGCGGAGAACGTGATGACCCCCCGGGTCCAGGTCACCGCCCTGGACGTCCGGGCCACCGCCGAGGACGTCGCCAACGCGACCCGTGCGACGGGACTGTCCCGCTTCCCGGTGTACCGCGGCAGTCTGGACACCGTCGTCGGCGTCGCCCACATCAAGGACGTCCTGGCGATCCCCGCCGAGCGCCGTCCGCGCACCCGCGTCTCCGAGATGCTGCGCGAACCGCTGCTCGTCCCGGAGACCCTGACCGTCGACCGGCTGCTGGACCGGCTGTCCGGAAAGCTCGCGATGGCGGTCGTCATCGACGAGTACGGCGGCACGGCGGGCGTCGTGACCCTGGAGGACATCGTCGAGGAGGTCGTCGGCGAAGTGCGCGACGAGCACGATCCGCACGAGACGCCGGATCTCGCCCCGGCGGGCGAGGACGCGGACGGCAGGACGCTGTGGTCGGCGGACGGCGCCGCCCGCACCGACCAGCTGGAGGCGATCGGACTGCGGGTGCCGGACGGACCCTACGAGACCCTGGCCGGACTGATCGCCACGGCGGTGGGCCGCATCCCCGCCGTGGGCGACACCATCGAGCTGGCCGGCTGGCGCGTGGACGTGGTGGACGCCTCCGGGCGCCGCGCCGCACGCGCGCTGCTGCACGCCCCGCTGCCGGGCGACGACGAGGCCGCGGAGGAGGAGCGATGACCGCCGTACAGCTGTTCATCGGTCTGCTGACCCTCGTCGTGAACGCCTTCTTCGTGGGTGCGGAGTTCGCGCTCATCTCGGTCCGGCGCAGCCAGATCGAACCGCAGGCCGAGGAGGGGAACCGCCGGGCCCGGAGCGTGATCTGGGGTCTGGAGCACGTGTCGGCCCTGCTCGCCGCGGCCCAGCTCGGCATCACCCTCTGCACCCTGGTGCTCGGTATCGTCGCCGAGCCCGCCATCGCGCATCTGCTGGAGCCGGTCTTCGACGCCGTGGGCGTGCCCCACGGGCTGGTCCATCCGATCTCGTTCGTGATCGCCCTGACGGTGGCGACGTATCTGCACATGCTGCTGGGCGAGATGGTGCCGAAGAACATCGCACTGGCCGAGCCGGTGCGGACCGCGCTGATCCTCGGGCCTCCCCTGGTCACGCTGGCGCGGACCCTGCGGCCGGTGATCTTCGCGATCAACGCCTTCGCCAACACCCTGCTGAAGCTGTTGCGCGTGGAGACGAAGGACGAGGTCTCGGCCACGTTCTCCGACGACGAGCTTGCCCGTCTGGTCAAGGACGCGGGGGACGCGGGCCTCGTCGACGACCGCGCCGCCGAGCGGCTGCACCACGCGCTGGAGCTGGGCCGCAGGCCGGTGCGGGACGTGGTGCTGCCGGTGGACCGGGTCATGTACACCAGGGTGGGGACGACCCCCGAGGAGCTGGAGCGGCTGTCGTCGCAGACCGGCTTCTCCCGTTTCCCGGTGATGGACAGCGAGCAGCGCATCCTGGGTTACCTCCATGTGAAGGACGCCCTCGACGTCACCCCCCGGGACGAACCGTTCCCGGTGACGGCGATGCGGCCCATCGCCCGGGTCCGGGCGGCGACCCCGCTGGACGACGTGCTGACGGCCCTCCGGCGCAGCCGCACGCATCTGGCGGCGGTCCTGGACGAGGACGACCGGCTGGCCGGCATGGTGACCATGGAGGACGTCCTCAGGGAGCTGGTGGGGCGGCCGCAGACGCGCTGACCGGCTCCGGACCCGGTGGGGGCCTGTCCCCCGCCGGGTCCGTCGTTCCGGGCGCCGGTCGGCCCCGGCTCCCACCGGCCGCGGTCCACCGACCGCCCGGTACGGGGCCGCGGCGGAGCCGCGCGCCCCCGCGATACGATCGGCGGCGCCATGGAATTGAATGCCGAATACACCAGTCTTGTCGCGGTCGGCGACTCGTTCACCGAGGGCATGTCGGACCTGCTGCCCGACGGTTCGTACCGGGGCTGGGCCGATGTCCTGGCCACCCGCCTCGCGGCCCGCACCCCCGGCTTCCGCTACGCGAATCTCGCGGTCCGCGGCAAGCTCATCGGCCAGATCGTGGACGAGCAGGTCGACGCCGCGGCCGCGCTGCGCCCGGACGTGGTGACGCTGGTCGGCGGCCTCAACGACACCCTCCGCCCCAAGTGCGACATGGGCATGGTCCGGGGACGGCTGGAGGAGGCCGTGGAACGCCTGGCGCCCTCGTGCAAGAAGCTGGTGCTGATGCGCAGCCCGGGACGCAACGGTCCGGTGCTGGAGCGGTTCCGGCCGCGCATGGAGGACCTGTTCTCCCTGGTGGACGATCTGGCGGCCCGGCACGGCGCGGAGGTCGTCGACCTCTACGGCGCTCCGGCGCTGGCCGACCCCAGGATGTGGGACGTCGACCGGCTCCACCTCACCGCCGAGGGCCACCGCCGGGTCGCCGAGGCCGTCTGGCAGCAGCTCGGGCTCCCGGAGGAGAGCGACTGGCGCACCCCCCTGCCCCCGTCGGCCCCGCCCCGCTGGACCGCCCGACGCGTGGAGGACGTGCGATTCGCCCGCCGCCACCTCTTCCCGTGGATCGGACGCCGTCTGACCGGCCGCTCCTCGGGCGACGGCCGCGCGGGCGCCCAGTTCAGCACCGACCTGGGACGCGCCTTCTGGGTGACACCGGCCGACGCGGGAAACCCGGGGCCGGTGGCCGGGTGGCGCCGGGCGGACGGGGACGGCGACGTCTAGGTGCAGTGCCTTGCGGATCAGGCCGCGAGCCGATCCGGCCTGATCCGAAAGACACGGCCCGGGGCCGCGTTCCGGGCCGTCGATCTGCCGGCACGCGGGCGAGGGCACCGGCGTCCACCGTCCAGCAGATGAGACGCTTGCACGCGCCGCTCTGACCTGGGCCTTACGGCCCCCGTCCGCGCCACGGAGCACCCGGACCGCCAGGTAAGCTCTGGACACGTGACTGCTGTGTCTGCGAAGCCTCGCATCCCCAATGTTCTTGCCGGCCGCTACGCCTCCACGGAGCTGGCCGTCCTCTGGTCCCCCGAGCACAAGGTGAAGCTGGAACGCCGGCTCTGGCTGGCGGTGCTGCGCGCCCAGAAGGACCTCGGGATCGAGGTGCCGGACGCCGCCCTCGCCGACTACGAGCGCGTGCTCGACCAGGTCGACCTGGCCTCGATCGCCGAGCGCGAGAAGGTGACCCGGCACGACGTCAAGGCCCGCATCGAGGAGTTCAACGCCCTCGCCGGCCATGAGCAGGTCCACAAGGGCATGACGTCCCGCGACCTGACGGAGAACGTGGAGCAGCTCCAGATCCGGCTGTCCCTGGAGCTCATGCGCGACCGCACCGTCGCCGTCCTGGCACGGCTGGGCCGGCTCGCGGCCGAGTACGGCGAGCTGGTCATGGCCGGCCGCTCCCACAACGTCGCCGCGCAGGCCACCACGCTGGGCAAGCGTTTCGCCACGGCGGCCGACGAGCTGCTGGTCGCCCACGGGCGGCTGGAGGACCTGCTGGACCGCTACCCGCTCCGCGGGATCAAGGGCCCGGTCGGCACGGCCCAGGACATGCTCGACCTGCTCGGCGGCGACGCCGCGAAGCTCGCGGAGCTGGAACAGCGCATCGCGCGGCACCTGGGCTTCGCCCACGCTTTCACCTCCGTCGGCCAGGTCTACCCGCGCTCCCTCGACTACGACGTGGTGACGGCCCTGGTGCAGCTGGCCGCCGCACCGTCCTCGGTCGCCAAGACCATCCGTCTGATGGCCGGCCACGAGCTGGTCACCGAGGGCTTCAAGCCGGGCCAGGTCGGCTCGTCCGCGATGCCGCACAAGATGAACACCCGCTCCTGCGAGCGCGTGAACGGCCTGATGGTCATCCTGCGGGGCTACGCCTCGATGACCGGCGAGCTCGCGGGCGACCAGTGGAACGAGGGCGACGTGTCCTGCTCCGTGGTCCGCCGCGTCGCACTGCCCGACGCGTTCTTCGCCTTCGACGGCCTGCTGGAGACCTTCCTGACCGTCCTCGACGAGTTCGGCGCCTTCCCGGCCGTCGTCGCCCGCGAGCTGGACCGCTACCTGCCGTTCCTCGCCACCACCAAGGTGCTCATGGGCGCCGTCCGTGCCGGCGTCGGCCGCGAGGTCGCCCACGAGGCCATCAAGGAGAACGCCGTCGCCTCCGCGCTGGCCATGCGCGAGCAGGGCACGGAGCGCAACGAGCTGCTCGACAAGCTGGCCGCCGACGAGCGCATCCCGCTCGACCGCGCCCAGCTCGACGCGCTGATGGCGGACAAGCTCTCGTTCACCGGCGCGGCCGGCGACCAGGTCACCACCCTCGTCGCCCGGATCGAGGAGATCACCAAGCAGCACCCCGAGGCCGCCGGCTACACGCCGGGGTCGATCCTCTGATCCGCCGCGCCTCCGGCCGATGACACCCGAGGAACTCCGGGCCGCCCGTGACCGCATCGTCCCCGATGTGGTCACGGGCGGTCTGCGCGTCCTGTTCTGCGGCATCAACCCGAGCCTCACCACAGCGGTCACGGGTCACCACTTCGCCTTCCCCGGCAACCGGTTCTGGCCCGTCCTCCACCGGTCGGGCTTCACCCCGAGGCAGCTGAAGCCCAGCGAGCAGTCGGAGCTGCTGCACTACGGTCTCGGCATCACCAACGTCGTCGCGCGCGCCACCGCCCGAGCCGACGAACTCTCCGCCGAGGAGTTCCGCACCGGTGGCCGCATCCTCACGGCCAAGGTGGAGAAGCTCCGCCCCCGTCTGCTGGCCGTCGTCGGCATCACGGCCTACCGAACGGCCTTCGGCGAACGAAAGGCGCGCATCGGACCGCAGGATCGCACCATCGGCGACGCCCGGGTCTGGGTCCTGCCCAATCCCAGCGGCCTGAACGCCCACTGGACCGTCGACTCCATGGCCGAGGAGTACGCCCGCCTGCGCGCGGCCCTCGCGGGCCCCGGTACGGATGACACCACCACGGGCCACACCGCCGACGCGCCATCGGGCCACCCGGAAACCACGCCACGCCCGTCCCCGTAACACAGCTGAGCCGCCGCACCGACTCGGTCGACACAACCACACGCAACCCCACACGGCGCGACGCCCGCTCGGCCTCCCAGAACTTGGCCCGCCGACACTTCGACCTGCCGACACTTCGACCTGCCGACACTTCGACCTGCCGACGCTGCGACCTGCTGACGCTTTGACCCGCCGACGCTTCGACCTGGCAACCCCTGAGCCCGACAACTTCGTGCCCGTCCGATCCGGCTACGACGTCGCCAGCCCACCGAACCGTTCCCCGAACCGTCAGCCACTCCCCGCCGGGCTGCCACAGATCCTGCCCCACACCTGCCCGGCTCGCTCCGCGCCCCTCAGGGCGGGTCGATCTCGGTCACCACGACGCCCAGCTCGCAACCGAGTCCGTCCTCCTCCAGGTACAGCGCGAGGGCGATCCAGCGGCTCTCCTGACGCCAGAGCCGCAGATACTCGCACCCCGCCACGGTCTCCGCCCATGGGTCGGGGATCTCCTCACCAGCCATCATCCGCTCCTGCGCACTCCAGAGACTGACCGTCTGCGGGTCGCCCCAGCGCGCCTCCAGCAACGTGATCAGTGCTCCGTGCTCGGCCAGGCACTGTGCACGATGGTCGAGCCGCGCGGCTTGGTCGTCGTCCCAGTGATCGACATCGGCGTGCAGGAACGCCGTGTGGTAGCCGGGCCCGCTGACGCCCGAATCCGATCGAACACGCTCCGCGGGGAACTCTCGGGTGCGCATCCCGTCGATGAGGCGGAGGTGATGTGCGGTCGTCATGCCGTCAGTAAACCGTCCTGCACTGACAACGGAGCACCCGCCCTACCCTTTTGGTGCTCTATGCACCTGTCTGCCCCCATCCTGGCACCACTCCTGAGCCCTTGGCAGGTTGCACGCCGGCGGACTGCCTGGGCACGCGACCGCAGGCGCACGGCAGGTTCGGCCGATGATCCGGCAGTTGACGCCTGAGCCCGGACAACACGGGCCGGGTTCCCCGATCGGGCGGCGGGCCCAGGACACCGGGTCTCGGTGCTCCGAAATTACGGTGCCTGCCCACCGTGCACGCCACTACATTGCTCCCGAACTCGTCGTCCAGCCAAAGGCGTGCCGTTGTACACCCTGTGAGACCTCCCAAGCGCTGACTCGTCGCGCGTCGCATCCGTGCGCCGTGCCCCTTTCTGCTGCGGATTTCTCACTGGAAACCGGTGTACTTCCATGCTCAACACCTGGGTCGTCACGCCCACCTGCCTCCCGCTCGTCGCCCGCCGCTGCCACACCTGCGGCTCCGACCGCTTCCGGCCCGACGGCAAGTTCCGCGTCAACGCGAACCACAAGCTCCTCGACGTCTGGATCCTCGTCCTCTGCACGCGATGCGGGGAGACCGCCAAGCTCACCGTCCTGGAGCGCACCCACATACGTTCCATACAGCCCGAGTTCCTGGACCGCCTCCACCACAACGACACCGCCCTGACCGGTGAACTCCTCCAGGTCCCCCTCATCCAGCACCGCAATCGCCTCACACTCGACTGGGGCACCAACTGGCGGCTCGACACCGGCGCATCGGAGCATCTGAATCGCACCGTCATCGAAGTCGCCGTTCGCTTCACCGCACGGATCCCCGTCCGTCCGACCCGTCTCATCGCCCAGGGCTGTGCCCTTCCACGCGCAGAGGTCGAGCGCCTGATCGCCCGAGGACGCGTCGACTCGACCATCCGGCTGAACAGCAGAGTCACCGACGACTTCACGTTCACCCTCAAGCGCTGAGCAGTCCCAGCGGGGCCGGCCGACCCGAGATTTCCCCTCGCCTCTCCGGATCCGGCCCCGCTGCTTTCTCCCCCACCCACCCACTCCGCCCCTGCGTGACAGCGCTGGTGCCACGCACTTCGCCATCCGATGGAGCCGATCTCTGCGGTGGGGCTACCCCCACCGCAGCCCGGAGGGCAGCAGGGCGCTACAGCAGGGGGACACCCTGCTGGGCCCAGGCCCTCCATCACTGATGCCATGGACTCCATCGCCGAGCAGGCCCGCACATGGGCCCTGCCCCCGCCACACACCTCCACAGGGAAAACGAGTCCACCATGCCCCGGTTAGCACATGCCCGCCGAAGTGTCCTCTCCCTCACCGTCATGGCCTCCGCGCTCCTCACGGTCTCTGCGGCTCTGCCGGTAGCCGCATCACCCCGCCCGACCGACCCGCTCCAGAGCGAGGTGGACGCCGTCCACCGCACGGGGACCGTAGGCGTGTCCGCCGAGGTGACCTCCCGCGACGGGCGGGACGTCGCACGAGCCGGCACCTCGGCGAAAGGAGGCAACTCCCCCATGCCTCGGAACGGCCGGTTCCGGGTCGGCAGCGTCACCAAGACCTTCACCGCCACGGTGATCCTGCAACTCGTCGGCGAAGGACGCATCGCCCTGGACGACACCGTCGAGCACTGGCTACCCGGCACCGTTCACGGGAACGGGAACGACGGCCGACTCATCACCGTGCGGCAACTCCTCCAGCACACCAGCGGCATCCCCGACGCCCTGCCCGACATCCCCGCTCTCACCGATCCGGCCGGCTACCGCGCACAACGCTTCCGTACATACACGCCTCCGGAGTTGGTGGCCCTGGCCATGCAACGCCCCCCTACGTTCCCGCCGGGCGAGGGCTGGGCGTACTCCAACATCAACTACGTCCTCGCGGCAATGATCATCGAGAGGGTCACCGGCCAGCCCTGGGACCATGAAGTAGCCGACCGGATCATTCACCCCTTGGGCCTGCACGGCACCAGCATCCCCGGAACGTCCGCCTCCGTCCCCGGCCCTCGTGCCCGCAGCTACTCGACTTTCGGCGACGCCACGGGGCCCACCATCGACGTGACAGCGCTCAACACGACGATGGCCACCGGCTCGGGCTCGATCATCAGCACCACCCGTGATCTCTCGCGCTTCTACTCCGCTCTTCTCAACGGCCGCTTGATGGCGTCGGCCCAGTTCGACGCCATGACGACCACCGTGCCTGCGCCCGCGCTCGGAGTGCGCTACGGACTCGGAATCGGTTCGATCCCCCTCTCGTGCGGCGGCGCCTATTTCGGCCACCCCGGCGAACTCTTCGGATACCGCACCTGGATCGGCATCACCTCCGACGGTTCCCGAACCGCCGTCGTGTACGCCACCAGCGAGGGCAGCAAGGACACCCAGGCCGCGATGAGCGCCCTCGTGGACCAGGAGTTGTGCCGCGCCAAGGACCTGTAGGGCGTCTCTGACGAAGAACCGGCCGGCCGGGTACGGACCACGGCAGTTGTCATGCTCCGTACCCACCTCTCCTCCGTGGATGAAGCGGCGCGGGCTCCGCGCCGAGCAACGCTGTTCCTGGGGCCCCCGGCGCCAGGACGGCCAAGCCTCCGTCCACCGAACAGGACAGCACAGGACGTCGTCGAGGAGCGACCGGTCGAGCGGATGGGGAACACTCGCCCCATGATCGTGATGCAGCCAGTCGTGGAGGCCTACAGCCCCGAAGGCTTCGACCTGTGGCCCACAGCCGCCCCCGATCCCTCCGGCTTTCTGCCGCTCCACGGTGGACTCTCGTCCGCCGAGGTCGGTTCCGTGGTGATGTGCATCGCCAAGTGCAACGACATCGACCCCGATGGCGACCGCCCACCTCGCCCGGCCGGTCCGCTCGGCTCCTTCCTCCACGGGCTCCTCACCTTCGACGGCCCCTTCGCGTCCGGCGGCTTGGGAGTCACCGATCCGGCCTCGGGCCATGCCTTCCTGCCCGGCTGCTGCGACGGGCTGGAGGACTGGCGTGATTGGTATCGCCTCATCGACGACGGCCACACGCTCACGTTCGGCCATGAACCCGTGTCACCGGTCGCCGAGCGTGTCGGCGCCGCCATCCGACTCACCACGAACGCCGAGCAGCCCAACAGTCCCGTCATCGAACTGCCCGCCACCGATCTCCGTGTTCTGCTCGCCGGCGTCGAGCAGAACCTTCTCGACTTCCTCGACCGTGCGGCCGCCTGGGCTCTCCTCCACCTGCCCGACCACCACGTCCCCGTCACGGCCGCCCTGGCCCGCGCCCTGGACGTTCCCTGGCCACCAGCACCACCAAATATCCAGGCGGGAGCTCTCATCTAGGCGGGAACCTTCATCTGTTCGGCGCCATCGAAGCTAGACGTCGCGCCGTCGTATCGCCCACCACCCGCTGAGGAGAGCAGCGGCAGCCCATCCAGCCGTGACAGCCAAGCCCGTCCAAGGCCCCAGGCTGCCGCTCTCCGCCTGCTGGTGGAGCACCAACTGGCCCGCGCGGTCCGGCAGATAGTCGGCCGCCCCGCCCGCGACATCGCCCACGACGAACGAGACGATCAGGATGAAGGGGATCAGCAGGCCGAGCACGGCGACGGCGCTCCGGAGAAGAAAGGTCAGGCCGGCGGCGAAGAGCGCCATCAGTGCCAGGTATATGCCGCTGCCGAAGGCCGCCCGCAGTGCGCCGGGCTCTCCGAGCCCGATGGCATGATCCCCCATGAACAGTTGACCGACCAGGAAGCTGCTGAAGCCGGTCAGCAGCCCCACGGCGAGTGCCGCACTCCCGATGAGGGACATCTTGATGGCGAAAAGCCGGGTGCGGCGCGGGACAGCAGCCAGCGAGATCCGGAGACCGTCGTTGACGTATTCCGTGGAGACCGCCATCGCGCCGAAGCTGATGGCCGCAATCTGGGCAAAGTTCAACGCGTAGAAGGCACCGAACACGAGATCGGCACCGTCCTTCTCCGCCTCGGCCTGCCCGATGGTGGCGGTAACCAGGATGGTTATGGCCAGGGTGGCGAGGAGGATCGCGGCCAGGGACCCGGTGACGGATCGAACCGATCTCATCTTGATCCACTCGGAACGCAGGATCGCGGTGGTGGTCATGGTCAGACCTCCTGACGGCAAGAAACGGCGGATGGAGCCGAGGCGAACTCCGTGGTGTCCGAGGTGAGATCGAGATAGGCCTGTTCGAGCGTGGTCTGCTCGTCGACGAGCTGGAGCAAGGGGATTCCTTCCGATGCCGCAAGGGTCCCAATCTCCTCCGCCCTCGCCCCGTCGACGGTCCAGAGCCCGCCTTCACCCTGCCGGGCGCGGAATCCTCGACGCGCCAGGGTTTCGCCGAACCGCACCGGTTCGGTCGTACTCACCCGCACCCGTGGCCGGCTGCGGGAGTCCAGGAATTCCTGCATCGGAAGGTCCACGAGAAGTCGCCCTCTGCCCAGAACGATCAGGTGGTCGGCGAACGAGGAGGTCTCGTTCATCAGATGGCTGGAGACGAGAACGGTCCGCCCCTGCCGGGCAAGTCGCCTCATCAACTCCCGGATCCAGATGATGCCCTCCGGGTCCAGACCGTTCGACGGCTCGTCGAGCATCACGACATCGGGGTCGCCGAGAAGAGCCGCGGCTATGCCCAGGCGCTGGCGCATGCCGAGTGAGTACGTCTTGATCCGTCGGCCCCCGACGTGGCCGAGGCCTGCCTCCTCCAGCACGGTCTCGACACGCGACTCCCCTATCCCGTTGCTCGTCGCCAGCGCCAGGAGGTGGCTGCGCGCGGTCCGGGAGCCGTGAGCGGCCTGAGCGTCGAGAAGTGCTCCGACGCGACACAGCGGGTGGCTGAGGTCGGCGTACGGCTGCCCGCCGATCGTGGCGGTTCCGGCGGTGGGGCGGACCAGGCCGAGCACCATGCGCATGGTGGTCGATTTCCCTGCCCCGTTCGGTCCCAGAAAACCGGTGACGCGTCCCGGCCGCACGCTGAACGTGAGTCCGTCCACGGCGCGGGTCCCGCCGTAGTCCTTGGTGAGTTCGTGGACTCCGATGCTGGTCATGTCCTCAGCCTCGCCGCCGCGCCCCGGGCCGGTCCTCCCCCATCGGGGTAGATCATCTCCCTCGCTCGGGGGAGTCGCCGGGCCGACCGCGCTGGCACGATGGCGGCATGTTCAGCTTCTTCCGCCGATTGGCATCGCCCGTCACCTATACCCGGTGGCTGCACCTGCTCCTGCCCGGGGCCGTCGTGAGCGTGTGGCTGTACATCTCGACGGACATGCCGTGGGTGCCCGTCGCACTGGCCGCGGGCGTCGGCCTGATACCGGGCATGCGGCTCGCGGAGGGCGTCCAGGCACAGTTGCTGCTGACGCCTCGCGAGCGTGGTGATCCCGAGGCGTCCATCTCCGTAGCCTCGTCGTCCTCCTGGTCCGAGCGCTGGCGCACCGCGCTCTGGCTGGAGGTGCGCCTGGTCTGTGCCGGGCTGGCCGGGATGAGCACCGTGTGGCTGCTGGCCACGACGGTCGACCTCATCAGGTCCTCTGCCGGGTTCGAGACCAGTGACGCCTGGCTCGTTCCCGGGCTCGGCGCGCAGTGGTGGTCGGCGATCCTGGCGCCCGTTCCGCTCGTGGTACTGCTCTCCGTGGTCGTGATCTGCGGTGACCTGATCACGGCGGCCGCCCGGTGGCTGCTCGGGCCTACCCCCGTGCAACGGCTGACCGCGTTGGAGGCGCGCACGGAACAGCTTCTCGAGCGCAATCGGATCGCGCGCGAGCTGCACGACTCGATCGGGCACGCCCTGACGGTCGCGGTGGTCCAGGCCGGAGCGGCGCGTGCCGCCGGCGACCCGGTCTTCACCGAGCGGGCGCTGGCGGCGATCGAGGAAACGGGGCGCAACGCACTGGACGACCTGGAGCGAGTACTGAGGGTATTGCGCGAAACGGACGCACCGCCGGGTCAGCGGCCGTCGCTGAGCGAGGCCGATCGCCTGTTGGACTCGGCACGCGGCTCCGGCGCCGATGTGGACGCCCATGTGTCCGGTCCGCTGGACCAGGTACCCGCGCCGGTGTCCCGTGAGGGCTATCGGATTCTTCAGGAGGCGCTCACCAATGTGCTGCGGCACTCCGGATCGGTTCCGGTGCGGGTCCGCATCGCCGTGACAGAAGACAAACTCGACCTGCAGGTGACCAATCCTCTGATATCCGGCGCCGTCGTCGTACCCGAGGGCGGGAGCGGCCTGCGCGGGATCAGAGAGCGGGCGTCTCTTCTGGGAGGCAGCGCCAGAACGGGGCCGCACAAGGGGGAATGGATGGTGCACGCGAGCCTTCCGCTCGACCGCATAGGGTGAGCCGATGCCGGTAACCGTACTTCTGGTCGACGACGAGCCATTGGTCCGCGCGGGGCTCCGTGCGGTGCTGGACGCCCAGCCGGACATCGAGGTCGTGGGCGAGGCGGGTGACGGCGCGGCGGTGGTGCCCCTCGTACGTCAGTTGCGCCCCGCCGTGGTGGCCATGGATGTCCGGATGCCGCTCATGGACGGCATAGAGGCGACGCGCGTCGTACTGCGGTCGGTGCCGGATCCGCCGAAGATCCTGGTGGTGACGACGTTCGAGAACGACGAGTACGTCTACGAGGCGCTGCGTGCGGGGGCGGACGGCTTTCTTCTCAAGCGGGCCCGGCCGGCCGAGATCGTGCATGCCGTGCGGCTGGTGGCGGAGGGGGAGTCACTGTTGTTCCCCGCGGCCGTGCGGCAGCTGGCTGCGGAGTACGGCACGAACAGGGCCAGGAAGGTCATGGAGCGGGCTTCGCTGACCGATCGGGAGGCGGCTGTGTTGAGGCTCATGTCCCGGGGTCTGTCCAACGCGGAGATCGCCGCACATCTGGTGGTGAGTGTGGAAACGGTGAAGACCCATGTCAGCGCGGTTCTCGCCAAGTTGGGGGCCAGGGATCGCACCCAGGCGGTGATCGCGGCCTTCGAGTCCGGATTCGTCTCGCCGAGCTGATACCGGGCGTTCCGGGGCGGCATCGGCGCCCGCGGTCGCCACGCCCCTGAGCAGCGAGTACCATCCGCCTGACATGCGCACGAGCTGGGAGGACACACCGTGGGCCGGCTGACCGGTGGGGACCCGTCGTTGCTGCGTCGGATCAATTCCGCGGTGGTGCTGCATGCCCTCCGAGGTGCGGGTTCTCCGACGCTCACGGATCTGACGAGAATCACGGGCCTGTCCCGGCCGACGGTCGAAGGTGTCATGGAGGGTCTCTTCGAGGCGGGGCTCGTCGTCGAGTCGGCGCCCGACGGGGCGGAGGCGCGTCGGCAGGGACGGCCGGCCCGCCGGTTCCGATTCCGGGCCGAGGCGGGGCATCTGCTGGGCATCGAGATCGGTCCTCACCGGGTGTCGGCGCTCCTGTCGGGCCTGGACGGCCGGATCACCGGGGCGGGTTCGCGCGAGGTGTCGGAGACGGCGAGTGCGGACGACCGGCTCGACAAGGTGCGGGCCGTCGTCGCGGACGTCCTGCGGCGGACGGGCGTGGCGCGCAGCAGTCTGCGAGCCGTCGGTGTGGGCAGTCCCGGGATCGTGGAGGCCGATGGCACGGTGCGGCTCGGCACGGCGCTGCCGGGCTGGACGGGGCTGGCGCTCGGTGAACGTCTCGGTCGCTCGTTCCGCTGTCCCGTGCTCGTCGAGAACGATGCGAACGCGGCGGCCGTGGCGGAGCACTGGAAGGGTGCGGGCAGGGAGTCCGATGACATCGTGTTCGTGCTGGCGGGCCTGAGCCCCGGAGCCGGTTCGCTGATCGGGGGGCGGCTGCATCGCGGGTTCGGTGGTGCGGCCGGTGAGATCGGTGCGTTGCATCTGCTGGGCCGCGAGGTGACGCCGGAGCGGTTGCTGTCGACGACGGACACCCCTCTGGACCCGCTGGACGAGCAGGCGGTCGCGGCGGTGTTCGCGAAGGCACGGCACGGTGACGAGCGGGCGCAGGCGGCTGTCGAGCGGTTCATCCAGCGGCTGGTCCACGATGTGGCGGCACTGGCTCTGGCTCTCGATCCCGAGCTGGTGGTCGTGGGGGGCTGGGCAGCGGGCCTGGACGGCGTTCTGGACCCGCTGCGCAACGAGCTGGCGCGCTACTGCCTGCGCCCGCCGCGGGTGGCCCTGTCGCTCCTCGGGGAGGCTGCGGTGGCCACGGGCGCGCTGAGGCTGGCGCTCGACCACGTCGAGGAGGAGTTGTTCGCGGTGGAGGGAACGGTGACGGCCCGCCGCTGATGCGACGGGCCGTGGGATGCCCGCCCCGGTGGGGGCGGGCGGCGGGTCAGGACGCCTGGCGCGCGTCCTCGTGGTGGCTGATCTCCAGGGCACCGGAGTCGCCGAAGGTGAGGCGGCAGGTGTCGGCCCGGTAGGTGGCGACGGAGACGGCTGCTGTGCCGCCGGCCGCGAGGTAGCGGGTGGTGACGACGAGGACGGGGGCGCCGGGGAGCCGGTCGAGTTCCTTGGCGTCGTCGACACGTGCGGAGCCGAGTTCCACGGAGCGGTCCTGGCCGTCGAGGCCCAGACGGTGCAGTTCGCGGACGACGTTGCGGGCACGGGCGGGACCGGAGGGCGTCTCTATGGCCGAGAGCTCCGGAACGGAGGCGGACGGCACGTACAGCAGCTCCGCCGCCACCGCCTGCCCCTGGGTGACACGGATGCGGCGCACGATGTGCACGGGCTCGTCGACAGTGATGTCGAGCATGCCGGCCACGGCAGCCGGTGCCGCGGCGCTCTCGCAGTCGACGGCCTGCCAGGCCTCGCCGGCTCCGCCGCCGGTCCAGTCGTGCCGGGCCGTGGAGACCGCGACGCCCACGCGCGGCGGGGCGACGGTGGTGCCCACACCGCGGCGGCGCTGCAGTCTGCCCTCCAGTTCGAGCTGTTCCAGGGCCTGCCGGAGCGTGGCTCTGGCGACGCCGAACCGAGCGGCGAGCTCACGCTCGTTCGGGAGGATCTCCCCCACCGCAAAGTCCGAGTCGAGTGCCTCACTGAGCACGGTCTTGAGGTGCCAGTACTTCGGCTCCTGCACCGTTTCCAGCTGCGTGGTCCCCACCCTGTCCTCCGCAATCGCCCAGCGGCTTTTCCGCGACGTTATTTATTAAAGGTTCCTGTCTTAACGTTGAGACCATAGGACGACGCACCCCCTTGGTCAAGACCAATCCTCGGGCCGCGAAGCTGTGAATCGAAGGCCGGCCGCGCAGCGTTCACAGGACGTTCGCGGACCCGAGGGCCGTGCGCAGCACAAAGGCCCACGTCCGGGGCGGGTCGTGGGGTTTCTGGGCACGCCTGGGGGCGGGAGCGTGACAGGACTTCCCGAGGCCGCGTTCCTCGGCGGGAATCCGGTGGAGGGCGGGAAGGGGCCGGGCGGCCGGTGGCGGACGGCGCCCCGCAGGTGCGTGGGCTAGTCGACGGCGAGCGTGGTGAGCTTGTCGGGGTTGCGGACGATATAGACGCACTGGACGACGCCGTCGCGCATCTCCACCTGGCACACGGAGTCCGGTCTTCCGCCGGAGAGGACCAGGGCGCCCGGCGCGCCGTTGAGTTCCACCAGGCGGATCTCCATGTCCGGGACCTGCCCGTGGGCGACCGCGAAGAGGAACCTGCCCACCTTGTCCGCGCTCTCCAGGACCCGGAGCGGCGCCTTGGACTTGCCGCCGCTGTCGCCGACGAGCCGCACGTCGGGTGCCAGCAGGGCCAGCAGTTCCTCGATGTCGCCTCCGGCGGCCGCGGCGAGGAAGCGTTCGGTGAGGTCGCGCCGCTGGGCGGGGTCGACGTCGTACCGGGGCTTGCGTTCCTCCACGTGGCGTCGGGCGCGCCCCGCGAGCTGGCGCACGGCGGCCTCGCCCCGGTCGAGCGTGGCCGCGATCTCCGCGTACGGGAATCCGAAGGCCTCGCGCAGCACGAAGACGGCGCGTTCCAGCGGAGAGAGCGATTCGAGTACGACGAGCACGGCGACGGAGACGGACTCGGCGAGTACGGCCTGCTCCGCCGTGTCGGGAACGGTGGGCCCGAAGTCGGTGACCAGGGGCTCCGGGAGCCACGGCCCCACGTACGCCTCGCGGCGTGTGCCGATCTGGCGCAGCCGGTCGATGGCGAGACGGGTGACGATCCGGACGAGGAAGGCACGCGGTTCACGCACTTCCTCGCGGGAAGCGGCCGACCACCGGAGCCATGCCTCCTGGACCACGTCCTCGGCGTCGGCGATGCGGCCGAGCATGCGATAGGCGACCCCGATCAGGACGGGCCGGTGCTCTTCGAAGACGTCGGTCACGGTTTCGGTCGTCACCGGGCCATCCCAGCCGACGCGTCGCGCGGTGTCCAGTTCCCATGGCGCAGGCCCCTTGAACTACAAGCTACCTGGCGGTAATTGTTGTTGACAGTCCGTCTACCTCACTGATCGGCTCGTCGACGACGCGCCGCGTTCCCCAGGGAGTGTCCCCATGGCCACGGCCTCGTTCACCGTCGAGTCGCCCCGAGGACCGCGCACCGTGTCCGTGGCCTACGAGCGTGCGGGCTCCGGCGCACCTCTGCTGCTGCTCCACGGCATCGGCCACCACCTCCAGGCGTGGGACCCGGTCATACCGGTCCTCGCCGTCGAGCGGGATGTCATAGCCGTCGACCTGCCCGGATTCGGGGCCTCACCCGGTCTGCCCGACGACCTTCCGTACGATCTCGGCACCGTGGTCCCCGTGCTCGGGGCCTTCTGCGAGGCCATCGGGGTGGACCGGCCGCATGTGGCGGGGAACTCGCTCGGCGGGCTGCTCGCCCTGGAACTGGGACGGGTCGGGCTCGCGCGTTCCGTGACGGCCCTGTCGCCCGCCGGTTTCTGGAACGAGAGCGAACGCCGGTACGCGTTCACCACACTGCGCGCCATGCGGCGGGCCGCCCTGTCCATGCCGTTGCCCCTGATCGAGCGGCTGTCGCGCACCGCCGCCGGGCGGACCGTCCTCACCAGCACCATCTACGCCCGGCCCGGTCGCCGCTCCCCCGAGGCGGCGACGTCCGAGACCCTGGCCCTGCGCGGGGCGACCGGCTTCCACCGGACGCTCGCCGCCGGACGGAACACCCTGTTCCGCGACGACATACCGGGCCTACCGGTGACCATCGCCTGGGGCGGCCGAGACCGGCTGCTTCTGCGCCGCCAGGGCATCCGGGCCAAGCACACGCTGCCCGAGGCCCGCCTCGTCAGGCTTCCCGGCTGCGGCCACGTCCCGATGAACGACGACCCCGCCCTCGTCTCCCGGGTGATTCTCGACACGAGTCGCTGAATCCCCGGCCGCCCCGCCCCCACGCCGCCGCAGCAGACCCGAGCCGATCGCCACTCCGAAACCGACCAGGCAGCTCCCGGCCGCCTGAGCCGGCCCGTACGTACCCGCTCCGACCAGGGGAGCCGTGACGGCGGCGGAGACGGGGATCAGCCCGGAGAACAGCGTGGCCCGCTCGGCGCCGATGCGCTGGATCCCCCGGTACCAGCAGACGAAGCCGATGACCGTGACCACGGCCGCCTGCCACAGCAACGCCACGGTCTCCTCCCCCGTCGGCACCCGTACGAACCCCGCCCCGTCGAGCACCACGCCGATGACGGCGGACTCCGCAGCGGCCAGTGCGCACGCGGTGGCCGACAGGAGCCGGGGTCCCAGCGGGCGCAGCACGGGCACGGCGATCAGGGCGAATCCCACTTCACCGGCCAGCGCCCCGACGGACAGCAGAATGCCCGCGGTGTCCGTGCGCCCCCATCCCTGCACGGTGAAGGCACCGGCGGCGACCAGCGTGGCCGCGAGAAGGACGGTTCGCGTCGGCCGGCGCCCGTCGCCGAGCGGCACGAGAACGGCCACAACAATCGGGGCGCAGCCGACGAACACGCCCGGAACTGCCGGCTCCGCCGAGCGTTCCGCGGTCAGGACGGCCAGATTGAACCCGACCATTCCCACAGCGGCGAGCACGGCGAGCCGCGCCCACTGGCGGCCGGTGAGCGCGCGCAGCACCTCCATCGGCCCAGGCCCCTCGGGCGGCCTGAGCAGCGGGATGAGCAGCAGGGCGGCGAGGCCGTAGCGCAGGGTCTGCCCCCCGGCGTAGGGGTATGCGCCGAGCACGCTGTTGGCGGTGAAGGAGGCACCGACGAGGACGCAGGCGAAGGCGGCGAAGGCGGCGCCGCGCAGTGAGGTCGTATTCATGTGAATGACGCTAGGCATCCGGGCGGTCCGGATTAAGGTCCACATTCATGATGTCTTCGAGGACCAATTCAGAGCATGCCGGTGCCGCTGACGTGCACGAGTCCGTGTCGGCGGCCTGGGAGCTGCTGCTGCCGGCCGCGGCGGCACCGGCGCGCGGCCGGGGGCGTGCCCTGCAGTCCGCGCTGCGCGAGGCCGTACGTTCAGGCCGTCTGGTGCCGGGGACCCGGTTGCCGTCGAGCCGCGCGCTCGCCGCCGATCTGGGTGTGTCGCGCGGCCTGATCACGGAGGCGTACGAGCAGCTGACCGCGGAGAGCTATCTGCGCAGTGGCCGCGGGGCGGGCACCTGGGTGAGCGGGTCGGTGCGCGCGGCGGCGGACGGGGCCCGTGATCTCGCACCTCGCGGACCGGGCACCCTCGTCGACTTCCGGCCGGGCACTCCGGATCTTTCGCTGTTTCCCCGCAGCGCGTGGGCCGCCACACACCGTTCGGTCATCAACCGGCTGCCGCACAGCGCCCTGGGGTACCCGGACCCCCGCGGTCTGCCCGAGCTGCGCGTCGCGCTCGCCGCGCTGCTGACCAGGCGCCGCGGAGTGGTGGCCGATCCGGAACGGCTGCTGGTGTGCTCGGGCGTCGCCCAGGCAACCACCCTTCTGGGGCTCGTCCTGCACGGCCGGGGGCAGCGCACCGTCGGCGTCGAGGACCCCGGGAGCCCCGAGCACGCCGCGCTCTTCGCCTCCGCCGGACTGGACACGCAACGGCTTCCCCTGGACGACGAAGGGCTGGAGATCGCACCGCTCGACGCTTCGGGGGTGCGTGCCGTGGTGACGACACAGGCCCATCAGTTCCCCACCGGAATCGCCTACTCCGCCGCCCGGCGCAGCCGGCTGCTCGACTGGGCCCGGGAGAACGACGCCGTGATCATGGAGGACGACTACGACGGGGACTTCCGCTACGACCGCGCCCCGGTCGGCGCCCTGCAGGGGCTCGATCCCGAGCATGTCGCGTACACGGGATCGGTGAGCAAGTCGCTCGCACCCGGACTGCGGCTGGGCTGGCTGCTGGCTCCGGCCTCCATGACGGACGAACTGGTGGACCGGAAGCGGACGATGGACCTCGGCAATCCGAGCCTGGACCAGGCGGTGCTCGCCGACTTCGTCGTCCGGGGCGACTACGACCGTCAGCTGCGGCGCTGCCAACGCGCCTACCGGGAACGTCGCGACGCCATGACGACGGCTCTGTCCACGTACTTCCCGGGCACCGCCGTCAGCGGAATCGCCGCCGGACTGCACATCATCGCGCGTCTGCCCGAGCGCTACGGACCCGACGCGGAGTTCCTCGCCCGCGCGGAGGAGGCCGGAATCGCCCTGCGTCCGCTGAGCGACTGCGGGACGGTGTCCCCGGCGGACCGCTCGATCGCTCTGGTGCTCGGGTACGCGCATCTGGCGCCCGCCGAGATCGAACGGGGGCTACGGCTGCTGGCCAAGGCCCAGGACGGCTTCTGAAATCGCTCCGGCGGCGCCGGGCCCGGGTGTTCACCTCGCGTTGGTGTGAAGGTCTCCGGCGGGCGCGAGGGTGGGCCGGTCGGTCAGCAGATCCGTTCCGTCGCCCCGGAGGCCACTCGATGCCGTTCCGTCCGCGCGTTCCTTCCCCCGGCCGCCGCACCGTGCTGCGCGGCTCGCTGGCGGTGCCGGCCGCCCTCGCCGTCCCCGTCCTCGGTTCCGCGGCGCCCGCCTTCGCCCGGTCGGGCCGCCCGGACGCGGCGTGGGGCGTCCAGGTCGGCGATGTCACCTCGTCGACCGCCCTCGTGTGGGTGCGTTCCGACCGCCCGGCTCGGATGCTGGTGGAGACCTCTGCGACGGAGTCCTTCCGCCGTGCGCGGATCTGGCACGGTCCGCTGCTGGGCCCTGGCACGGACTTCACCGGGACGACCCCGCTGCACGGGCTGCCCGCGGGTGAGCAGGTGCACTACCGGGTGACCCTCGCCGATCCGGAGGACCCCCGCCGGACGGGCCGGCCGGTGTACGGCACGTTCCGGACGGCTCCGGCCCGGCGGCGGGACGGGGTGCGCTTCGTGTGGTCCGGTGACATCGCGGGCCAGGGCTGGGGCATCAACCCGGACATCGGGGGGTACCGGGTGTACGACGAGATGCGCCGTCTGGACCCGGACTTCTTCCTGTGCAGCGGTGACAACATCTACGCGGACGGGGTGATCGAGCCGAGCGTGACGCTTCCCGACGGGCGGGTCTGGCGGAACGTGACCACCGTGGAGAAGTCGAAGGTCGCCGAGACGCTGGCGGAGTACCGGGGGAACTTCCGGTACAACCTGCTCGACGACAACCTGCGGGCGTTCAACGCCCAGGTGCCGTCGGTGATCCAGTGGGACGACCACGAGGTGCGGAACAACTGGTATCCGGGCCAGATCCTCGATGACGTCCGGTACGCCGAGAAGAACGTGGACGTCCTGGCGGCGCGTTCGATGCGGGCCTTCGGCGAGTACTTCCCCGTGTCGACCCTGCGCCGTTCGAACGGTGAGGGCCGTGTGCACCGCGTGGTTCCGCACGGTCCGCTGCTGGACCTGTTCGTGCTGGACATGCGTACCTTCCGCAACGCCAACTCGCCCGGACGGCAGGCCGACGACACCACCGGAATCCTCGGTGCCGAGCAGCTGAAGTGGCTCAAGCGCGCGCTGTCGAAGTCCCGTGCCGTCTGGAAGGTGATCGCCGCCGACATGCCGCTCGGGCTGGTCGTCGCCGACGGAGCGACGGACTTCGAGGCGGTGGCGCAGGGCGATCCCGGCGCTCCGCTCGGCCGTGAACTCCAGATCGCCGAACTGCTCCGCCACATCAAGCACGAGCGGATCACCGGAACGGTGTGGCTCACAGCCGATGTGCACTACACCTCCGCCCAGCACTACCGGCCGGAGCAGGCCGCCTTCCAGGACTTCGCCCCCTTCTGGGAGTTCGTCACGGGCCCACTCGCCGCGGGCCAGTTCCCGGCCAACGCGCTCGACCGGACCTTCGGCCCGGACCAGGTCTTCGTCAAATCACCTGATCGAGCGAACGTCTCCCCGATGGAAACACCGTCGCTGTTCGGCGAGGTCGACATCGACGGCGTCAGCGGAGAGTTGACGGTCCGCCTGCGTGAGCAGGGCGGATCCGTTCTGTTCACGAAGGTCCTCCAGCCCGGCCGGGTGGGTCAGTGACCCCGACGGGAACCTGACGGACGGGAAGGGCGAGGTGTGCCGGTGCGCGTATCGGCGCTCCTCGCCCGGCCCGATTGTCAGTGGCGGGTCCTACGGTTTTTTTCATGACCCGATCCGTACAGGCGCTGGCCTACTCCCGTCCCTCCGCACTGCTGTCCTCGCAGGCGGGGCAGTCGCTCGGCCTGGAGACCGCGGGCGGCCTCACACCGCGCGGCGCCGAACCGCACCCCCGCTTCTTCGAGGGCTTTCTCGCCTCGCCGCACATCGCCGCGCGCGGTCTGCTGGCCGTGGCCGACGTGGCGTCCGCCCGGTACTACCAACGGAGTCTGCACGCGTCGCTGGACCCCGTGGTCACGGGCAACGGTGACCGGCTGCGCTTCGAGTCCTTCTCCGGCTGCTGCGGTGTCTACGCACGCCTCGACATACTCAGCGAGGGCCTGGAGGGCGTCGAGACGGGGCACGGCACCACGAACGTGGATGTGAACAACCCGCTGCGGGAGGCTCTGTCCCGGACGGCCGGTGACGATCCGTTGCATCTGCGGGTGGGTCCGGAGGAACTGGCGGTCACGACGGCCCGCGAGCGCGTGGTGGAGAAGAAGATCCCGCTCCCGGACCGGTGGCTGCGGGGATTCGCGGAGGCCCAGGTGGCGTCCGCGGCGTTCGATCTGCGGGCCGAGCTCCCGGCGGCCGAAGCCGTCCGGTTCCTGCGCTCGCTCTCCCGCGCGTCCGGCGCCGCGTCGCGCGCTGTGCAGTGGGTTGTTCCGGCGGGCCGCGCGCTGCGGCCCACGTCGCGCCCGGCGGCCGGGGCCGTCTGCCTCCCGGGACCGCAGCGCCTGGCAGCCCTGCAGCGCGTCCTTCGGTACGCGACGGCCCTGCGGGTGTACGGGCCTCCGGCCGACGGGGTCCCCGCATCCAGCGCCTGGGAGGTGGTCCTGCCGGGCATGCGGCTGACGCTGACCCTGTCGCCCGAGGTCTCGCGCGGATTCTCCGGGGAGGGCGGTGTCCTGGAAGCTCTCGCCACCGACGATGCCGCCGCCGACGCCGAACTCGTCTCGGTGCTGCTGGCTTGGGAGCCGCGCATCGAGCCGGCGGAGCTGGCGGAGCGGTCGGGCCTTCCGGTGGGGCGCGTACGGGCCGCGCTGACGCGGCTCGGAACCGCCGGCCGGGTCGGCTACGACCTCGCGGACGGGGCGTACTTCCACCGCGAGCTGCCCTACGACGCCGAGCGCGCCGAGCGCCACAACCCGAGGCTGGTCGCCGCCCGCGAGCTGGCCCGGTCCGGCGCGGTCACGCTCGACGGCGATCTGGCCGCCGTGGCCTCCGCCGACCGCCGCTACCAGGTCCGTGAGCACAACGGCGCGCTGAGCTGCACCTGCCCGTGGTGGGCGGACTACCGGGGCCGACGAGGTCCCTGCAAACACGCCCTGGCCGTCCGCATGGTCCGCCGTGGCGCCGTTCCCGCGGGAGGCACACGATGAGCGAGCTGCTCACCGCGGTCCACGAGGGCCGCCTGGACGACATCCCCGCCCTCCTCACTCCCCTGGGCAAGGCGGAACGCCGCGCGGCCCTGGCCGAGTTGAAGGAGCTGCGCAAGCAGTCGCGCACCTGGCCGTGGGGCGAGCGCACGAGGACCCGGAAGGCGATCCTGATCGCCGGCGCCGGTTGTCACGGCGGGGCCGCGGGATGCGCCACATGGATCGGCGCACGGGAGATGCGCGACTGGGTGCACTCCCCCTACCCGAGGCTGCTCGGCGTGCTGGCCGACCGCGATTCCGCATGGCTCGCCGATCTCGCCCGCCGTCTGAGTGCCCGCAGCATCGAGTCCGACGCGGAGTTCCGCCTGGTCGCCGAGCTGGTGCGGATGGCCGGCTGCCCCCTGCCCGTGTCGGACGGGCTCGTGCGGGGCTGGTCGGAGCGCGTCAACCAGACACGGTGGGGCCACCGCCGGTCGCGGCCCCTGGTGGACGTCCTGCGCGACGAGCCGCACCTGGCCGAGCTGGTGCCGCACCTCCTGGAGATGCCGGAGGTGCCCACCCAGGTGACGTGGACCAACACTCAGGACCCGACGGACGACTGGCCGGCCTCACTGGCGGTGCTCACCAAGGAGGGCCTGCTCGACCGCGACCCGCTCGTGGACCGCTGCGTCACCCGCCTGCTCCGGGGCGGGAAGCCCTCGGACCTGCGGTTCTGTCTGCGTCTGTTGCAGGGGCTCGAACCCACGGCCGAGGAGGAGCGTGCCCGGATCACGGACTGGCTGGCGATGGCGTCGGACGGCACGTCCGCCGTGGCGGGCCACGCCCAGTCCGTGCTCACCCGGCTGGACGCCGAGGGCGCGGTCTCGGTGCGCCAGTGGGCCGAGGTCTCGGGTCCGGTCCTCTTCCGCTCCGAGAAGAAGCTGGTGCGGGCGCAGCTGGTCCTGCTGGGCAAGGTGCTGCGCCGCGCCCCGGAGGCGGCCGACGTACTGCTGCCGCTCGTCGCGGAGGTGTTCGGCCATCCGGACATCGCGGTCCAGGAGCAGGCCCTGAAGCTCGTGGCCCGCCATCTCTCCTCGACGGCACCAGCGGTGCGCGAGGAAGTCGCGGATCTGGCCGCGCAGTTGGGTCCGGTGCATCAGCCGGCGGCCCGCGCCGTATTCGGTGGGACGCGGACCGGCGGTGCGCCGGTCGACGCCTATGAGGAGACCCTTCCGTCCGCACCGGTGGCGCGGCGCCTGGGACCCGCCGTGTCCGGCGCGGCGGAACTGGTGGAGGAGTACGTGTCCCTGGTCCGCACCCGTGCGGGGGAGGTGACCGCGTTCGAGCGGGTGCTGGACGGGCTGATCCGCTGTGCTCATGACGACCGGAAGGGTCTGGCCGACGCGCTGCCGACCGCCCTCGCGGGACAGTGGTGGGCGGATCCGGCGATCCAGCTGTCCCAGGAGGAGATCGACCGCCGGTTCTCCCGGAACCACGACGGATTGCAGGTCGTCGTGGCCTCGTTCCTCGGGCGGGTCTCCGCCGCCGCGATCGACGAGGGCCGCAGCCGGTGGACGGCCACGGGCAGTTGCTGCCACGCGGCCCTCGAAGGCGTGCTCTACGCCCGGCTGTGGGAGGCGGCCGCCGCCATACGGAAGAACGATCTGCCCTTCCTCCTCGCCACGCCCACGTGGCACACCGGCTCCCTCGATCCGGCGGAGCTGGTCGAGCGCCTGACCGTCTACCGCGACCGAGGACTCGCACCGGGCCCGGCCGACTTCGGACAGGCACTGCTGAGGGTGCGCCGCACCGGCGAGGGCCGCGCGGCGGACGCGGCAGCCGCGCTCGGCACGCGGGAGGGCGACCGGCTGGCCGCCTGGATCCGAGCGGACGAGCCGGTGGCACCCGTCCTGAGACGTCCTGTCGAAGTGGAACCGCGGTCGGAGCGCGGCTGGCTCCAGCGGTCGGTGGTGAGCACGCGCCGCCTCCTCCTGGCCACGAGGGAGCGCCTGGTCATCCAGCAGGAGTTCCCGCGTACCTTCCACTGGCTCGGACGCCCGCACTCCCCGAGACAGCAGCGGTGCTACCACTGGGGCGACAGGTCACCGCAGTGGATCGCGACATTGCCCGAGGACGCCGACACGCTGGCGGCCTGGCTGCTCCCCTCGCTGACCGATGTCGAGGAACAGCGGGGCATGGCCTGGCCCCTGCCCGATCTCGCCGAGTCCGAGGGACCGTCCGGGCACGCCGTCCATCTCGCGCTGGCCTACGGACTCGGGGCGCGATTCGCCGAGGACCGGCTGTCGGCGGTCGACGCGCTGCTGGTCCTGGCCGCCCGGGGCAGATTGGACGCGGAACTGCTCTCCGGCCAGTTGGGTGACCTCATCGAGCGGGATCTGGTGAAACCGGCGCGGCTGGCGGACTCCGCCCGTACGGCGGCGTCGACGGGCGCCTGCCGGACGGTGCTCTCGGTGCTGGTCCCGGTGCTCCCGACGCTGCTCGGGCGGGAGAAGGCGCCGCGGGGGCTGAGCGATCTGCTCGCGGTGGCCGCCGAATGCGTGGAACGCAGCGGGCCGCCGAAGACCGGGCCGATACCCGGCCTCGCCGCTACGGCGGCGCGGGGCGGCTCGACCCAGCTGGTGCGGCAGGCGGCGCGGCTGGAAGCGGCATGCGGGGAAGGGGAGGACGCCACTCCGTAGAGAGGGTTCCCACGCGGGGCAACGGAGCGGGGTGTCCCGGCAGCGAACCATCCGGCCGGGACACCGGGGACGAGAGCCTTCACTCGTCCGGAACGCCAGGAGAAAACCACATGACAACCAACGGGAAACAGACGATAGGCCACCAGACCCACACTTAACCGATCGGTCACAGAGCGTTCGTGATCAGGCAACACCGTTCCCGCACAGTGAGGTCATGACTGATATGACATCCGCGCAGCACGCCCGCCGCCCCCATCACTGGCGGCGGGACCTGATCGAGCTGGCCGCTCTGTTCACCGCCGTCGCCGTCGCCGACGCGATCGCGAACCTGATCGGGCACCAGCCGGACGGCCCGTATCTGCTGATCGCCTCGGCGGTGGCCCTGACGGCCACGGCCGCGTTCCACACCTGGTGGGCCCGGCGCCACAGTCACGCCCCTCCGCCGGACACCGGCGGCGCGGCCGGCGGAAGCACGCCCGCCGGCGCGGTTCCGACCGGAGCGGTGCCGGGCCAGGGGGTGCGTGGCGCGGCGGAGGACACGGACCGTGAAGCGGGCGGGACCGTGCTGTGGCGGATGCGGACCACGGTCCGGGACGCGCCGGGCAGTCTGGCGGCGCTGTGCATGGAGCTGGCGCGTCACCATGTCGACATCCTGACCCTTCAGACGCATCCGCTGGCCGAGGGCACGGTCGACGAGTTCCTGCTTCGGGCCCCCGCCGCCCTTCCCGCCGCACGCCTGACCCGGGCCGTCTCCGAGGCCGGGGGCGCTTCGACCTGGATCGAACGGGCCGATGCCCATGATCTGGTGGACGCCCCGACCCGGGTGCTCGGCCTGGCCACCCGGACGGCACTGGACGCCGCGGAACTCCCCCTCGCGCTGAGGCAGTTGCTGGGCAGGTGCACCATCCACTCACTGCCGGCGGTATCGGTCGGCGGACGGGCCACCGGGGAGACGGCACCCGTCGAAGGCGTCCTGGAGGAGACGGTGATGCGGCTGCGCGATCCCTCGGGCGGCGTCATCACCGTGGAGCGTCCCTATCTCCCGTTCACTCCGACGGAGTTCGCGAGGGCGCGCGCCCTGGTCGAACTCGACGCCCGGCTCGGCCCGCGGGTCCCGCGCGGGAAGCACGTGCTCACCCTGCCCGAGGGCAACGCGATCACCGTCCGCCGCGCGGACCGGAGCGATCTCGAAGCGGCTCGGGCCATGCACGACCGCTGCTCCGAGCAGACGCTGCGCCTGAGGTACCACGGACCCGTCGGCGACGCCGACCGCTACCTCGACCACCTGCTGAGCCCGCGCTTCGGCCGTACGCTCGCCGCGCAGACCGCGTCGGGCCGGACCGTGGCCCTCGGTCACCTTCTCTGGGACGGGGACGAGACCGAGGTCGCGCTGCTCGTCGAGGACGACTGGCAGCGGCGGGGCATCGGCTCCGAGCTGCTGGCCCGGCTGGTGGGACTCGCCGCCGAAGCGGGCTGCGAGAGCGTCTACGCGGTCACACAGGCGTCGAACACGGGCATGGTCGCCGCGATGCGCGCGCTCTCGCTGCCCCTGGACTACCAGATAGAGGAGGGCACCCTGGTGATCACCGCCCGGCTCGGTGCGACGCCGGCGCACGCGTTGCCCCCGTACGAGCAGGCCGAGCGCTGACAGCGGCGGCGACATCGGCGGCGGCATCGGCATCGGGTTCCAGGCCCGGCGCCGATGCCGTCGCCCGCCGGGGGTGATCTCGGCCGGTGGTCCGGTGGGCCCGTGGTCCGGCGGCCCGGCGCTACCGCCCGGTCGCGCCGGCCGTTCCCGCCGGGACCGGAGCGGCGTCCTCGCTGCGGCGGTTGGGCGGCACTTCGCCGCCGAGGGCCTGGCAGAGGTCGCTCCACAGGTCCTCGACGTCTTCGAGGCCGACCGAGAGGCGAAGGAGCCGGTCACCGACGCCGGCGGCGTGCCGGTCGCTCTCGTCCACGATGCGGTGGCTGATGGAGGCGGGGTGCTGGATGAGGGTGTCCACGCTGCCGAGGCTGACGGCGGGGGTGACGAGCCGCACCGCGGCGGTCACGTGGTGCGGGTCGCCGTACACCTCGAAGGAGACCATGGCGCCGCCGATCTCCGGATAGTGGACGCGGGCGACGCGCGGGTCGGCGGAGAGGCGGCGGGCGAGTTCGGCGGCGCTCGCGGAGGCGGCGCGGACCCGTACCGGGAGGGTGGAGAGACCGCGGAGCAGCAAGTATCCGGCCATGGGGTGGAGGACGCCTCCGGTGGCGAAGCGCACCTGCCGGAGGCGGGCGGCGAACTCCTCGTCGCAGGCGACGACTCCGCCCATCACGTCGCCGTGGCCGCCGAGGTACTTCGTCGCGCTGTGCAGCACGATGCGCGCCCCGTGTTCGACGGGTCGCTGGAGGACGGGGGTCGCGAAGGTGTTGTCGACGAGCAGCGGGACCGAACCGCAGGAGTGGGCGACGGCGCGGATGTCGACCTCGGCGAGGGTCGGGTTGGCCGGCGTCTCGACGATGACCAGGCCGGTGTCGGGGCGCAGGGCGTCGGTGATCCCGGCCGGGTCGGTCCAGGTGACCTCGGTGCCGAGCAGACCGGCGCCCAGCAGGTGGTCGCTGCAGCCGTACAGGGGTCGTACGGCCACGACATGGCGGAGTCCCTCGGCGGCACGGGCGAGGAGGACGGCGGTGAGCGCGGCCATTCCGCTGGCGAAGGCGACGGCGCTCTCGGTCCCTTCGAGGCGGGCGAGCGCCGTCTCGAAGCGGGCGTTCGTCGGATTGTCGAGGCGGGAGTAGACGGGCGGGCCGTCGGGGCGGGCGCCGGTGGCGGCGAAGGCGTCGATGCGTTCGGCCTCGCCCCGGGAGTCGTGGGAGGGGTAGGTGGTGGACAGATCGATGGGCGGGGCATGCAGGCCGAGGGCCGCGAGGTCGTCGCGGCCGGCGTGCACGGCTTCGGTGGCCTGCGCCCTGAGCGGGGGTGTCGTCGAGGGCGCGAACGAGGCTTCGGTGTCCATGGCCCGAGCGTGAACACCGCACGGGATGTTCGGGAGAAACTCCGTGCTACGTTCGGCCGATGACCGATTCCGTCGCCCTGGACACGGTGGATCTGCATATTCTGCGGCTGCTGCAGAACGATGCCCGGACCACTTACCGCGAACTCGCGGCCGAGGTCGGGGTCGCTCCGTCGACATGTCTGGACCGGGTGGCACGGCTGCGCCGCTCGGGCGTCATCCTCGGCCATCAGCTGCGGCTCGACCCGTCCCGGCTCGGGCGCGGTCTGGAGGCACTGCTGTCCGTCCAGGTGCGACCGCACCGGCGGGAGCTGATCGGGCCGTTCGTCGAACGGATCAGGGCACTGCCCGAGTCGCGGGCGCTGTTCCATCTGACCGGCCCCGACGACTACCTGGTCCATGTCGCGGTGACCGGGACGGCCGATCTCCAGCGTCTGGTGCTGGACGAGTTCACCTCGCGGCGCGAGGTGGCCCGGGTCGAGACGCGGTTGATCTTCCAGCAGTGGGACTGCGGACCGCTGCTGCCGCCTGCGGCCGGAACGGCCGAGTCCCGGGCGGGTTCGGGCTGAGTCGGGGCCGAGTCAGGCCCGTGGGGCCGATTGATAGTGACTCGGGGGCCGTCCGTGTACGAGGATGTCCACATGTCAGACTCCCCCAGCAGCGCGCTGCCCCGCCAGGTCGCCGACGCCTACGTCGACGCGTTCATCGAACTCGACCCGATCTCCGGCACCTATCTGGGTGTCGCGGAGAGCTCGCGCCGCCTTCCCGACTTCTCCCCGGCCGGCCAGGAAGCCCTGGCCGAGCTGGCCCGTACCACGCTCGCACGGCTCGACCGGGCGGAGGAGCTGCCGGGCGCCGCCGATGACGCCGAGCGCCGCTGCGCCCGTCTGCTGCGTGAGCGGCTGACGGCGGAACTTGCCGTGCACGAGGCCGACGAGGCGCTGCGCGCCGTGTCGAACCTGCACTCCCCCGCGCATTCGGTGCGTGATGTCTTCACGGTGACGCCCACCGAGTCGGACGAGGACTGGGCGGCCGTGGAGGAGCGGCTGCGCGCCGTTCCGGACGCGCTGGCGGGGTACCGCGCGTGCCTCGCGCTGGGTCTGGAGCGCAAGCTGCTCGGCGGTCCGCGCGCGACGGCCACGTTCATCGGTCAGCTCGACGAGTGGATCGGGGAGGGCGGGAACGGCTTCTTCGAGGAGTTCGCGGCCCCGGGCCCGGAGGCGCTGCGCGCCGGTCTGGACGAGGGGGCCGCGCTGGCCACCGCCTCGCTGGTGGAGCTGCGCGACTGGATGCGCGAGGTGTACGCGCCGGCCGTCGAGGGCGAGCCGGACACGGTGGGACGCGAGCGGTACGCGCGCTGGTCGCGGTATTTCAACGGTACGGATCTGGATCTGGACGAGGCGTACGCGTACGGCTGGTCGGAGTACCACCGGCTGCTGGCGGAGATGCGTGCCGAGGCGGAGAAGGTGCTGCCGGGTTCCGGTCCGTGGGAGGCGCTGGCCCATCTCGATGTGCACGGCAAGCACATCGAGGGGGTCGACGAGGTCCAGGTCTGGCTGCAGAATCTGATGGACGAGGCGATCGAGGCCCTGGACGGCACCCACTTCGAACTCGCCGAGCGGGTGCGCCGGGTGGAGTCCCGTATCGCGCCTCCCGGGGGCGCCGCGGCCCCGTACTACACGGGTCCGTCCGAGGACTTCTCGCGGCCGGGGCGCACCTGGCTGCCGACCATGGGCGAGACCCGGTTCCCGGTGTACGACCTGGTCTCCACCTGGTACCACGAGGGGGTTCCGGGTCACCATCTCCAGCTCGCGCAGTGGGTCCATGTCGCGGACAGCCTGTCGCGCTACCAGGCCTCGATCGGCATCGTCAGCGCCAACGCCGAGGGCTGGGCCCTGTACGCGGAGCGGCTGATGGACGAGCTGGGCTTCCTGCCGGACGCCGAGCGGCGTCTCGGCTATCTGGACGCGCAGATGATGCGCGCCTGCCGGGTGATCGTCGACATCGGCATGCACGCCGAGCTGGAGATCCCGGCCGACTCGCCGTTCCACCCGGGCGAGCGCTGGACGCCGGCGCTGGCGCAGGAGTTCTTCGGCAACCACAGCGGCCGTCCGGCGGACTTCGTGGAGAGCGAGCTGACCCGCTACCTCTCGATGCCGGGTCAGGCCATCGGCTACAAGCTGGGTGAGCGGGCCTGGCTGCTGGGCCGGGAGAACGCCCGCGCCGCGCACGGGGACTCCTTCGACCTGAAGGCCTGGCACATGGCCGCGCTGTCCCAGGGTCCGCTGGGTCTGGACGATCTGGTCGACGAGCTGTCGAAGCTCTGACGACCGGCCGAGGCGGGTTACGGGACGGCGTTCCGGGCCCGCCTCGGCGTGTACGGGGCGCGCCCGCCCGGGGCAGGGCGTGTCCGCCCGGAGCGGGGCGCCGCGCCCGCCTCGTCCGGCGCCGCATGGGCGGCGGGGCACCCCGGAGACCGTCTCAGCAGCCGCAGTCGGCGTCGGTGGCCGGGGCGGTCAGCGGGTCGGGGGTGCGCCGTTCGGTCCCCTGCCAGGTTTCGTAGGCGAAGCCTTCGCGTGCCCAGTACTCGAAGCCGCCGAGCATCTCCTTGACCTGGTAGCCGAGTTCGGCGAGTGCGAGTGCGGCGCGGGTGGCACCGTTGCATCCCGGGCCCCAGCAGTAGGTGACCACCGGCACGGCGGGGTCGAGCAGTCCGGGGGCCTGTTCGGCGATGAGCGCGGTCGGCAGGTGCAGGGCGCCGGGGACGTGGCCCTGGTCCCAGGCCGCGGTCGAGCGGGAGTCCAGGAGGACGAAACCGGGGTCGCCGTCGGTCTCCAGCGCGGCGGCGACGTCGGAGACATCGGCGTGGAAGGCGAGCGAGGCACCGAAGTAGGCGGCGGCCGCGGCGGGGGACGCGGGCGGGACACGGAGAACGGGGTTGCCGCCGAGGGCGGTGAGCTGCGAGGTCATGCCAGAAATCTACGAGCGGAGCCCCGGTGCCGGGAAGCGGTGATCCACGGTGGTGGGCTTGATCGGCCGGGGATTTCCCTGTTTGCTCGCACCATGACCGACTATTCCCCGGACGCGACCGACTGGCGCATTCTGGACGTCCTGCAACGGGACGGGCGCGCCTCGTTCGCGGAGCTGGCGCGGGCGGTGGCGATGTCGTCCAGCGCCGTGACCGAGCGGGTGCGCAGGCTGGAGGAGGCGGGGATCATCAGCGGCTACGCGGCCGTGGTCGACCCCGAACGGCTCGGGCTCCCGATCCTCGCCCTCGTACGCCTGCGCTACCCCCACGGCAATTACAAGCCGTTCCACGACCTCATCGACACGACGCCGGAGATCGTGGAGGCCCATCACGTCACCGGCGACGACTGCTTCGTCCTCAAGGTGACGGCCCGCTCCATGAGCCATCTGGAGACGGTCTCCGGAAGGATCGCGTCGCTCGGTTCCGTCACGACGAGCGTCGTGTACTCCTCGCCGCTTCCGCGCCGGGCGATCAGTCGCTGACCGCGTCCACGGCCCGGTGCCGTACGGAGGAGCCGTGCCGTTCCTTCACGACTTCGAGCTGGGCGGGGATGCGGCGGCGCAGATCCGCGACATGGCTGACGATGCCGACGCTGCGGTCGCGTTCGCGCAGGGAGTCCAGCACGTCGAGCACCTCGTCGAGCGTCTGCTCGTCGAGACTGCCGAACCCCTCGTCGATGAAGAGGGTGTCGAGCCGTACGCCACCGGCCTCGTCGGTGACCACATCGGCGAGGCCGAGCGCCAGGGCCAGTGACGCGAAGAACGTCTCGCCGCCGGAGAGCGTCGCCGTGTCGCGTTCACGTCCCGTCCAGGCGTCGATGACGTGCAGCCCGAGACCGGCCCTGCGGCCACCGGTGCGGGCGTCGGAGTGGACGAGCTGGTAGCGGCCGGACGACATCCGCCGGAGCCGCGCGGTGGCGGCCTCGGCGACCTGTTCGAGCCGGGCGGCCAGGACGTACGACTCCAGACGCATCTTGCGTTCGTTGTCCGCCGAGGTGCCCGCGGTGAGTCCGGCGAGCCGTGCGACGCGTTCGTACTCCTCGCGCACCGGGCCCAGGCCGCGCACCTCGTGCTCCGTCAGGGCGGACAGCCTGTCGAGTTCTGCGCAGCGTTCGCGGGCCGAGGCGAGGGCCGTCGAGGCCTCCCGCAGCAGACGTTCGGCCGTGTCGTGGGCGCGCTGCGCGGTGTCGGGGTCGGCCGGTTCCCGTGCGGCGGCGGCCCGGGTCAGGGGCTCGGCGAGCCGGTCGGCGACGGCGGCGGCCTCGGCCTGCCAGGCGTCGATGCGGTGCTGCAGTTCGCGTTGCGCGGCATCGTCGAGAAGGGTCTCGGCGGCGGCCTGCGGCGTGTCGAAGCCCGCGCGGAACGCGGCGTCGGCGAGCCGGTCGTCGGCCTCCTTCAGCCGTGCGGCGGCGCCCTCCTCCTCGCGCACGGCCCCCGCCGCGTCGGCGAGCAGCGCGACGCGCCGCTGCAAGAGAGCGGCGTGCTCGGCGACGGTGCCCGACGCGCCCCGCGCCTCGGCCAGCACCTCGGCCAGGGAGGCCTGTTCCCGGTCGAGCCCTTCGCGCCGTGAGGTCCGGGCGGCGGCCCGGCGCTCCGCCTGCTGCCGCTCCTCGGCCCGCCGGGCCTGCTCGCGCTCGGCGGCCGCCAGCGCCTCCCGGGCGGCGTGGGTGCCGGCGGCGGTCCGGTGCGCCCGCGCGTGCTCGCGGGTGAGGGTGTCGACGAGCGCGGAGAGTTCGTCGACGGTGGGCTCCGGCGGAACGGCCGGAGTCGTCACGTCATGCCGCCCGGAGCCCGCCGGGGCCCCGGAGTCGCGGCCGTCCGTCGCGCCGTCGGCCGCCCTCTCCCCGTCGTCGGCGGGCCGCGCCGCGACGCCGGGAACGGGTCCGTCCGCTCCCGCGTGGTCGGCCTCGGCGCCCTCCAGGGCCTTGGCGCGTGCCGCCGCGTAGCGTTCGCGTACGGCGGAGAGGGCGTGTTCCGCGTCGGTGCGCTGTTGTTCGGCGCGGCGGTGGGCGGCCTCGGCGGCGTCCTCCGCCGCCTGGTCGACATGTCCGTCCCCGGCACGGGCGGGCCGCGGATGGTCGGCGGAACCGCACACCGTGCAGGCCTCGCCCTCGACGAGATGCCGGGCGAGTTCCGCCGCGATGTCGCGCAGCCGTCGCTCGCGGAGGCCCAGCCACTCCTCACGGGCCCCCAGCGCGTGCTCGCGGGCGGCACCGAGCCGCTGCTCGGCCCCGGCGGTCTCGGTGGCGAGCGCGTCCCGGTGGCGGGCAGCGTCGAGGCGGCGGCGGGCCGGATCGAGACGGCCGGCCAGGAGTTCGGCGCGGGTGGCGGCCTCCTGGGCCTCCTCGATCCGGGCGTGGAGCGCGGTGCGGGTGGTCTCCCAGTCGGCGAGCCAGGTCCCGCTCTCGCGCAGCAGGTCGTCGTCCGCGCGGGCCTGGCGGTCCAGGGCGGCGCGTTCGTCGTCGATCTCGGCGCTCCGGCGTTCCGCGCGGCGTGCCGCGTCGAGCCCGCCCAGCTCCTCACGGAGCCGGCGTTCGAGCCCGGCCAGGTGGTCGGCGCCGGCTTCGGCCAGGCCCGCGGGCAGCATCCCGCGTGCGCGGTCGCGTGCGGCGCTCGCGCGCCGGTACGCGCGGTCGGCCTCGTCCCGGAGTTCCAGGGCCGGTGCGACGAGGTCCGCCTTGCGGGCGCGGTCGAGCCGGGCACGGGCCTCGTCGTGCCGGGGCCGGCCGGCCTCCGAGGCGGCGGCGCGGCGGCTGGTCTCGGCGTGGCGGTCCTGGAGCGCGGCCAGTTCGCGTCCCTCGTCCAGCACGGCACGGGCGGCGGCCTGCCGGTGCTCGGTGGCCGTCAGGTGGGCGCGGGCCAGGTCGAGCCGTTCCCGGGCGGCGCTGCGGGCGGTCGCGGCCCAGCCGAGGACCGCGTCCGCGAGGCCGGGTTCGCCCGGCTGGACCTCGGGCACGGGGCACTCGCGTCCGGCCGGTCCGGCGGCCTGGGCGAGGCGCTGGGCGAGGGCAAGGATCTGTTCGTCCCCGGTCCTGACCCGGTGCTCGGCGGTCCGGCGGAGTTCGGCGAGCCGGTCCTCGACGGCCGCGAAGCGGCGGGTGTCGAAGAGCCGGCCGAGCAGTCTGCCGCGCGCCTCCGCGTCGGCCCGCAGGAAGCGGGCGAAGTCGCCCTGCGGCAGGAGCACCACCTGGCAGAACTGGTCCCTGCTCATCCCGATGAGCTGGGTGATCTCCTCGCCGATCTCCTGGTGGGACCGGCTGAGCGCCTGCCAGCCCCGCTCCGGGTCGTGGGCGCGCAGCCAGCTCTGGGCCTTCTCCGTGGTGTGGCCGCCGCCGCGCTTCTTGGGCCGGGGCTGGGCGGGCCTGCGGGTGATCTCCAGCCGCCGCCCGGCGACGGTGAGTTCGAGGCGGACCTCGGTGGGGAGACCGTCCGGGGCGTGGTCGCTGCGGAGCGTGGTGCCGGGGTTCTGGCGGGTCCCGGGCACGGCCCCGTACAGGGCGTAGCAGACGGCGTCGAGGACGGAGGTCTTCCCTGCGCCGGTGGGCCCGTGGAGCAGGAAGAGCCCGGCGGAGGAGAGGGCGTCGAAGTCGATCTCCTGGGTGGCGCCGAAGGGGCCGAAGGCCGTGACGGTGAGCCGGTGGAGCCTCATCGGTTCACCTCGTTCACGGCGTCGTCGACGCGGACGTGGTCGAAGGCGCGGCGCAGGACGGTCCGCTCGTGCTCGTCGGTGCCGGATCCGCCCCGGACATGGGCCACGAAGTCCTCCGCGATGCTCTGGTCGTCGCGTCCCCGGAGGCGCTGGGCGTAGGAGGTGTGCGGGTCCTCCGGGGCACGGTCCGGTTCCAGCACGAGGCTGAGGACGTGCGGGAACCGCTCGGTGAGGCGGGCCATCGGCTCGGCGGGGCGCACGGGGTCGGTGAGGGTGGCCTCGACCCAGGACTGCTCGTGGCGGTCGAGGGCGGGATCGTCGAGCAGGTCGTCGAGCCGGCCCCGGATCCGGGCGAGGCGGCGCGGGACGGGGCAGTCGACGCGCTCGGCGCCGATGCCGCCCGTGGCGTCGAGGTCGATCAGCCACATGGTCTTGCGGTGGTCGGCCTCGGAGAAGGAGTACGCGAGCGGCGAGCCGGAGTAGCGGACGCGCTCGGAGACGGTCTGGCTGCCGTGCAGATGGCCGAGGGCCGCGTAGTCGACCCCGGCGAAGACCCCGGCGGGGACGGCGGCCACGCCGCCGACGGTGATGTCGCGTTCGCTGTCGCTCGGCTCGCCGCCGGCGACGAAGGCATGGGCGAGGACGACGGACCGGGTGGTCGCGGGCCGCCCGGCCAGGTCGGCGCGCACACGGTCCATGGCCGCCGTCAGGACGGCTTCGTGCCCGCCCCGGTCCGTCCTGAAGACGTCCCTGACGAGGGCCGGCTCCAGATACGGCAGCCCGTAGAACGCCACGTCCCCGTGGGCGTCGGGGATGACGACCGGGGTGCCGCAGTGCTCGGGGTCGGTGCGCAGGTGGATGCCTGCACGGCCGAGGAGTCCGGCGCCGACACCGAGCCGGCGGGCCGAGTCGTGGTTGCCGGAGATCATGACGGTGGGCACACCGGCGTCGGCCAGCCGGTGCAGGGCGTCGTCGAACAGTTCCACGGCGGACAGTGGCGGCACGGCCCTGTCGTACACATCACCCGCCACGAGCACCACGTCGACCCGGTGCTCCCGGACCGTGTCCACCAGGTGGTCGAGGTAGGCGGCCTGCGCCTCGTGGAGCGGGACGCGGTGGAACGACCGGCCCAGGTGCCAGTCGGACGTGTGCAAGATCCTCAAGAGCCGGCTCCGACCTGCGTGTTCCGCTTCCCCGTGCGCCGCGTGCGCGGCTGCGAGGGGCGCGCGGGCAGGGCGGTGGCGACGGTGTCCGTGCGGCCCGGGGCGTTGTCCGCCCCGGGTGCGTGCTTCTGCCCCTGCTCCCTCACGCACCCCAGTGTCCCATCACCGGAGACGCGTACGACGCGAAGCACGGAAGCCGACGAGACCCCGGAACACACATAAAGGGTCAAACACGAAAAAGCGCATGGAAGCGGAGAATGCTCCGCGAACTCCCGGACCGGTCGTACGGGTTCAGAACCCGGCGCCGAAGTCCTGGGTCCACCACGGGCCGCCGCTGCCCCGGTGGATGCCCACGCCGAGTTCCTTGAAGGAGCAGTTGAGGATGTTGGCGCGGTGGCCCGGACTGTTCATCCAGGAGTTCATCACGGCCTCGGGGGTCTGCTGTCCGGCGGCGATGTTCTCGCCGTACGTGGACCAGCGGTAGCCGGCCGCGGTGATGCGCTCGCCCGGGTCGGCGCCGTCGGGGTTGGTGTGCTCGAAGAAGCCGCGGGCCGCCATGTCGTCGGAGTGGCGCTGGGCGGCGGTCGTGAGCTGGGCGTTCTCGGTGACGGGGCCGCATCCGGCGGCCGCGCGCTCCTTGTTGACGAGGGCCACGACCTGGGCCGCGGCGCCCGCCGGGGTGGGGCGCGGGGCGGGGGCGCTCGGTGCGGGCGGGGCGGACGTGCGGGTCGGGGTGGCCGTCGGGCTCGGCTTCTTCGCCCTGGGGCTCGGCGGCGGCGATGTGCTCTTCTTCGCGGACGGCGACGACGAGGGGGAGGGCGAGGTGGTCGCCGAGGGGGACGCGGCGGCGGGGGTGCCGGAGGCCGCGAGGTCGGTGAGCGGGGCCGACGGCGTACCGGACGCGCTCTCCACCTCGGTCGCGCCGTCGGTGCCGGGCACGAGGGAGGCGTACCAGAGGCCCCCGCCGGCTATGCAGACCACGGCCACCGCGCCGCCGGCGGCGCGCCGCCTGAGCCTGCGGCGCCGGCGTATGTCGGCGCGGGAGGCCGTGCGCCCTCCCGGGCCGTGTGCGCCCCCGGAACGGTGTCGTCCGGGGGCGGCGGGTATCCCGGGCTCGCCGGCCCGCGCCCCGGGCACGGTCGCGTCGAAGGACTGCGCCACGGTGGCGGCCGCGGCGTCCGGGGCCGGCCACAGCGCGAGGAGGGCGGCGGGCACGGGGACCAGGGCCAGCCCGGCCAGCAGGCCCTCGGCCGGCATCAGCCCGCTCCACAGCCCCGAGCACCGCAGGCACTCGCGGGCGTGCCGGGCTATGCGCTTGCGCCACAGGGCAGAGGGCCGGCGGTCCCACGAGGCGAGGACGACGCGCAGTTCCTCGCAGCAGGGCCGGGCGTCGAGCGCCCTGACGACGACCCGGGCGGCCTCCAGCTGCGCCTTCATCCGCTGCACCCGCACGGCCGTGTGCTGCGGGGACAGCCGCATGGCCCCGGCGACCTCGGAGCGGTCGAGCTGGCCCGCGCACTCCAGCCACCACAGGGAGAGCAGCCCCTGGTCGTCCGGCTCCAGCCAGCGGGTCGCCCGCGCGGTCTCCTGGCGCTGCCACGACAACTGCAGACGCATCATCGTGAGATCGACGAAGTCGGCGCCGGGATCCGCGAACTCCCCGGCCTCCTCCAGCGCGCCCGGCGCGGACCGGCGGTCCTGCCAGTGCGAGCGGACCTGGTTCATCGCGATCGCCACCAGCCAGGAACGGAAGCTCTCCGGCGCCCTCAGCGTGTGCAGCCCGTCCAGCGCGCGCAGCATCGTCTCCTGCACCACGTCGTCCACGTCCGCCGAACCGTTCAGCGCCCGGCCCACCACGTTGTAGACCAGCGGAAGGTACGCCCCCGCGAGCGCGTCCTTCGCCCCCGCCTCCCCCCTGAGGGCGGCGGTCACCAGTGCCACCGGATCCACCGTGTGCTGCTGGGTCATATGAGAGGTTCCCTGTCGTGTACGCCGCTGATGATGCCCGATGACTGGGAGACCGGGGCGGGCGGCTGCGATAACAGTTCTTCCGTGACGGGTTTCCCAGAGGTGGGCGGGACGCTACCAAAAGGTCGCCCGGTTCGGTCGTGACCGATCAGTCACGACCGCCAGTGGTCGCACAGTGGCCGCACTCGCTCACCCCTCCCCCGGCCCGGGAGGAGGTGCGGCACTTCCGGCCGGACGCGCCTACGCGTCCCCGTACGCCTCCGCTCCCAGTTCCAGTTCCGCTTCGCCCGCCGTGACGTCCGCCAGCCAGCGGCGGAAGTCGTCGACGTCTCCGTCCGGGAGTCCGATCTCGATGGTCACGGCCTCGGCGTACCGGACGTCGCGGACGCTGCGGCCGGTCGCGCGCAGTTCGTTCTCCAGGCGGCCGGCGCGCTGGTGGCCGACGGTGACGGTCGCGATCCGGAACCGCCGGCGGGTGAGGGTGCCGATGGCGTCCAGGGCCTCGCCGACCACTCCGCCGTACGCCCGGATCAGACCGCCGGCACCGAGCTTCACGCCGCCGTAGTAGCGGGTCACCACGGCGACGACGTACCGCATCTCGCGCCGGGTGAGCATCTGGAGCATGGGCACCCCCGCGGTGCCCCCCGGTTCGCCGTCGTCGCTCGCCTTCTGTACGGAGGCGTCGGCGCCGATCACGTACGCGAAGCAGTTGTGGGTGGCGGTCGGGTGCTCCTTGCGGACGGCGGCGACGAAGTCCTGCGCCTCCTGCTCGGTGGCGGCGGGGGCGACGGCGCAGAGGAAACGGGACCGGTTGATCTCGGTCTCGTGCACGCCCGCGCGGGCGACGGTGCGGTACTGGTCCTGCATCCGGCCAGCCTATGCGCAGGCGCGGGAATGGTCCGGAGCGGCCGCCCGTTGTCCGGATCATGTACGCAGACAACGAGACGATCCGCAGGATTCTCAAGGAGACGGGCGACACCTGGGCCGTGGTGGGGCTGTCCGGCAACCGCTCGCGGGCGGCCTACGGCGTGGCCGAGGTGCTCCAGCGCTTCGGCAAGCGCGTCGTCCCCGTCCACCCGAAGGCCGAGCGGGTGCACGGCGAGGACGGCTACGCCTCCCTGGCCGACATCCCCTTCCCGGTCGACGTCGTGGACGTCTTCGTCAACAGCGAGCTGGCCGGCGCGGTGGCGGACGAGGCCGTGGCGATCGGGGCCTCGGCCGTCTGGTTCCAGCTCGGCGTGATCGACGAGCAGGCGTACGAGCGGACCCGGGCGGCCGGACTCGACATGGTCATGGACCGGTGCCCCGCCATCGAAATCCCCGCCCTGACCGGCTGACCGCCGCCCGGCGCGCACATGTGCGGACTGTCACACCGCCCTCGCGGCTGGGATGATGGCCCGCTGTGAGCACCCCCCGTACCGCGAACCCGCCGGCCGCGCCCCACCGCGCCGCCCCGCTGACCGCGCAGCTGACCGCGCTCGGTGTCGAGCGGGGCGGTGTGCTGATGGTGCACGCCTCGCTGCGCGCGGTGGGGCCGGTGGAGGGCGGGGCGGACACGGTCGTCCGTGCGGTGCGGGAGGCGCTGGGGCCGGAGGGCACGCTGGTCGTCCCGTCCTTCACCCCGGAGAACTCCGACACCTCGCCGCACTTCCGCGCCCGCGTCCACGGCCTGGACGCCGACGCGCGCGAGGCGGTGCGGGCGGCGATGCCCGCGTTCGACCCCGCGACGACACCGGCCCCGTCGATGGGCCGGCTCTCCGAGACGGTCCGCACCTCCCCCGGCGCCGCCCGCAGCGCCCACCCGCAGACCTCCTTCGCGGCCGTCGGCCCGCTGGCCCCCGCCGTACTCGACGGCCACCGCCCGGACTGCCACCTGGGCGAGGACTCCCCGCTCGCCCGCCTCGACGCGCTCCACGCCCAGGTCCTCCTCCTCGGCACCGGCTACGCCACCTGCACCGCCTTCCACCTCGCCGAGTACCGCACCCCCTCCCCGCCCCGCCGCACCTACCGGTGCGTCGTCCGCGACGGCGGCCGGGCCCACTGGTGGACGTACGAGGACGTGGCCCTGGACGACAGCGACTTCGCCGCCCTCGGCGCGGACTTCGAACGCTCCGGCGCCGGCATCCGCACGGCCCCCGTCGGCTCCGCGACGGCCCGTCTGTTCCGTCTGCCGACGGCGGTGGCGTTCGCGAAGGGGTGGCTACCGGCGCACAGAGGGGCGCATTCCTGAGGACGGCGCGCGCCCGTCCGGCAACAGCCTGGACGGTGCACCTATGTCCAACTTCCCTTGTGGCACTCATACTTACCGCGTATCGGCCCCGAGGGGAAGGCACCGGATGGAGCAGAGTATCCGCACCGAGGACGGCCGGAATCTGGCCGTCAAGCAATTCGGAGATCCGCAGGGCAGGCCGGTGTTCCTGCTCCACGGCACCCCGGGCAGCAGGCTCGGACCGGCACCACGCGGATCCGTGCTCTACCGGCTGGGCATCCGTCTGATCGCCTACGACCGCCCCGGATACGGAGCGTCCGACCCGCTGCCCGGCCGGTCGGTGGCCCATGTCGCGTCGGACGTCGAGAGGATCGCCGACGCCCTGGGCATCGAGGCGTTCGCCGTGGTCGGGCGCTCGGGCGGTGCGCCGCACGCGCTCGCCTGCGCCGCGCTGCTGAAGGGGCGTGTGCTGCGCACGGCGGGCCTGGTGGGGCTCGCCCCCCGCGACGCCCAGGGACTCGACTGGTTCGAGGGCATGATCCAGTCCAACGTCCGCGAGTACAACAACGCCTCGGCCGGCCGCAGCAGGCTGACCGCGGCTCTCGAACGCAGATCGGCGTCGATCCGTGCCGATCCGATGGGCTCGGTGGTCGACATGCACCGGGGGCTCTCGGCCGACGACCGCGGCATCGTCTCCGACACCGGGATCCGCGCCATGCTGGTGAGCAACTTCGCCGAGGGACTGCGCAGTTCCGCGGACGGCTGGATCGACGACGTGATGTCGTTCAACAGCTCCTGGGGGTTCAGCCCCCAGGAGATCGCCTCGCCCGTGTTCCTGTGGCACGGCGAGAACGACGTGTTCGCGCCCGCCCAGCACACCCGCTGGCTCGGGGCGCAGATCCCCGGGGCCGAGACCGTGGTCGAGCGCGGCGCCGCGCACTTCGGCGCGCTGCGCGTCCTCACCCGGGTGCTGGGCTGGGCCACCAGCTGAGCCGCCCGCGGCGGCCGGTCCCCGGTGTCCGAACCGGTCCGCCGCAGAGGCGGCCTCACACGGGCTGCGGCTCCAGGTCCCTGTTGACGCGCCGGCCGGTCCGGGCCGCCACCGCGATCGGGTGGTCCATGCCCAGATGCTCGACCGCCAGGGGCACCACCTCGGCCCGATGCCTCTCGGCCTCGGCCTCCCGGTCCATGGCCCTCAGGGTGACCGCCAGGTTGGAGCGGCAGACCAGCACATCGGGGTGCGCGGGACCGTAGCGCTCCAGGAGACCTTCCAGCGCCACCCGTTCCCAGTGCTCGGCCAGTTCCGGCCGGTTCAGGTCCCCGTAGGCGTTGGCCAGGTTGATCGCGGCGCACAGGGTGAACGGGTGCCGCGCCCCCAGGCTGTCCTCCAGCGCGGTCCTCACCGCTTCACCGGCCTCCGCCGCCGACTGCGCCGCGCCCATGCCCCGTAAGTAGATCGCGACGTTGTTCCGGCAGGCCAGCGTGAAGGGGTGGTCCTCGCCGAGCGTGGCCCGGTAGCCGTCGAGGGACTGCTCGGCCAGATCGAGGGCCGCCTGCCGGTCGCCCACCGCGGAGAAGTCCGCCGCCAGGTTGAGCCCGCAGGCCAGCGCGTCGGGCACCCTGGTCCCGTACCGCTCGCGGTACCGGTTGTACGTCTCCTCCGTCAGCGGCTTCGCCTCGTGCGGACGGCCCGCCTTGCGCAGCGAGACGGCGAGGCTCTTGGCCGTGCGCAGCGCCTCCGGCACATCGGCGTTGAGCACCCGCTCGAAGGCCGCCTTCACCTCGCGCAGGATCTCGACCGAGGACTCGTACTCCCCGGTCTCCCTCAGGTCGCGTCCCAGATGCCCCTTGGTCGTCAGGGTGTACGGATGGCTCTCGCCCAGCAGCGTGCTGCGCCGCTGCACGGTGAGGTCGTCGAGCCTGCGGGCCGCCTCGCTGTCGCCCGTGAGCCGGTAGTCGATGGCGAGGTTGTGCGCGGCCACGAGCGTGCGCGGGTGGTTGTCGCCGAACGTCTCCCGCATCACGTGGTGGATCTTCCGATCCCGTGCCAGCGCCTCGTCGAAGCGGCCGAGGGCCCGCAGATCGGCGGCGAGGCTTCCGGTGGTGATGAGGAGGCTCGGGTGGTCCTTGCGCAGCAGGCGCGTCTGGCGGGCGAGGGTGTCCTCGTCCATCCGGCGGGCCTCGACGTACCGCCCCTGGGAACGCAGGGCGTTGGCCAGTTCGAAACGCAGGTTGAGGGTCTGCAGATCGTCCTCCCCCAGCTCCCGGGTCCAGGTCTCGTTGAGCTGGGTTCCCAGGACACGGGCGCTCTCCAGTTCGCCGCGCTTGAGGAGGTAGCGGACGCGGTCGACCATGAGCTGTCTGGCCTCCGCCTCGTCGCAGTCGGCGATCCCGGACGGTCCCAGGTGCGGCCAGATCAGCTCGAAGGCCGGCCAGCTCTTGGGGTCGTTCACGGGATTGTCCTGGTCCGCGCCCTGAGCGGGCCTCGCTTCGGCGAGGATGCGGTGCACCTCGTGGACGGCGGTGTCCCGCTCCTCGGCCGTCATACCCGCCCGGACCGCCGCCTGGACGAGCCGGTGGATCTGGATGCTGCTGTCCGCCGGGTCCACCTTGGCCAGGGCGAAACGGTTGAGTGCCTGGATGACCCGTCCCAGCATGTACCGCTCGCGCAGGTCGGAGTCGTACGGCAGCAGCGACCGGAACATCGAGTCGCTGCCGATCAGGGTCATCGAGATCGGTTCGGCGGAGAAGAAGGAACACAGTTCCAGCAGGCGGACGGCCGCCTTGGACTCCTCGCGCAGCCGGGCGACGGAGATGTTCCAGGTGGCGCCGATCTGCAGGGCGTAGTCCTCGGGGGTGCCGAGGGAGAGCACCTTGGTGCTCTGCTCCCTGAGCTGACCGACGTACTCGTCGACGGGTGTCGCGGTCTCGGCCAGCCAGGCCGCCGCGACCTCCACGGCCAGCGGCAGGTCGCCGACGGCCTCCGCGACCCGGTCCGCGTCCCGGGCGGGAAGCTTCCGCACCCGTCGGCACAGGTGCTCCACGCTCTCCGCCCGGGTGAACACCTCGACCTCGACGGGCTCCACCCGGCCGGAGATCGGCTTGTTGCGGCAGGTGACGAGGATGTGTCCGTACAGGCCCGCGGCGAGGGGGCCGGTCTCGTCGGGGAACAGCTCCAGCGTCTTGTCCAGGTCCTCGACATTGTCGAAGATGAGCAGCCAGCGGGAGTACGGGACTCCGCTGCGCAGTGCCTCCAGCGCGGCCCGCGCCGCCTCGGCGACCACTTCCCCGGCACGCAGGTCCATGTGCTCGGCGAGTTCCGCGAGCGACGACATCACCCGGTCGGGCTGTTCGGCCTCGACCCACCACACCAGGTCGTAGTCGGCGCGGAAGCGGTGCGCGTACTCACGGGCCACCTGTGTCTTGCCCACGCCGCCGAGGCCGTAGAGGACCTGCGGCAGATGCTGGGCGGAGCGGGCGGTGTCGCGCAGCTGGTCGCGCAGCCGGACCAGTACGGAGCTGCGTCCGGTGAACTCGGCGTGCCGGGGTCGCACGTTCCACACCCTGGGCACCGCCCCGGGGAAGCGCGGGCCGTCCGGCGCGGCCTCCACGGCCTCGACGGCCTCGGGCCGGTCCAGGGCGGTCAGCACGGCGGTGACGGCCTCGCGTTCGTCGAGCCGCGCCACATCGACCACGCCCCGGCTGTTCAGCGGCAGGGTCAGCCGTACGTCCCCGATCCGCACCGGAACGAGCTGGCGCCGGCTGCCCGAGGGGTCGAGCCCCAGGGCCGCCTCCCACAGGCTCCGGGCGCGCCGCGACCCCTGGTAGGCGGGCGAGACCACGGGCACGACCCGGTAGGCCCCGGCCGTCGCCCACTCGGCGTCGTTCCACGCGGTGTGCGAACTGCGCACATCCACGGGCATGACGTGGAATCCGGCCCGGGTGAGGACGGACTCCAGCCAGTCCGCCCACATCTGGTCCTCGGCCACATGGGTGAGGACGATGTTGGACGGCGGCACCGGCCTGCGGCGGGTGTAGGCGGCCACGTAGGCGAGCCGTTCCGCCTCGTCCATCGCGGGCAGGGCGGCCACCCGGCCCTCGGTGAGCACCGAGGTCAGGCGCTCGCACGCGGTCAGCATGGAGCTGGAGATGTTCGGGGCGTCACCGAACGTGGCGAGGATCTCCTCGTAGGCATAGAACGGCCGGTACGGGATCTCCACCGTGCCCCAGTAGTCGGAGAGTTCCTCGTTGCTCATCCCGCTGGGGAAGCCGGGGAAGCTCTCGCGCGCCAGGGCCCGTCCGGCGTCGGCCTTCTCCTTCTCGCCGTCGTCGATCCGCATGGGGACGGGCAGGATGCGGATGTGCTTGTCGTGGAACCGCTCCTCGATGTCGCGGGCCACGGCGGAGGCGCCTTCGATGCTCTGGTCGCTGAGGGTGAAGCAGACCACCAGCACCTGCGGCATCTGCACGGTGCAGATGTCCGCGATGTCGCTGAGACCGGTACGGCTGTCGATCAGGGTGAAGTCATAGTGTTTCCGCATGTCGTCACGCATGGCGTCGAAGAACTGGCCGCCGCCGTAACGTTCGTAGAAGTCGTCCCAGTCCATCCGGCCCACGGTCGAGGAATAGTCGCGGTTCCGACGCCCGGCGGAGAGAAAGTCCAGACTTCCGCCGCTCGGGAACGCCCAGTTCAGGGATGTGGCGTGGGGCCTCACACGGGCGTAGTCGCGATGCCATTCGGGATCACGTGCCGCGGGCCTGCGGGCCTCTTCCTGGTATTCGGTGATGAGATTGATCAGTCCCGGCGTCGCGGCCAGATCGGAAAGATCGAGAAAGGGGTGGAAGAATCGGTGCAGGCCGGGGGCTTCGAGATCCCAGTCGACGGCGAGCACGCGATAGCCGTTGGCCGCGAGGATCCAGGCGGTATTGGCCAATGCCATCGTGCGGCCGGTGCCGCCTTTGTACGAGTAAAAGGTGACGACGGTTCCGTCACGGTTCTCGGTCATCTGGTGGGTCCTCCCCCCTCGGGGGCGTCACCGTCTCCGGGATCGCCCGTGTCCGGCCGCGTATCGCGGCCCGGTGGAGCGGAATTACTTGTTCCGTAGCCGACTCCGTCGAGGAGCAATCTGGGCATCGCGCCGGACGGGCCCTCGGGAGGGAACGTCTCGGCATGCGCCGCGTAATGCCGCTCGGCCGCTTTCACCGCTCCGGGGAGTTCCTGGCTGAAAGCCTCCAGTGTGGGGACCCCGCCGCTGTGCGACCGATGACCGGACTCGTTCTCCGGTCCGGTGCCGAGCAGTTCCTCGGCGACGGTCCGCAGTTCGGCCTCCCTGCTCCCGGAGTCGGGATCGTCCCGGTTCCACGGGACCATGACGCTGATCCACGGGCGTCCGTTCTCGCTCAGCCGCCTCAGCAGCTCCTGGCGTCGGGGCGAGTCCAGCGCCCACCGGTCGAGGAGGAGCAGTCCGGGCGACTGGGGGCGTTCGGTGCCCAGCAGCCGTTCGGCCTCCGCTTCGAACTCCCCCACCCGCACCTGGTAGTCGAGGTTGCGCACCAGATCGACGGCGTGGTCGGCGAGCGGCCGGGCGGAGTTCGGGTGGTACGGATTCCAGTCGCGCTGGGCGGGTCCATAGCAGTCGGGAGCCCGCCCCGCGGGCAGTTCGGAGCGCGAACAGGCGAGGACCGAGATCTCCATCTGCCGGGCCCTGCCGGGCGGCCCGAAGGCGCTCGGCACCGCCGCGTAGTCCTGCTGCGGATCGCCCTCGGGCATCCGGCTCTGCTCGGCGACCCGCACGATGCGCTTGGCCAGCAGGTACACGGCCCTCTCGTACTGGTCGCGCAGGTACCGCAGCTTGATCAGCCCGTAGAACCCCTCGTCGGCGTACTCCTCGCCGAAGGCGGCATGGTTGAACTGGAGCCGCTCGGCCGGCTGCGGAAGCTGCCGCAGCGGTACGGGCACCCAGAGCGCCGGCACGATGCCGGACATCTGGCCGCCGTCGCTGCGAGCCGCCTGATAATGGACGGCACGGCTGGAGAAGGCGTACCACTCCCGCCCGCACTGCTCGCTCAGGAAATACCGGGGCGAGTACAGCGGAACGAAGACCTTGCAGTACGCCAACGCCTCGGAGAGGCGCTCCTGCCAGCCGTCCCCGGGTTGCATCTGCTGATCCAGAAAGCCTGCCGGAACCCCGGCGGGCAACGATGTCAGCTGAAGAACATGGGCACAGAGATCCCGATAAAATCTCTCGACCCAGAGATTCGGATCCTTGTCCTTCGGATCATTCCTGGGCGTATGCGCATAGCTGAGGAAGAAGTAGGGCCTTGGCTCGTCTCCCTGTGCTCCGGCAGCTTCAAGATCCAACGTCTCCCCCGGTCCACGTGTGGGAGCTCAGTCTAGGAAGCGAGGAATCTTCAACGGAACGGCAGGAACGCGCCTATTTACAGATCCGGCCGATCAATTGACGGCGCACCCGCCCTTTCGCGGGGGATCATGGCGCGAGCTGCACGGCATGGGACGGGTGACGGGCGGTCCACGCGGCACGATGGCGGTCGGCCGCGGACCGCGCCTCCGCGAGAGCGGCGGCGGAGACCTCCTCCGCCTCCCACGTCTCGGCGGTGCGCCGCATTCCGGCCACGAAGCGCTCGCCCAGTGGTGTCAGCAGCCCCGACCCGGCCAGTACCCGCACCGCCTGCGTCGTCTGCTCACGCCACTGCGCGAACCGGGCCTCGGCGGCCGGTGCGGCGGCACCCTGCGCCGTCCGCCGGCGCACGCGCCAGAAGTCGGTGACGGCGAGGTGGGCGTACGCGCCCTGGAGCAGACCGTCCAGCGGGCGTGGGTCGGGGCGCCAGGGGGCGTAGAACAGCCGCGTTCCGTCCAGGGGCCGGTGCAGATCGAAGCTGTCCAGCACCGCGCCCAGTTTGACGTGCTGGAACTCGTGGACGATCAACAGGGCCAGGAGGTCCGGGGTTTCCGGCCGGGCCGCGCCGATCGCCCCGAAGGCGTCGCGGGAGGCCGCGCTGACATCGCTGCCACCGGGCGCGTGGAGGGGGGTGACCGTGCGGAGACCGGCTGCCACCCCGGGTGCGTAGTCCGGGAGTTCGTCCTGGATCAGCGTCCACGCCTCGGCCAGGTCCTGCGCCCAGAGTTTGGCCTCGTCGGCCGGGAGCCGGTCCGCGACGGGCCACTGATGGCAGTCGCGCAGCGGGTCGGTGTCCTCCAGGGCGACGGTCCAGCCGGGGAGTTCGACGAGGCGCACCGGGCGCCAGTGCGGAGTGCGCCCGTCCACCCCCGCTTCCCAGTCGATCCGCACGTGCCGGCCGGCGGCACGCACCGAGAACCCCTCGGAGTCCACGGCCACTTCGGCCAGCGCGGCCTCCGGGGGAAGCAGCACCGCGCCGAGGCCCGGAAGCCGCAGCAGCCCGTCGTGGACGGGCACGGCGAGGGTGTCGTCGCGCCGGGCGCGGAGCGCGGCGGAGGCCGCGATCTGAGCCAGGCCGGAGGCGGCAGCGCCCCAGGGCTCCGTCCCGTCGAGCACGCGCAGCGCCCAGGGCCGCGTATAGGGGTGCGCCAGTACGGTGTCCAGCGCCTGGGGCGCCGCGGCGTCCAGGTCGACCAGCAGGTCCCACGCCTGCATGGCCGTACGGTCGTTGCGCGGCGCTCGCTCACCGACCGCGGCGAGCAGTTCGTGGTTGATCTCGGCCTGGGCCGCCGCGAGCCGGGCCACGGTATCGGCGCCCCCGAATCCCGAGGCGAGTTCGTCGAGTGCGGCGGCGTCGAGCGGTTCCGGCGTGCCCGCCGCGGGGGCGGCGGCTTCCCTGTCACGAATATTCATGATCATTTTCATCAGGTCGGGGCAGAAGACCGACGGATTGCGGAATCCGCTGCCGGTCCGGTAGCGGTGGGCGTAGAGGCCGCCGCCGCAGGACTCGACCACGGGGCAGGCGCGGCACTCATCGCTCAGGTGCTCCAGCCCCTGCTGCCGGGCCAGCATGCCCGGATGGGCGAGGACGTCGTCGAGTGTGTGGTCGACGACGTTCATGCCCGTCGCCGGGGCGGTGTCGTACGCCGTCTTGAGGCTGTCCGCCTGCTCGAACGTCCCGTCCGTCTCGATGACGACGAGGTCGGCCGGTGTCAGGCCCAGCGACTCGGTGAGACTGCTCTCGCCGCGCAGGGTGCGCAGGACGGAATCGAAGATCCGCACCGGAACCGGCCGGCCGGCCGCGTCCCAGCGCCGGTAGACCGCGTCCAGCCAGTCCGCGTACGGCGTCGCGGAACCGTGCGGGCGGGGCGGGGGCACGTCCCAGGTGGCGTGCGGGAGCAGGAAGTCGATGCGGGGCGGGTCGAGGGCGACCAGGGCGTCGTAGACGGCGACCGGATCGTTCTCGACGTCGATGGTGCAGAGCAGCCCGGCGAACAGGCGCCGGTATCCGGGCCGGTTGAGCAGTGCGACGGCACGCAGCACCTGGGGGTGGCTGCTGCGTCCGTCGGCGTAGCGGCGGTGCCGGTCGTTCGACGCCTTGTCGCCGTCCAGCGACACACCGACCTTGACACCCAACTCGACGAAGAGGTCGCAGAACTTCTCGCTGAGCAGCACTCCGTTGGTATGGATACGCAGGTCGAGCACGCTGATCCCGGCCAGCGCGCCGGTCAGCTCCTCGGCCGCCCACCGGATCCGGTCGGGGCCGGCGAGGAGGGGCTCCCCGCCGTGCAGCACCACGCGGACGACGGGAAGTCCGTGGGCCAGGGCGTGCTCCGCGATACGGTGCGCCGCCCCGGCCAGGATCTCCCTCGTCACCGCCCGGGGCCGGCCCCGCCAACTCGTGTCCGCGTGCTCGTACACGTAGCAGTGATCGCACGCGAGGTCACAGCGGCTGTGCATCTTCAGCACGAATTGGCTCAAAGAAGCCGGTGGCCGGTCCATGGAAGGGGGGTGTCTCCGACCGTTCAGACCGAGGACTGGAAGGCCGCGATCACCAAGGGACTCGTCCCGGCGCCAGCCGGCAACAACCGGCTGATCGATGCGGGTAGACCCCCGGTGCCCTGCACGGCGGCTCGCTGGGCGAGCGACACCCGAGGCGCGGCCTGGCCACGGGGAGAGACCCCCGGCCGGACGGCCGCCGAGACGAGTTCAGTTTTCATAGCGCCCTTCAGTCTTCCTGTCGAGGGCCTCCAGGGTCCACGCATCACGGTGCGGATACATGAACGGACACCCCTAGCTTTCCTTATAAATAAGGCAGTTCGTTACATTTCGCCACCGGAACACGCGCAAGGGGTGCAAAACGTGCCTTGAGTACGCGCGCGCCTCAGCTTCCCCCAAGCCGGGCCCCGAGGCCCTCATGATGCATGAATTCCCTCGGCTTCCGGATCAGATTCGGTCAGATCCCCAGTCCCTCGACCACCACGGCCCCCGGCAGTGCCGCCAGCGCCTTGCCCGGGAGGATGAGCTTTCCGCGGCGGCTTCCGCTGCCGACGAGGATCCAGTCCTCGTCGGCGACGGCGGGGTCGATGAGGAGGGGCCAGGCGGCGGGGAGTCCGACGGGGGTGACGCCGCCGTACTCCATGCCGGTTTCCGCGATGGCGGTGTCCATGGGGGCGAACTGGACCTTGCGGGCGCCGAGGTGCTTGCGGGCGGCGCCGTTGACGTCGACGCGGGAGCGGGAGAGGACGAGGCAGGCGGCGAGGGTGGTCTCGCCGCCGCGCTTGGCGCGGACGACGATGCAGTTGGCCGAGCGGTCCAGGAGGTCGGCACCGTGGTGTTCGACGAAGACGGCCGTGTCGGCGATGGCGGGGTCCGTGTCCACATGGATGATCTGGTCGGCGGGCACACCGCCCCAGCCCTCGCGTACGGCCGCGGCGACCGGGGCGGTGAGGAGTCCGAGGCGGTCGACGGCGGGGCTGGCGTCCTCGAAGGAGCCGATGGGTGCGCGCATGCGGCCCACACTAACAGCCGCCCCCGGGAGGCCGGTTGGGCGTCTCGGCATCCGGGTCGGGCGAGGCCCGGGGGCTATCTGACCGGGGGGATCGACACCGCCATGGTGGCCTCCATGGGTTCCGTGCCGTCGTTGCGGTAGGCGTGCGGGTGGTGGGCCTCGAAGGTGGCGGAGGTGCCGGCGGGCACCGCGAAGGCGGCGTCGCCCACGACGAGGGTGAGTTCGCCCGCGGTGACGTGGATCAGCTCGACGGTGCCCTCGGGATGGGGGTCCGAGCGGCTGGCGTCGCCCGGCGCGAGGCGCCAGAACCACAGCTCCAGCGGGCCCCGGGCCTCCGTGCCCACGAGGAGCGTGGTGGAGCTGCCGGCCTCCGTGGACCAGAGGCGGACGGCCTGGGCCTCGGGAACCAGGCGGACCGGGGAGCCCTGCTCGTAGTCGAGCAGGGTCGTGATGCTCACCCCGAGCGCGTCGGCGAGCTTGACCGTGGTGCCGACGCTGGGATTGGTGCGGGCCTGTTCGATCTGGATGATCATCCCGCGGCTGACCCCGGCACGGGCCGCCAGCGCGTCCAGGGTGAAGCCCCGCTCGCCGCGCCAGCGCTTGAGGTTGCGCGCGAGGGACTGGGTCAACTGGTCGAGATCAGTCACATTCCGTCCAATATCTTGGATGACGCAGTCCAATGAAGTGCACTACGGTGACGTGCACCCCATCGTTCCCACCGTTCACCGCATCGTTCCCGTCGTTCACCGCACTGTACTGCGAGGCGCCCTCATGACCGCACTGTTCGCCCTGGCCACGAGCCTCCTGTGGGGTCTGGCCGACTTCGGGGGCGGGCTGCTGACGCGGCGCACGCCCGCGCTCACCGTGGTGGTGGTCTCGCAGATCATCGCGGCCGTCGTGCTCGGGACGGTCGTGGTCGCGACCGGTGGCTGGAGCGAGGCGGGCGGGCGGCTCTGGTTCGCCGTCGCGGCCGGCGCGGTCGGCCCCGTCGCGATGCTGAGCTTCTACAAGGCGCTGGCGCTCGGCCCGATGGGGGTGGTCTCCCCGCTCGGTTCGCTGGGGGTCGCGGTGCCGGTCGGTGTGGGGCTGGTGGTCGGCGAGCGGCCGGGACTGCTCCAGTGCGCCGGGGTGGCCGTGGCGGTGGCCGGCATCGTGATGGCCGGCGGACCGCAGTTGCGCGGGGCGCCGGTACAGCGGCAGGCCGTGCTGCTGACGCTGCTGGCGGCGTTCGGGTTCGGAGCGGTGATGGCGCTGATCGCGGAGGCCTCCACCACGGTGACGGGGCTGTTCCTGGCCCTCTTCGTCCAGCGGGTCACCAATGTCGCGGTGGGCGGCGCGGCCCTGTACGCCTCGGTGCGGCGGGGCGCCCGCGCGCTTCCCGAGGAGGGCGGGGCGCGGGCGGTGACCGCGGCCCTGCCGGCCCTGGCCTTCGTGGGGCTCGCCGATGTCGCGGCCAACGGCACCTACGCGATGGCCGCCCAGCACGGACCGGTCACCGTCGCCGCGGTGCTGGCCTCGCTCTACCCCGTCGTCACGGCCCTCGCCGCACGCGGCGTCCTCGGCGAACGGCTGCGCGGGGTCCAGGCCGCCGGCGCGGGACTCGCCCTCCTGGGCACCGTGCTGCTCGCCACCGGGTGACGGCCCGGACACCGCTCAGTCCTCGTCCAGTTCCGCCACGGCCAGCAACTGCTCGGGGGTGATCCCCTCCGGGATCGGCACCGGGGCGGGGGTGCGCAGGGGCGGCTGCCAGCCCCGCTCCTCGTCCCAGCTCCGTACGACACGGGCCGGGGCCCCGGCCACCACCGCGTGGTCGGGCACGTCGCCGCGCACCACCGCACCGGCGGCGACGACCACGTTCCGCCCGAGCCGCGCGCCGGGGAGGATCACCGCGCCGGTCCCGATCCAGCAGCCGGGCCCGATGGACACCGGGTCCATCCGCGGCCACTGCTTGCCGACGGGCTGCGCCGGATCGTCGTAACTGTGGTTGGTCGAGGTGATGTAGACGTACGGTCCGCAGTACGTGTCCGCGCCGATCGTCACCGTGGTGTCCGCGACGACATGGCTGCCGCGCCCCAGCACCACGCCGTCGCCCAGCGTGAGGATGGCCTCCGGTCCGAGGTCCAGGTCGGGCATGAGGCCCGCCGTGAGGGTGACCTGTTCGCCGATGACGCAGTGCGCGCCCAGCTCGATCCACGGCTCGCCGAAGACGGTCCCCTGGGGGAAGGCCAGCCGGGTCCCCTCGCCGATCCGGCGGAAGCGGAGCCCTCCGGGGTGTGCCGCCGTGACCGCGCCCGTCTCGCGCACCCAGCGCCAGCAGCGGTGGACCGCCGCGGCCGCGGCACGCCGCCGCCAGGCGGTCAGGGAGGAGAACGTGTTTCTGTTCTTCGGCACCCGCTCACGGTAGACGGCGGGTCCGCGGCCCATCACCGCTCCCACCTGTGATCTTCACCCCACCGTCCACCGACGGGGGCCCCGCGTCGCTTACGGTCGTGCGGGGCGGGACCGCTCCGCCGGGTCCGCCTCGTCGCGGTACCGGCACCGCGACGAGGAGGAACGCGCGATGGCGGACAAGGCGTTGATCACGGCCATGGGCGGCAAGGAACCGGTGATCGATCCGGCCGCCTTCACCGCACCGACCTCGGTCGCCATCGGCGACGTCACCATGGCCGCCGGTTCCAGCCTCTGGTACCAGGCGGTGCTGCGCGCGGACTGCGGCCCCATCGTGATCGGGGCGGACTCCAACATCCAGGACAACTGCAGCGTGCACGTCGACCCCGGCTTCACCGTCACCGTCGGCGAGCGCGTCTCCGTCGGGCACAACGCGGTCCTGCACGGCTGCACCATCGAGGACGACGTCCTGATCGGCATGGGCGCCACCGTGCTCAACGGCGCGCACATCGGCGCCGGTTCACTGGTCGCGGCGCAGGCCCTCGTCCCGCAGGGAATGAACGTCCCGCCGGGCTCGCTGGTCGCGGGGGTCCCCGCCAAGGTGAAGCGGCAGCTGACCGAGGAGGAGCTGGAGGGCGTCCGCTTCAACGCCGTCGGTTACGTCGAGCTGGCCAAGGCGCACCGCGCGGCGCACGAGGACTGAGCGGCGCCGGGCCGGGGAGGCCGGGGCCGCTCGCCCCGCCCCCGCTCCTCCGTCAGTCGGCGACCGGCAGCACGCCCGGCTCGGGCGCCGGTTCGGCCGAGGAGTGGGCAGCCGCCTTCTTGGCCCGGTTCTTGATGATCAGCATCGAGGCGAGGCCGATGAGGACGGCGAGGCCGAGGCCCAGGTACGAGAAGCGCTTGAGCCAGGCCTCGGCGACCACGCCCACGTAGTAGATGACCGCCGTCGTGCCGCCGGCCCAGGCGATGCCGCCGAGCACGTTGGCGACGAGGAACTTCCAGTAGGGCATGTGCAGCACACCGGCGAGCGGTCCGGCGAAGATGCGCAGCAGGGCGACGAAGCGTCCGAAGAAGACGGCCCACATGCCCCACTTCTGGAAGGAGCGCTCCGCCAGGGCGATCTGGCTCTCGCCGAAGTGCCGGGGGAACTTCCCGCCGAGCCAGGCCAGCAGCGGCCGTCCGCCCCTGCGCCCGATCGCGTAACCGATCGAGTCGCCGATCACCGCGCCCGCCGTGGCGCAGGCACCCAGGATCCACGGGTTGATGCCGTCGTGTCCCGAGGCCAGGAGCGCCGCGCTGACCAGCACGATCTCGCCCGGCAGCGGAATGCCGAGGCTCTCCAGTCCGATGACGACGCCCACCAGGAGGTAGACGCTGATCGCGGGGACGGTCTCCAGCCACTCCTGGATGTGCAACGCCGGTTCCTCCGTAGTGATGTCCTGGGCGCCCGCCGGACAACTCCTCGGCGCACGGCGGGAAGCCTACCCGGCGCCCGTCGGCCCCGGACAGCGCGAAGGGCCGCCCCGTGCCCGCGAGGGCACCGGGCGGCCCCGGTGGGGCGGGCCGGATCAGGAGTTCGGGCGCAGCGTCCAGACCACGGTCATCTCGCCGGTCACCGCGCCGTCCGCGCGGCGTATCTCGATCTTCACCGGGAATTCGGGCCGGGTGCCCGCGTCGAGTTCGGCCACGACCTCGGCGGCGGGGCGGCCCAGCGTGGCGGTCGCCGTGACCTCGCCCATGGCGAGCTTCCTGTAGCCGATCTCGGCGCTGACGGCGAGCGGGACGGCCCGGCCCAGCTGGTCGCCGAACGCCGCGATGACGATGGCGCCGCTCGCCGACTCGGCCAGCGTGAACATGGCGCCGGCGTGCGGCCCGCCGAGGTGGTTGTGGAAGTCGCCCTGGTCGGGCATGCGGATCACCGCGCGTTCGGCGGTGGTCTCCAGGAACTCCAGGTTGAGGGTCCGGACCATGGGCACGGTCGCGGCGAGCATCTCGCCGGCAGTCATCTGTTCAGCGCTCATGGGCCCGATGTTACTCACGGGTAGTGCGTTTTGGTCATGGCTTCACGGTCGCGTTCCGCGCCCGGCTCCCGTCCTTCACGGACCGCACACGGGGGCGGGCGTAGCACCCCGGCCGACGCCCCTCTATCGTTACTGGCCATGTGGCCAGGACAGCAGCCGCCCGGGGGCGAGCAGAACCCGCAGGACCAGAGTCAGAATCCGTACCAGCAGCCGGGGTACCAGCAGCCGAATCCGTACCAGCAGCCCGGGTACGGCTATCCGCAGCAGGGCCAGCCGGGGCAGCCCGGACAGCCGGGCGGGTACCCGCAGGCGGGGCAGCCGGGCCAGCCCGGTTACGCCCAGCCGAACCCGTACCAGCAGCCGACCGTCCCGCAGTACGCGGTGCCCGGTCCGCCCGGTGCTCCGCAGCCCGGCAACGACAAGAAGAAGACCACCGTCATCGCCATCGTCGCGGCGACCGCGGTCGTCGTGGCCGCGGCGGTCACGGGCGTCGTCGTGCTCGGCAAGGACGACGACAAGGACGGCAAGAACGTCGCCGACGACACGAAGTCGTCCGCACCGGCCAAGCCCTCCGAGTCCGCGTCCCCGTCCGAGGCGAACCCGCGCGGTGACGACGCCGACCCCAAGCCGGTCATCCCCGGCTGGAAGGTCGTGACCAACCCCAAGTGGGGCACGCAGTTCGACGTGCCCGGCGACTGGGAGGTCTCGTCCCCCGGTACGTTCTCGTACTTCGAGGACGACGCGAAGGGCGACGGCTCGCCGCTGATCGGGTTCTCCGCCCCGGCGGACCTCAAGGACAAGTGGTGCGTCGACGACCACGACAAGGACGGGGTCAAGGAGAACTACAGCCTGGCCGGCACCGGTACGCGCGGTGCGGAAGGCGCCACGGACGCCGCCGTGAACGCCCGGAACGAGGCGGGCACCTGGGCCTGGGCGGCGTACGCGCAGCACATGCCCAAGAAGACCATCAAGATCAGCAAGGCCAAGCAGTACACCACCAAGTCGGGTCTGACGGGCAGCCTGGTCACCGCCACCGCCCCGAACGTCACCAAGAAGAAGAAGTGCGACAGCGACGGCAAGACCATCGCGTTCACCTTCAAGAACAGCAAGGGCGCCTTCTCCTCCTGGGTGCTGTACGCCGCGGCCGGAGTGCCGGACGAGCTTCCCGAGGACACCATCCAGAAGATCCTCAGCACCGTCCGGCTGGTGAAGATCACCGAGTCCTGACCTGGCGGAACGGACGCCTCGGACGGAAACGGGTTTGGCACGGCGGGGCCGCTGCGGCGATAGTCCCTGGGTGACCGACGCCCTCTCCTCCGCACCCCCGAAGGACCGCCCCACCCCGGCGGGCCGCAACTACCGGCTGCTGACCGCCGCCGCGATCATCACGGGCCTGGGTACCCATGGCGCGCTGATCGCGGCGGCGTTCGCGGTTCTGCAGGCGGGCGGTGACGGAGGGGACGTCGGTCTGGTCGCCGCCGCACGGACCGTGCCGCTGGTCCTGTTCCTGCTCATCGGCGGGGCGGTGGCCGACCGGCTGCCGCGCCACCGGGTGATGGTCGCGGCCAACACGCTGAACTGCGTCTCCCAGGCCGTGTTCGCCTGGCTGGTGCTGGCCGGCGATCCGCAGCTGTGGCAGATGATGCTGCTGACCGCGCTGTGCGGCACCGGGCAGGCCTTCTTCAGCCCCGCCGCCGAGGGCATGCTGATGTCCAGCGTGGGGACGGAGTCGGCCGCCCGCGCCTTCGCCCTGTTCCGCATGGCGACCCAGGGCGCGACGATCGGCGGCGCGGCGCTCGGCGGCGCCATGATCGCCGCGATGGATCCCGGCTGGGTGCTGGCCGTGGACGCGGCGGTCTTCGCCGTGGCCGGTGCGCTGCGCGCCTTCCTCGACGTCAGCCACATCCCGGAGCGCGCACCGGGATCGGGGCTGCTGGCCGATCTCCGCGACGGATGGCAGGAGTTCGTCGGACGGCCCTGGCTCTGGGCCGTCGTGGCGCAGTTCTCCGTGGTCGTCGCGGCCGTCGGGGCGGCCGAGGCGGTGTACGGGCCGCTGGTCGCCCGGGACGAACTGGGCGGCGCCCGCCCCTGGGGCTTCGCGCTCGCCGCCTTCGGCGTCGGCACACTGGCCGGGGGGCTGCTGATGACGCGGTGGAGACCGCGCCGGATGCTGCTGGCCGGCACGCTCTGCGTCTTCCCGCTGGCGCTGCCGTCGGCGGGGCTGGCCGTGCCGCTGTCGGTGACGGGACTGTGCGTGGTGATGTTCGTCAGCGGCACGGCCATCGAGGTGTTCGGCGTCTCGTGGATGACGGCCATGCACCAGGAGATCCCCGAGGAGAAGCTGTCCCGGGTCTCGGCCTACGACTGGTTCGGCTCGGTGGCCATGGTCCCGCTGGCCACCGCCCTCGCCGGCCCGGCCGAGTCCCTGATCGGCCGCAGCCGGGCGCTGTGGGGCTGCGCCGGGCTCATCGTCCTGGTGACCGCGCTGGTGCTGCTCGTGCCCGATGTACGGAACCTGACGCGCAGGACGTCCGCCACCGCGGCCGAGGGCGGGGACGTCCCCGCGTCAGCCGATGCCGAAGGCGCCGTCGGGCGGCTCGGGTGAGGCGACGGCCTCCTCGTCGCCGACCGGCCGGCCGCCCCTGAGGAACGGGGTCAGCGCGTCCCCGTGCGCGACCCTCGCGGGGAACGCGTCGGCGGCACAGCGCCGGATCAGGGCGTCCGTGTCGACGGGCGCCCGGGAGGCCACGAGCACCACGTTGCCGAAGCGCCGGCCGCGCAGCACCGCCGGTTCGGCGATCAGGGCCAGCTCGGGGAAGACGGTCGCGAAGGTGGCCAGCTGCGAGCGCAGGAAGGTGAACGGCGCCGCGTCCGCCAGGTTGGCGGTGTAGATCCCGTCGGGGCGCAGGGCACGGGCGGCGGCCCGCGCGTAGGGCACCGTGGTGAGGTGGGCGGGAACCCGCGAACCGCCGAAGACGTCGGCCACGACCACGTCCACCGAGCCGGGCGCGGTCGCCTCCAGCCGGGCGCGGGCGTCCTCGGCGCGCACGGTGATCCCCGCCCCGTCGGGCAGCGGAAGGTGTGCGGTGACCAGGTCGAGCAGGGCGCGGTCCGCCTCCGCGACCTCCTGCCGCGAGCCCGGCCGGGTGGTGGCGGTGTAGCGGGGCAGGGTGAGCGCCCCGCCGCCCAGGTGCAGGACGTCGAGCGGTGCGCCGGGCTCCGCCGCGCAGTCCAGCACATGGGCCAGCCGTCGCGCGTACTCGAACTCCACGTGCTCGGGCGCGTCCAGGTCGACGTACGACTGGGGAGCACCGTCGACCGTGAGCAGCCAGGCGCGCTCCCGGTCCACGTCGGGGAGCAGCCTGGCGGTTCCGTGGTCCACGTCGCGGATCACCGGTATCGACTCGTTCACTCCCCCATTGTGAGGCTTGGAACGTACGGGTCCGGACCGCGCCGGCGACCGGACGCGGGTGCCGGGCCCGCCTCCCGTGGATCCGGGAGACGGGCCCGGTGTGCCCGTGCCGGTCAGAGCACTTCGGTGACCGTGCCGGCCCCGACGGTCCGCCCGCCCTCGCGGATCGCGAAGCCGAGGCCGGACTCCAGGGGCACGTCCCGGCCCAGCTCGACGGTCATGGTGACCGTCTCACCGGGCCGCGCCACGGCCGCGCCGCCGAGGTCGACGTCACCGACGACGTCCGCGGTGCGGATGTAGAACTGCGGTCGGTACCCGGTGGTGACCGGGGTGGTGCGGCCGCCCTCGCTCCCCGACAGGACGTACACCTGCGCGGTGAAGCGCCGGCTCGGGGTGACGCTGCCGGGCGCCGCGACGACGTGGCCGCGCCGGACGCGGTCGCGCTCGACACCGCGCAGCAGCAGCGCGACGTTGTCGCCGGCCTCGGCGGACTCCATCGGCTTGCCGAAGGTCTCCAGACCGGTGACGACCGTCTCGATGTCCGGGCCGAGCACCGAGACGCGGTCGCCGACGCGCACCGTGCCGCGCTCCACGGCGCCGGTGACGACGGTGCCCCGGCCGGTGATGGTCAGGACGTTCTCCACGGAGAGCAGGAACGGGGCATCGGTGTAGCGCACCGGCATCGGTACGTACGTGTCGACGGCGTCCAGCAGCGCCTCGACCGCGTCGGTCCAGCGCGGGTCGCCCTCCAACGCCCGCAGGCCCGACACCCGCACGACGGGGACGGCGTCGCCGCCGTAGCCGTGGGCGGTGAGCAGTTCGCGCACCTCCAGCTCGACCAGGTCGGTCAGTTCGGGGTCGCCCACGTCGGCCTTGTTCAGCGCCACCACGATGTGGTCGACGCCCACTTGGCGGGCGAGCAGCACGTGCTCCGCGGTCTGCGGCATGATCCCGTCGAGCGCCGAGACGACGAGGATCGCCCCGTCGAGCTGGGCGGCGCCGGTGACCATGTTCTTGATGTAGTCGGCGTGGCCGGGCATGTCGACGTGGGCGTAGTGCCGGGTGCCCGTCTCGTACTCGACGTGCGCGATGTTGATGGTGATGCCGCGCTGCGCCTCCTCGGGCGCGCGGTCGATGCGGTCGAAGGGGACGAAGGTGCCGCTGCCGCGGTCGCTGAGGACCTTGGTGATGGCGGCGGTCAGCGTGGTCTTGCCGTGGTCGACGTGGCCCATGGTGCCGATGTTGAGGTGGGGCTTGGTGCGCACGTATGCCGTCTTGGGCATGGTTCATTCCTTGGGTGCGAAGCTGAGGTGAGAGGACCCCGGGGCCGGCCGACCCTCCCCACGCGGGGTCCGCCGGACGATCGGGGGAGGGTCAGCTTCGGGCGCCGCCGAGGGGCGCGGCGACAGCGGTGCACGCTGCCGCGACATCTGCTGCGAGAGGGCTCACGGCAGCCTTCGGCGCGTCCGCGACTGCGGACTGCGCTGCGAGGAAGGCGTACCGGAACATGGCTCGATCATCGCGGACCGGCCGCGGCCCGTCGAATGATTTACGGCGCCCGTACCGGAGTTGGAACCTGCGGGACGGGCGTGACAGGAGCGACGGAAGGGGCGCGCCTCCGGTCAGAGGTGCTTGGTCGCCTCGCGCACCGACAGGGGAGCCAGCCGGTCGCGGTGGGCGTCGACGAAGTCCCGTACGGCCTCCGGATCGGTCTTGGCGTACTCCCGCAGACTCCAGCCGATCGCCTTGCGGACGAAGAAGTCGGGGTGGCCGGCCCGGCGCAGGCAGTACGCGAAGAGCCGCCGGGCGTCGGTGGCCTCCCTGAAGCGGAGCTGGTGCAGCAGCGCGGTGCGGACGACCCAGAGGTCACCGTCCTCGATCCACGCGTCCATCGTCCGCGCCTGTTCCGGATCGGCGGCGACGAGGGGGCCCGCGACATGGGCGGCCAGGGCGTCGACCGTGTCCCACCACGGCACCGTGGAGACCAGGTGCCGCAGCACCGGTACGAACGCCGACGAGCAGCGTCCGACATGGCGGCGCAGGTAGTCGACGGCGAAGTAGTGGTACTCCCGCTCGGGCAGCGCCCAGCAGCGCAGCGCCACGGCCACGCAGTCCTGCTCGTCGGGGCGCGGCGTGCCCGCGACGACGGTCCGGGACAGCGCGCGGCGCTCGGGCATGGGGATGCCGAGGAACGGAGCCACATGCTTCAGGTACGCGGCGCCGGACCGGGCCCGCTCGGGGTCGGCGGCCGTGGGGTAGCGCTCGGTCAGCCGGGCCAGCAGGGTGTCCGCGAGCGGGCTCGGGGGCGGGTCGGGCGGTACGGGCACGGCGGCGGAGGGCGGGGCAGCGCGGCCCCGGCCCCCGGCGGTGCCCGTACCGGACGTCGCCCCGTGCGATTCGGCTCCCTGGCTCATCACGGTCACATTACGGCGATCACACGCGCGTGTCGGTTACTCTCCCCGAATGCTCGACCACGTCCCCGCCACCCGTCCCACCGGTGGCTTCGCCGTGCGCTGCACGCGGGTGCTGCTCTCGCCCTGGTCCCGGTTCTCCCTGCTCGTGGCGGTCCTGGTGGGCGCCGCGGCCACCATGCTGCTCCTCGAACCCCAGCGTCTGCTGGTCGCGGGCCCGCCGGCCCAGGTGAGCGGCGGCGCGGCCGCGGCGGCGCTGTTCGCGCTGGCGTACGGCGTCTGCACGGTGGCCTTCGTGCCCAGGCCGGTGCTCAACATCGCGGCCGGAGCGCTCTTCGGTGCGCAGTCGGGACTGGTGGCCGCGCTGGCGGGCACGGTGCTGGGCGCGGGGATCTCGTTCATGCTCGGCCGGGTCCTGGGCCAGGACGCCCTGCGGACGCTGCTGCGCGGGCGCTGGATGCGGGCGGCGGACGGCCAGCTCAGCCGGCACGGCTTCCGGTCGATGCTCGCGCTGCGCCTCTTCCCCGGGGTGCCGTTCGCGGCGGCCAACTACTGCGCGGCGGTCTCCCGCATGGGCTATCCGCCGTTCCTGATCGCGACCGGTCTCGGCTCGATCCCGAACACGGCCGCGTACGTGATCGCGGGCAGCGAGGCCGCCTCCCCCACCTCGCCCGCCTTCCTCGCCGCGATGGGCTTCATCGTGCTCACGGGCGCGGGCGGCGCGGTGGTCGCGTGGCGGCGGCGCCACCGGCTGGGCGGGGAGTAGCCGGGCGGCGGCCGCGTCGGTGCGGCTGCGCGGGGGCAGTCGTCACCGTGTTCATCCGGGGGCGATACGCTGCCCGCGACCGACCGACGATCTCCGGGCCCGGTGCGGCCCTGTCATCGCACGACCGCAATCCGCACGCAGCCGACGGCACCCCGCCCCGGCCGATGCATGATCTCTCCGGGATGGCCCAAGCCCCATGAGCTGGTTCGAATCGTTCGTCCTCGGCCTCGTTCAAGGACTGACCGAGTTCCTTCCGATCTCCTCCAGCGCGCACCTGCGGCTCACCGCCGCGTTCGCCGGCTGGCACGACCCGGGTGCCGCCTTCACCGCGATCACCCAGATCGGCACGGAGGCCGCGGTCCTCATCTACTTCCGCAAGGACATCGTCCGGATCGTCTCCGCCTGGTTCCGGTCCCTGACGGACCGTTCGATGCGCGGTGACCACGACGCCCAGATGGGCTGGCTCGTCATCGTCGGCTCCATCCCGATCGGCGTCCTCGGCATCACGCTGAAGGACCAGATCGAGGGCCCGTTCCGCGATCTGCGGCTCATCGCCACCACCCTCATCGTGATGGGCATCGTCCTCGGGATCGCGGACCGTCTGGCCGCCCGCGACGAGACCGGCGGCAAGCACCGGGCGATCAAGGAGCGCAAGTCCCTGCGGGAACTCGGCGTCAGGGACGGTCTGATCTACGGCTTCTGCCAGGCGATGGCCCTGATCCCCGGCGTCTCCCGCTCCGGCGCCACCATCAGCGGTGGTCTCCTGATGGGCTACACCCGCGAGGCGGCGGCCCGTTACTCCTTCCTCCTCGCCATCCCCGCCGTCCTCGCCTCGGGCGTCTTCGAGCTGAAGGACGCGGGCGAGGGCCATGTCTCCTGGCCGCCGACGATCTTCGCCACCCTCATCGCGTTCGGCGTCGGCTACGCGGTCATCGCGTGGTTCATGAAGTTCATCACCACCAAGAGCTTCATGCCCTTCGTCATCTACCGCATCGCCCTCGGCATCCTGCTCTTCGTCCTGGTCGGCGCGGGGGCCCTGAGCCCGCACGCGGGCGAGTCGGCCGGCTGATCCTTCTCCCCCGGCCCGGCCGGACGCCGCCCCGGCCCGGCCGGCGTCCGGCTGTGCCAGGATTCCGGGGTGGATACGACAGACGTCACGCGTGCGATCGCGGCCGCGCTCTCGATCGCCTCATCACTCGGGCTGGCGGCCGACGACGCCGTCGTCCTCCACAACTCGAACAAGCTGGCACTGCGCCTGAGGCCGTGCGACGTCTTCGCCCGGGTCGCACCGGTGGGCCAGGAGGTCGCCGAGTTCGAAGTCCGGCTCGCCCGGCGGCTCGTCCGGGCGGGAAGCCCCATGTGCGCCCTGGAGCCGCGCGTCGATCCCGGTGTGTACCGGCGCGACGGCTTCGCGGTGACGCTGTGGACCTACCACGAGCCGGTGGCCCCCCGTACCCCGCCGGCGGACTTCGCCGGGGCGCTGGAGCGGTTGCACGCCGGGATGCGTACGGTCGATGTGCCCGGCCCGAGTTTCAGGGACCGGATCACGGAGGCGCAGGCCGTTGTCGCGGACCCGGTGCGTTCGCCGGAGCTGGCCGGGGCGGATCGCGCGTTCCTGAGCGGCAGGCTGGGCGAACTGCGGCGCGCGGTCGACGGATTCGGGGCGGTGGAGCAGCTGCTGCACGGTGAACCGCATCCGGGGAACATTCTGAACACGGAGAACGGGCCGCTGTTCATCGACCTGGAGACCTGCTGTCGCGGTCCCGTCGAGTTCGATCTCGCCCATGTCCCCGCGGCAGTGTGCGCGCACTACCCGGGTATCGACCAGGGACTGCTGGACGTGTGCCGGCAGCTCGTGATCGCGATGGTGGCCGCGTGGCGCTGGGAGGCGGGCGACCAGTTCCCCGGGGGGAGGCGGTTCGGGGTGGAGCTTCTGCGTGTGCTGCGCGCGGGTCCGCCGTGGCCGACGCTGGACGCGGTGACGGCGCGCCTGGACGGACCGTAAAGCGGGTGCGTGGTCCTTCCGGGGTGGGCGACACTGCGGCGCATGGGCGTGTCCGGAAAGTAGCGCCGTCCGCCCGCAGGGCGGGCTCGGCGGCGTCTGGTGCGTGCGATCGCAAGGCGGAGGGTCGCCCCGATACTGG
>NZ_JBVHKV010000015.1:0-232477 GCF_055559335.1 Streptomyces sp. NPDC024555
TTTGGGGCCACCCCCCCCCCCCCCCCCCCCCCCGGGGGGGGGGGGGGGGGCCCCGGCGGGGGGGGGGGGGGGCCCCCGGGGCCGGGGGGGGGGGCGGGGGGGGCCCCCCCCCCCCCCCCCCCCCCCACGACCGCCGACGGCCCGAGAGGGCCCCGTCCTGTTACTCGCCACCCTTTTGTACGAACGAGCGAACGAAATCCTCGGCGTTGGACTCGAGCACGTCGTCGATCTCGTCGAGGACGTCGTCCACGTCGTCGCTCAGCTTCTCCTGGCGCTCCTTGAGGTCCTCGGATGCCTGCGCGTCCTGCGCCTGCTCCTCGGTGCCCTCGGTGGAACGCGTCGCCTTCTGCTGTCCGCCGCCGGTGTCCTTGGTCGCCATGTAGCTCACCCCGCTCGGTTCGAAGCACTTGATCAGACCCTACCCAGAGGGTCCGACATTGGCCCGGTACTTGTCTCAACGTCCGGAGGTCATCGGAATGATTCCCAGCGGGCGGTCCTTTCAGCCGCCCGAGAGCACCTGGACCAGCTCCTCAGCGGTGCTGCAGCGGTCCAGGAGTGCCTTGACGTGCTCCCGGGTGCCCCGCAGCGGCTCCATCGTCGGAACCCGCTGGAGGGAGTCGTGGCCCGGCAGGTCGAAGATGACCGAGTCCCAGGAGGCCGCGGCCACGTCGTCGGCGTACTGCTCCAGACAGCGACCGCGGAAATACGCCCTGGTGTCGTCCGGAGGGGCCGTACGGGCCCTGTCGACCTCGGTCTCGTCCAGGAGCCGCTTCATCCGGCCACGGGCCACCAGACGGTTGTACAGGCCCTTCTCGGCCCGTACGTCGGCGTACTGGAGGTCCACCAGGTGCAGCCGCGCCGCGTCCCAGTCCAGGCTGTCGCGCCGGCGGTAGCCCTCCATCAGCTCCCGCTTGGCGATCCAGTCCAGCTCCCGGGAGAGGCTCATCGGATCGTTCTCCAGCCGGTTGAGGGTGTCCTCCCAGCGGGTCAGCACGTCCTTGGTCTGCTCGTCGGCGTCCGCGCCGTAGCGCTCCTCGACGTACTTGCGGGCCAGCTCGAAGTACTCCATCTGCAACTGCACCGCGGTCAGTGTCCGGCCGCTGCGCAGCGTGATCAGCTGCCGCAGTCCGGGGTCGTGCGAGACCTGGTGCAGGGTGCGGACCGGCTGGTCGACGGCCAGGTCGACGTTGATGAAGCCGTCCTCGATCATGGACAGGACCAGCGAGGTGGTGCCCAGCTTGAGGTAGGTGGAGATCTCCGAGAGGTTCGCGTCGCCGATGATGACGTGGAGCCTGCGGTACTTCTCGGCGTCGGAGTGCGGTTCGTCGCGGGTGTTGATGATGGGGCGCTTGAGGGTGGTCTCCAGGCCCACCTCGACCTCGAAGTAGTCGGCACGCTGGCTGATCTGGAAGCCGTGCTCGTGGCCGTCCTGGCCGATTCCGACCCGTCCGGCGCCGGTGACGACCTGCCGCGAGACGAAGAACGGCGTCAGATGGCGCACGATGTCGGAGAACGGCGTCTCCCGCTTCATCAGGTAGTTCTCGTGCGTGCCGTACGAGGCGCCCTTGTTGTCGGTGTTGTTCTTGTAGAGGAGGATCGGCTGGGCGCCCGGCAGCTGGGCCGCGCGCTCGGCGGCCTCCGCCATGATCCGCTCGCCGGCCTTGTCCCACAGGACCGCGTCCCGGGGGTTGGTGATCTCCGGCGAGCTGTACTCGGGGTGTGCGTGGTCGACGTAGAGCCGCGCCCCGTTGGTGAGGATGACATTGGCCAGGCCGATGTCCTCGTCCGTGAGCTGGCTCGAGTCGGCGGTCTCGCGGGCGAGGTCGAAGCCTCGCGCGTCGCGCAGCGGATTCTCCTCCTCGAAGTCCCAGCGAGCGCGCCGCGCCCGGTGCATCGCCGCCGCGTAGGCGTTGACGATCTGGGACGAGGTGAGCATGGCATTGGCGTTGGGATGACCGGGCACGGAGATCCCGTACTCCGTCTCGATGCCCATTACTCGCCGTACGGTCATGCGGCCCTCCTTGCCCGGCGGCGCTCCCCTTCCGGGGGCGACGCTCACGTACCGCTGCTTCTCCGGTGTGTGCGCGGTCCGTCCGTCCCCGCACTGCCCGACCGGGCGGTACGCCAGAGCCTAGAGCGCCTCTGTGCTGGTGGGGAGATCAATTACGTCATTCCTGCGGTGTCGCGGGAGCTGTCCGGAAAGCAACCGGCTGCGGACACCCTGCCGGGCATCCGCAGCCGGTCCGCCTTCTAGAGGTACTGCCCGGTGTTGGCCACCGTGTCGATGGAGCGGCCGGTGTCCGCGCCCTGCTTTCCGGTGACGAGCGTGCGGATGAAGACGATCCGCTCGCCCTTCTTGCCGGAGATCCGCGCCCAGTCGTCCGGGTTGGTCGTGTTGGGCAGGTCCTCGTTCTCCTTGAACTCGTCCACGCAGGCCTGGAGGAGGTGGGAGACGCGAAGGCCCTTCTGGCCCTCTTCGAGGAACGCCTTGATGGCCATCTTCTTGGCCCGGTCGACGATGTTCTGGATCATCGCGCCGGAGTTGAAGTCCTTGAAGTACAGGACCTCCTTGTCGCCGTTGGCGTACGTCACCTCGAGGAAGCGGTTCTCCTCGGACTCGGTGTACATGCGCTCCACGACCGACTGGATCATGGCGTGGGCGGCGGCCTCCTTCGAGCCGGTGTGCTCGGCGAGGTCGTCCGCGTGGAGCGGCAGCGAGGGGGTGAGGTACTTCGCGAAGATGTCCTTCGCCGCCTCGGCGTCCGGACGCTCGATCTTGATCTTCACATCGAGGCGGCCGGGGCGCAGGATCGCGGGGTCGATCATGTCCTCGCGGTTGGAGGCGCCGATGACGATGACGTTCTCCAGGCCCTCGACACCGTCGATCTCGGCGAGCAGCTGGGGGACGATGGTGTTCTCCACGTCCGAGCTGACACCGGAACCACGGGTGCGGAAGAGCGACTCCATCTCGTCGAAGAAGACGATGACGGGGGTGCCTTCGCTCGCCTTCTCACGGGCCCGCTGGAAGACCAGGCGGATGTGGCGCTCGGTCTCGCCGACGTACTTGTTGAGGAGCTCGGGGCCCTTGATGTTGAGGAAGTAGCTCTTCCCGGCCGGCTGGCCGGTGACCTCGGCGACCTTCTTGGCAAGGGAGTTGGCGACGGCCTTGGCGATGAGCGTCTTGCCGCAGCCGGGCGGGCCGTACAGCAGGATGCCCTTCGGGGGCCGCAGTTCGTGTTCCTTGAAGAGGTCCGGGTGGAGATAGGGCAGCTCGACCGCGTCCCGGATCAGTTCGATCTGGTCGCCGAGTCCGCCGATCTTGTCGTAGTCGATGTCCGGGACTTCTTCGAGGACGAGTTCCTCGACCTCGCTCTTGGGAACGACCTCGTAGACGTAGCCGGAGCGGGGTTCGAGCAGGAGGGCGTCGCCGGGACGGATGGTGATGTCCAGCAGGGGCTCGGCGAGCCGCACCACCCGTTCCTCGTCGGTGTGCCCGACCACCAGGGCCCGTTCGCCGTCCTCCAAGATCTCCTTGAGGGTGACGATGTCCCCGGCGCGCTCGAACTCCATGGCGTCGACCACGTTGAGCGCTTCGTTGAGCATGACTTCCTGGCCGCGCCGGAGCTCGTCCAGTTCGACGCTGGGGCTGACGTTCACCCGGAGCTTGCGGCCCCCGGTGAAGATGTCGCAGGTACCGTCCTCGTTCGCCTGCAGGAACACACCGAAACCGGCCGGCGGCTGTGCGAGCCGGTCGACCTCCTCCTTGAGGGCCACGATCTGGTCGCGGGCCTCGCGGAGCGTGTTGGCGAGCCGCTCGTTCTGCGCGGACACGCCTGCGAGGTTGGTCTGCAACTCGACGATCCGCTCTTCGAGAATCCTCGTATGACGCGGAGAGTCGGCGAGCTTACGTCGCAGGACGGCGATTTCCTGCTCAAGATAGGCGACCTGGCCGGCCGGGTCTTCGGACCCCCGTCCGGGCCGGATGCCGCGGTTGATGTCGTCGTCGTGGGCTGCCACGGTCCTCACCTCCTCCAAAGGGAGCTGGACGCTTCCTGACCCTACCTGGGTGGGTGATGATTGAAACCCCTAGATCACAAACACTGCGGTGTGTGTCCGATCTTCACCCTTGCGCTCTCCCTCGTCCCAGGGGAATACCCACCCTTCAACATCGGAAAGCCGCCGGTTGTATCGTCGAAGCGTTCAACACCCGTCAGGGCTGGCATTTTCTGGTTCGGATACGCAGGGAACGGCAGGAGAAATGACCGTGCAGCAGGACGCTCCCAACGGTGGCGAGACGCAGGATCTGGAGGTCTGGATCGACCAGGACCTGTGCACCGGGGACGGGATCTGCGTGCAGTACGCACCCGAGGTGTTCGAGCTGGACATCGACGGTCTCGCGTACGTGAAGAGCGCGGAGGACGAGTTGCTCCAGGACGCGGGGGCCACGACGCCGGTCCCGCTGCCGCTGCTCCAGGACGTCGTGGACTCCGCCAAGGAGTGTCCGGGCGACTGCATCCACGTACGTCGGGTTTCGGACAGGGTCGAGGTCTACGGCCCCGAGGCCGCCTGACGGCCGCCCCCGGGCGGGGCGGCGGGCGCGGGGGTCAGATACCGGTGTCCGCGGGATCGGTGGACTGGCTGCTGCGGACGAAGGCGCCGTTCTGCCACTGCCAGGTGACCTTCTCCTGCTCGTCGGGGCAGCAGGAGGGCACCTCGGGCGAGGAGTAGCCGAGCAGAGTGGCGGCGACGACGCCGTCGCGCACCGCGAAGTCGCCGACGCTCATCTTCTGTACGGGGTCCACCAGGGTCGCCACGATCCTCGGTGCGGCCCCGTTCCCCTTGCCCGGGGTGAGGACGTAGACACCGCTGGGCGGGGTGCCCGATCCGGCCGCGCAGTGGACCACCGCGACGGTCTCGGGGCGCTCGTCGCCGTCGAGGTCGCCGGGAACCTGCTTGGCGACCGTGTAGCCCGCCTGACCGCAGTCCAGGGGGAAGGCGGCGCGGGCCGGGTCGGGGGCGGCGGCCGGGGCGGCCGCGTGTGAGGCCGCGGTGCGGTGGGGTGTGGAGGCCGAGGCGCTGGAGTCCGGCTGGAGCAGGCCGGCGGCCGCGACGACGGCGGCCATGGCGGTCGCCGTGGCCACCCAGTGCAGCGGGGTGGTGTCGTTGTGCGCGAGGTCCGGGAGCGCGGAGGTCTGCACGCGGGATGTCTCCTGTGGTTCCTGTGGAGCCGAATACCGGAAGCGGCGGCTCTGTCGGCGGGACGTCGTCGGCCGGGTGGGGTGGCCAGCATCGTGCCACACCTCACACGGCAGCGGAACGGTGGGGTCGCTCCCGGGATCGTCCCTCCCGTGCGCGGGGTCGCGTACGGGCAACGAAGAGGCGCCGCCGCCGGGTTCCCGGGTCGGTCCGGAATCCCGGCGACGACGCCGGTACATGGGGGGGGCGGGCTCAGTCGCGGTCGGAGCCGCCGCGCCCGGCGCCCGGTCCCTCGTAGTCCTCGCCGTAGGCGCCCTTGGAGGGGCGGCGGCGGCGGGCGGGGGCGGTGACTCCGTCGGCCAGCCGGCGGGCGGTGACCAGGAAGCCGGTGTGCCCGATCATGCGGTGGTCCGGACGGACGGCCAGGCCCTCGACGTGCCAGTTGCGGATCATCGACTCCCAGGGCTGCGGTTCCGCGAAGCAGCCGATCTCGCGGATGGACTCCACGGTCCGGGAGAGCTGGGTCGTGGTGGCCACGTAGGCGCAGAGGATGCCGCCGGGGACCAGTGCCTTGGAGACGACGTCCAGGCACTCCCAGGGGGCGAGCATGTCCAGGACGACACGGTCGACGTCGGTCTCCGAGAGGTTGTCCTGGAGGTCGCCGACCGTGAGCTGCCAGGCGGGGTGGGGGCTGCCGAAGTAGCGCTCCACGTTCTGCCGGGCGATCTCGGCGAAGTCCTCGCGGCGCTCGTAGGAGTGCAGCATGCCCTGTTCACCGATGGCGCGGAGCAGGAAGGTGGACAGCGCCCCGGAGCCGACCCCGGCCTCCACGACGCGGGCGCCGGGGAAGATGTCGGCGAAGGCCAGGATCTGCCCCGCGTCCTTGGGGTAGACCACGGCGGCGCCGCGGGGCATGGACAGGACGTAGTCGGGGAGCAGGGGGCGCAGCGCGAGGTAGGCGACGTTTCCCGTGGTACGGACAACACTGCCCTCGGGGGCACCGATCAGCTCGTCGTGGGGGAAGGAACCCTTGTGGGTGTGGAAGTTCTTCCCGGCCTCGAGCGTGAAGGTGTGGTGGCGTCCCTTGGGATCGGTGAGCTGGACCTGGTCCCCGACCTTGAAGGGCCCGCGTCGGCGGGCGGCACCGGTCGGTTCAGACATGTGACCAGCGTACCGGTGTTTCCGGGGCCTCCGTCCGCCCGTCCGGCCCGTGGGAGCGGGGGTCAGGCGGCGGGGCGGGCCATGGCGGCGACGAAGGCGCGTTCGACGTCGGCGGTGGAGAGCACTCCGTAGATCTCGCCGGTCTCCTCGACGACCAGGTACTCGGTGGCGGGGCTGGCCTTGAGGCGGTCGAGCAGGGCCTCTCCGGCGAGTTCGGCGGAGACCCGCATGCCCTCGGTGAGGTCCTGGGCGAGGCCGCTGACGGCGACCCAGGGGCGGCGGTGCTCGGGGACGGCGACGATGGCGGACTCCCGGACGAGGGCCTGGGGCTCGCCGGTGGCGTCGACGACGACGAGGGCGCGGGCGCCGGCCTCGTTGGCCCGGCGCAGGGCCTCGGAGAGCGGGGTGGCGGCCTCGACCGGGACGGCCCGCCGGGTCAGGGTGCGGGCGCGCAGGTCGGGCAGGTGCTCGCGCAGCCGGGCCATGCGCAGGCTGTTGCCGGCGCCGGTCCAGATGATCGCGGCGAGGATCGCGGCGAGCAGGGCGTCGGTGACCGTGTCCATGCCGCTGATGTCGCGGTTGCCGTTGCCCAGGGTGTCGGTGCGGGTGAGCAGCGGCAGGCCGACCAGGGTGATGACGGCGAGGGCGCGGCCGACCCAGGCTGCGGCGACGGTGCCGCTCATGGGGCGGCCGGTGAGCTTCCAGACGACGGCGCGGAGCATGCGTCCGCCGTCCAGCGGGAGGCCGGGCAGCAGGTTGAACGCGGCGACGATGAGGTTGGAGATCATCAGCCCGCCGAGCAGGACGCCGGGCACGGTGCCGCCCTCGACGAACTTCATCGGGACGTAGAAGACCCCGGCGAGGACCAGGGAGAGCAGCGGGCCGACGAAGGCCAGGAGGAATTCGCGGCCGGGGGTCTCGGTCTCCTTCTCGATCTCGGAGACGCCGCCGAAGAACTGGAGCTGGATGCGGCGGACCGGGAGCTTGTAGCGCAGCGCGACGACCGTGTGGGCCAGCTCGTGGACGAGCACGGAGGCGTAGAAGGCGATCGCGAAGAAGAGGGCGACCAGATAGCGCGCGGCGCCGAGGTCGGGCAGGACCCGGTCGAGCTGGCCGCCGAAGACCCAGGTGATCAGGGCCGCGACGAGGAACCAGCTGGGCGCCACGTAGACGGGCACGCCGAAGGGACGGCCCATGAGGATGCCGCCCCCGGGCTCGTCGCGGTGTCCGGGTGCGCCCTTGCCGGGGCCGTCGCCGGGGCCCGTACCCCCTGCGCCGGGCCGCGGCCGCCCGCTGTCGCCGCTCTCGTCCACGAGGTCCCTTCGGTCGGTGCCGTTTCGGCACGATGATGCAGTGTTCGAGGGTCTGTGGTCGATGGTATGCCGATTGATGTCAGTGGCGGGCCGTAGGGTCGTCGTCATGACCTCAGTGCCGCGGCCCTCCCAGCCGCCCTCGTCCCTTTCGCCGTCGCGGGCGAGCGACTTCATGCAGTGCCCGCTGCTGTACCGCTTCCGGGTCATCGACCGGCTGCCCGAGAAGCCCAGTGAAGCGGCTACCCGGGGGACGCTGGTGCACGCGGTGCTGGAGCGGCTCTTCGACAATCCGGCCGCGGAGCGGACGCCCGGCCGGGCGACGTCGCTGGTCCCGGGCCAGTGGGACCGGCTGCTGGAGTCGCGGCCGGAGCTGGCGGAGCTGTTCGCGGAGGATGCCGGGGGCGAGCGGCTGGCCCGGTGGCTGTCGGAGGCGGAGCGGCTGGTGGAGCGCTGGTTCTCGCTGGAGGACCCGACGCGGCTGGAGCCCGCCGAGCGCGAGCTGTTCGTGGAGACGGAGCTGGAGTCGGGGCTGCGGCTGCGCGGGGTGATCGACCGGATCGACGTGGCGCCCACGGGCGAGGTCCGGATCGTGGACTACAAGACGGGGAAGGCGCCGCGTCCGGAGTACGCGGAGGGCGCGCTGTTCCAGATGAAGTTCTACGCGCTGGTGATCTGGCGGCTGAAGGGCGTGGTGCCGCGCCGGCTCCAGCTGGTCTACCTGGGCAGCGGGGACGTGATGACGTACGACCCGGTGATCGGGGACCTGGAGCGGGTGGAGCGCAAGCTGCTGGCGCTGTGGGACGCGATCGCGCTGGCCACCGAGACGGGCGAGTGGCGGCCGCGGCCGACGAAGCTGTGCGGCTGGTGCGACCACCAGGCGCTCTGTCCGGAATTCGGCGGGACTCCCCCGGTGTATCCGCTGTCGGTGCGCCCGGCCGAGGCGGCGCAGGATGTCCAGGGCAGAATGGACCCGGTCCGCACCGGGGCCGGACGGCCTGTGGCCCTTGAAGGGCAGTGAGGAGATCCCGTGGCGATCCGCGTCCTGCTGGTCGACGACCAGCCGCTGCTGCGCACCGGCTTCCGGATGATTCTGGAGGCGGAGGGCGATCTGGCGGTGGTGGGCGAGGCCGGTGACGGTCTCCAGGCACTCGACCAGGTGCGGGCGCTGCAGCCCGATGTGGTGCTGATGGACATCCGGATGCCGCGGATGGACGGGGTCGAGGCGACCCGGCAGATCACCGGGCCCGGCCGGGACGGACCGGCGAAGGTTCTGGTGCTGACCACCTTCGACCTCGACGAGTACGTGGTGGAGGCGCTGCGCGCCGGGGCCAGCGGCTTTCTGCTGAAGGACGCGCCGGCCAATGAGCTGGTGCAGGCGATCCGGGTGGTGGCGGCGGGCGAGGCGATGCTCGCGCCGAGCATCACGCGCCGGCTGCTCGACAAGTACGCGGATCATCTGCCGTCCGGCGAGGAGCCGGTTCCGGACACGCTGCACACGCTGACGGACCGCGAGGTGGAGGTCCTGAAGCTGGTGGCGCGCGGTCTGTCGAACGCGGAGATCGCCGCGGACCTCTTCGTCAGCGAGACGACGGTCAAGACGCATGTGGGCCATGTGCTGACGAAGCTGGGGCTGCGCGACCGGGTGCAGGCCGCGGTGTACGCGTACGAGAGCGGACTGGTGCGCCCCGGCGCCCAGTGATCCGGCGGGGTCCCGGGGCCGGGGCGGTGTCCGGGCCGGTGGGTCAGTCCCGGCCGATCTCCCAGAGCCGCAGGGCGGAGCCGGAGTCGACGCTCCGGGCGGCGCCGGTGACGCCGTCGCGGGCGGCGACGTACTGCTTGGCCTGCCAGAGGGGGAGGACGGGGACGTCCCGGGCGACGATGTCCTGGAGCCGGGTGAACATCGTGGTGGCGGCGGAGCGGTCGCTCTCGCGTCGCGACTGCGGGATGAGCTGCCGCTCGGCGGCCGCGGAGCGGTAGGGCGAGCCGAGGACGTTGTCCGGGCCGAGGAACGGGGCCGTGAAGTTGTCCGGGTCCGGGAAGTCGGGGGTGCGGCTCATGCCGTAGACGGCGTAGTCGCCGCGGAGCCGGGCGGCCCGGTAGGTGGCCCACGGGACGCCCCGGACGGTGACGTCGAAGAGTCCGCTGTCGTTGAGCTGCTGCCGCAGCATCCGGAATTCGGCGGCGGTGGCCGGGCCGTCGTGGTCGGTCGGGTAGTGCAGGGTGAGCCGGACCGGGGTCGGTATCTTCGCCTTCCTGAGCATCGCCGCCGCCTTGTCCGCGCTGGGTTCGCCGTAGACGTCGAAGAAGGCGCTGGTGTGTCCGGTGACGCCGGAGGGGATCAGCGAGTAGAGCGGTTCGGCGGTCGAGCCGTAGACCTGGCCGGTGATCCGGTCGCGGTCGACGATCTGGGCCATGGCCCGGCGGACGGCCTTGTTCCGGACGGCGGGGTCCTCGGTGTCGAAGCCGAGGTAGCCGATGGCGAGACCGGACATCTCGGTCAGTGCGACGCCGCCACCGGTCCGCTCGCGCAGCCGCTGGGCCTGCTGGGGCGAGAGCGTGCGGGTCATCAGGTCGACGCGTCCGGCGTCGAAGGCCCGGCCCAGGGCGGTGGTGTCGGGGTAGAGGGCGAGTTCGACGCCCTCGTTCCGTATCCGCAGGCTCCCCCGGTAGCGGGGGTTCGGGGTGAAGGCGATCTTCGTGACCCGGCCGTCGCGCACCTGGGGCTTCATGGTGTACGGCCCGGAGCCGTCCACCTGGAAGCCCTCGCGCGGGGCGTCCGCGGGGTAGCTGCCGCGCGGGACGATGCCCGCGGTGGGTGTGGCGAGCTTGTAGGGGAAGGTCGCGTCGGAGGTGCGCAGGTGGAAGACGACCTCGCGGTCGTTCACGGCCTCGACGGTGTCCAGGGTGTCGAGGAGCGCGGCGGGGCCGTGGGGGGTCCTGATCCGCAGCACGCGCCGGATGGAGTACGTGACGTCCTCGGCGGTCAGCCCGCCGCCGTCGGCGAAGGTGAGTCCGGGGCGCAGCGTGCACCGGTAGCTCTCGCTCCCGGTGTCGGTGAAGCCGCACTTCTCGGCGGCCTCGGGGACCGGCGCGCCACCGTCGTCGGGCAGGCGTACGAGGGTCTGGAGGGTCTGCCGGAGCACGGAGCGGGCACCCGAGCCGTCGGCCACGGCGGGGTCGAACGGGGCCGGGGCCTCCTGCGGGGCGACGAACCGGTCCGTGGTGCCGACGACGATGCTGCCGCCGTCCTCTCCCCCGCCGTCCGGCGCGCCGCAGGCGGCGAGCAGCGGCGCGAGCAGGCCGACGACGGCCGGCAGCACCAGAGTCTTGCGGTTCATGGTGGTCGTTCTCCCTCGTGCGGACCTGGGAGAACGACCTTAGTGGGCGGGGCGGGCGGCCCTGACCGACGGGTCAGGACGCCCCGGTGACCAGTCCTCGCAGGAAGGCGAGGTCGACCTCTTCGAGGGATCCGACGACGACCCGGCCGTCGGCGGGCGCGATCGGCGAGACGGAGGGGACGGCGACCACACGGCAGCCGGCGGCCTCGGCGGCGGCCACACCGGTCGCGGTGTCCTCGATGACGGCGCAGAGCCGGGGGTCGGCGCCGAAGCCGCGTGCGGCGGTGAGATAGGGCTCGGGGTGCGGCTTGGTGCGGGTGACCTCGTCGCCCGCGACGGTGAGCGCGAAGTGGTGGCGGCCCACGGAGTCCAGGACCCGGTCGATGATCCGGCGGTGCGAGGCGGAGACGAGGGCGGTGGGCACCTCGTGCGCCGCCAGCTCGTCGAGCAGGCGCTGCGCGCCCGGCATCAGCGGGACCCCGCGGGCGATGCGCTGCTCGAAGCGGTCGTTGAGCAGCACGGTGAGTTCGTCGAGGGTGACGTCGGCGCCGGTGACGTCCATCAGGTAGCCCGCGCTGCGGGTCATCGGGCCGCCGACCACCACGTCCCGCCACGCCTCGTCGAGACGGTGCCCCAGATCGGCGAAGACCTCCACCTCGGCGTCCCACCAGAAGCCCTCGGTGTCGACCAGGGTGCCGTCCATGTCGAGGAGGACGGCCTGCAGGCCCGCTTCCTCGGCCGTACGGGTCAGTGACACGGGGATCGTACTGGTCATCCGGCACACCTTTCATGAGGGACGAGAAGGCCGGCCGCCATTCCCGAAGGAGAGCGACCGGCCTGCACTGGACCGACCAGTGTACGGCTCGTCGTGCTACGGCGCGTGGAACGCGGCCTTACCGGGCGTTGAAGTACTTCGCCTCGGGGTGGTGGATGACGATCGCGTCCGTGGACTGCTCGGGGTGGAGCTGGAACTCCTCGGAGAGGTGGACCCCGATCCGCTCGGGCCGGAGCAGGCCGGCGATCTTCGCCCGGTCCTCCAGGTCGGGGCAGGCCCCGTAGCCGAGGGAGAAGCGCGCGCCCCGGTACTTGAGCGCGAACATGTCCTCGACGTCGGCGGGGTCCTCGCCCGCGAAGCCGAGCTCGGAGCGGACCCGGGCGTGCCAGTACTCGGCCAGGGCCTCCGCGAGCTGGACGGAGAGTCCGTGCAGCTCCAGGTAGTCGCGGTAGGAGTTGGCCTCGAAGAGCTTGGCGGTCTCCGCGCCGATCCTCGATCCGACGGTGACGACCTGGAGGCCGATCACATCGGTCTCGCCGGACTCCTCCGGGCGGAAGAAGTCCGCGAGGCAGAGCCGGCGGCCGCGGCGCTGGCGCGGGAAGGTGAAGCGGGTGCGCTCCGAGCCGTCCTCGTGCAGCAGGATCACGTCGTCGCCCTTGGAGACGCACGGGTAGTAGCCGTAGACGACGGCGGCTTCGAGCAGGTTCTCGGTGTGGAGCTTGTCGAGCCAGCCGCGCAGGTGCGGGCGGCCCTCGGTCTCGGCCAGCTCCTCGTACGTCGGTCCGTCGCCGGCCCTGGCCTGCTTGAGGCCCCACTGGCCCTTGAAGAGGGCGCCCTCGTCGAGCCAGGAGGCGTACTCCTTGAGCTGGATGCCCTTGACGACGCGGCTGCCCCAGAACGGCGGGGTGGGCACCGGGTTGTCGACGGTGACGTCGGAGCGCACGCCCTCCTCCGGCTCCTGGACCTCCAGCACGGCGGTGTCGCGCTTGGGCACGCGGCGCTGCTTCAGCTCGGGCAGGACGGCTCCGGGCACGCCGCGCTTGACGGCGATCAGGGCGTCCATCAGCCGCAGGCCCTCGAAGGCGTCACGGGCGTAGCGGACCTCGCCCTCGTAGATCTCGTGGAGGTCCTGCTCGACGTAGGCGCGGGTCAGGGCGGCGCCGCCGAGGATCACCGGGTAGTCGGCGGCCAGCTTGCGCTGGTTCAGCTCCTCCAGGTTCTCCTTCATGATCACGGTGGACTTGACCAGGAGGCCGGACATGCCGATGACGTCGGCCTTGTGCTCCTCGGCGGCGTCCAGGATCGCGGAGACGGGCTGCTTGATGCCGATGTTGACGACGTTGTAGCCGTTGTTGGACAGGATGATGTCGACGAGGTTCTTGCCGATGTCGTGGACGTCGCCGCGGACGGTGGCCAGGACGATGGTGCCCTTGCCCTGGGCGTCCGACTTCTCCATGTGCGGTTCCAGATGGGCCACCGCGGTCTTCATGACCTCGGCGGACTGGAGGACGAACGGCAGCTGCATCTGGCCGGAGCCGAACAGTTCGCCGACGACCTTCATGCCCTCCAGGAGGGTGTTGTTGACGATGTCGAGCGCGGGGGTGTCCTTCAGGGCCTCGTCGAGGTCGGCCTCCAGGCCGTTCTTCTCGCCGTCGATGATGCGGCGCTGGAGGCGCTCGTCCAGCGGAAGGGCGAGCAGTTCCTCGGCCTTGCCCTCCTTCATGGACTTCATGTTGACGCCCTCGAACAGCTCCATGAGCCGCTGGAGCGGGTCGTAGCCCTCGGCACGGCGGTCGTGGATCAGGTCGAGGGCGACCTTGACCTGCTCCTCCTCCAGGCGGGCGATGGGCAGGATCTTCGAGGCGTGGACGATCGCGGAGTCCAGGCCCGCCTTGACGCACTCGTCGAGGAAGACCGAGTTCAGCACGACCCGGGCGGCCGGGTTGAGGCCGAAGGAGATGTTGGAGAGGCCGAGCGTGGTCTGGACGGCGGGGTGGCGCTTCTTCAGCTCGCGGATGGCCTCGATGGTGGCGATGCCGTCCTTGCGGGACTCCTCCTGCCCGGTGCAGATGGTGAAGGTGAGGCAGTCGATGAGGATGTCCGACTCGTTGATGCCCCAGTTGCCGGTGAGGTCCGCGATCAGCCGCTCGGCGATGGCGACCTTGTGCTCGGCGGTGCGGGCCTGGCCCTGCTCGTCGATGGTCAGGGCGATGAGCGCGGCGCCGTGCTCGGCGGCCAGCGCGGTCACCTTCACGAAGCGGGAGTCGGGGCCGTCGCCGTCCTCGTAGTTCACGGAGTTCAGGACGGCGCGGCCGCCGAGCTTCTCCAGGCCGGCCCGGAGCACGGGCAGCTCGGTGGAGTCCAGCACGATCGGCAGGGTGGAGGCGGTGGCGAAACGGCCGGCCAGCTCCTCCATGTCCGCGACGCCGTCGCGGCCCACGTAGTCGACGCAGAGGTCGAGCATGTGCGCGCCCTCGCGGATCTGGTCGCGGGCCATCTCCACGCAGTCGTCCCAGCGCGCCGCCAGCATGGCCTCGCGGAACTTCTTGGAGCCGTTGGCGTTGGTCCGCTCGCCGATGGCGAGGTACGAGGTGTCCTGGCGGAAGGGCACCGTCTGGTAGAGCGAGGCGGCGCCGGGCTCGGGGCGCGGCTCGCGGACGGCCGGGGTCAGGCCCCGGACCCGCTCCACGACCTGGCGCAGGTGCTCGGGGGTCGTACCGCAGCAGCCGCCGACCAGGGAGAGGCCGTACTCGCGGACGAAGGTCTCCTGCGCGTCGGCCAGCTCCGCCGCGGAGAGCGGGTAGTGCGCGCCGTCCTTGCCGAGGACGGGCAGGCCGGCGTTGGGCATGCAGGAGAGCGGGATCGTCGAGTGGCGGGCGAGGTAGCGCAGGTGCTCGCTCATCTCGGCCGGGCCGGTGGCGCAGTTGAGGCCGATGAGGTCGATGCCGAGCGGTTCCAGGGCGGTGAGCGCGGCGCCGATCTCGGAGCCGAGCAGCATCGTGCCGGTGGTCTCGACGGTGACCGAGCAGATCACGGGCAGGTCGGCGCCGGTGGCCGCGAGGGCGCGCCGGGCGCCGATGACGGAGGCCTTGGTCTGGAGCAGGTCCTGGGTGGTCTCGATCAGCAGGGCGTCGGCGCCGCCGGCGATCAGGCCCTCGGCGTTCTTCTGGTAGGCGTCGCGGAGCCGGTCGTACGGGGCGTGGCCGAGCGTGGGGAGCTTGGTGCCGGGGCCCATCGAGCCGAGCACCCAGCGCTGCTGTCCGGTGGAGGCGGTGAAGGCGTCGGCGGTCTCGCGGGCGATGCGCGCGCCGGCCTCGGAGAGTTCGAGGACCCGGTCGGCGATGTCGTACTCGCCGAGGGCGGCCAGGTTGGCGCCGAAGGTGTTGGTCTCCACGCAGTCCACGCCGACCGCGAAGTACTCCTCGTGGACCGAGCGCACGATGTCGGGGCGGGTGACGTTCAGGATCTCGTTGCAGCCTTCGAGGTTCTCGAAGTCCTCCAGCGTGGGGTCCTGGGCCTGGAGCATGGTGCCCATCGCTCCGTCGGCCACCACCACACGGGTGGCGAGTGCCTCGCGCAGGGCTGCGGCTCGGTTCCGGCTCTCGGCGGAAGGGGTCGGCGACGGGGCCATGGATTTACTCCCAGGGGTGCGACGGCTGTCGGCTTTGCGCCCTCGGTGGAGAGCGCACCCGGCCAGGGTAGCCGGGTCCGGACCAGGGTCGTCACACCGTCCGGGGATCGGACGGCATCCTGTCAGGAAGCTTTCAGGCGTCGGGTGCCGAAGATTTCCGTCGCTGTCGAGCAGGGGTCGGCATCGACCGATAGTGTTCAGCATTGTCGAACAAGGTGGAGGAGTACGGCGCGATGGCCAAGAACATCCAGTCCCTGGAGCGGGCGGCCGCGATGCTGCGTCTGCTGGCGGGCGGCGAGCGGCGGCTGGGCCTCTCGGACATCGCCTCCTCCCTGGACCTGGCCAAGGGCACCGCGCACGGCATCCTGCGCACGCTCCAGCACGAGGGCTTCGTCGAGCAGGACGAGGCCTCGGGCCGCTACCAGCTGGGCGCCGAGCTGCTGCGCCTGGGCAACAGCTATCTGGACGTGCACGAGCTGCGCGCCCGCGCCCTGGTGTGGACCGACGACCTGGCGAGATCCAGCGGCGAGAGCGTCCATCTGGGCGTGCTGCACCAGCACGGCGTGCTGATCGTCCACCACGTCTTCCGGCCCGACGACAGCCGGCAGGTCCTTGAGGTGGGGGCCATGCAGCCGCTGCACTCCACGGCACTGGGCAAGGTGCTGGCCGCGTTCGACCCGGTGGCCCACACCGAGGCCGTGGAGGCGGAGCGGCAGTCCTTCACCCCCCGCACCGTCACCGACCCCGACGCCTTCGAGGCGACGCTCGACCTCACCCGCGCGCGGGGCTGGGCGGACGACGTGGAGGAGACCTGGGAGGGGGTGGCCGCGGTGGCCGCCCCCATCCACGACCGGCGGCGGATGCCCGTGGGCGCCGTCGCGGTGACCGGCGCGGTGGAGCGGGTCTGCGCGGGCGGTGAGCTGCGGCCGGAGCTGGTGGCGGCGGTCCGCGACTGCGCCCGCGCGGTCTCCCGGGACCTGGGGGCCCGCCGCTTCTGATCCCGCCGGGCCCCTTGACCGTCGAGTTTTGGGGCACAGAACCCTTGACGCCTCATTCGCCTGGACGAAACACTGCCGTTCACCGGTCGGCATTGTCGAACGACTAACGGAAAATAACGTTAGGGTGTGACGGTGCCCAGGGCCGGCAACGCCCTCCCACGAGGGCGCGGACCACCGGAGGGACCCGTGGTTCGGCTTCCCTGGACGAAGGACAAAGGAGTCGCGGGTGTCCAGCTCCGACATCTTCATCGGCGAGACCATCGGTACCGCCGTGCTCATCCTGCTCGGCGGTGGTGTGTGCGCCGCCGTCACGCTCAAGCACTCGAAGGCGCGGGACGCCGGCTGGCTCGCCATCACCTTCGGGTGGGGCTTCGCGGTGCTGACCGGCGCCTATCTGGCGGGCGGGGTCTCCGGCGCGCATCTCAACCCGGCGGTCACCATCGGCCTGGCGATCGAGGGCGGCACCGAGTGGAGCGACGTTCCGCTCTATCTCGCCTCGGAGCTGCTGGGCGCGATGATCGGCGCCGTACTGGTCTGGCTGACGTACTACGGGCAGTTCCGGGCGCACCTCACGGATCCGGAGATCCTCGGCACCCATGCGGGTGAGGAGGGCATGGTCGACCAGTCGGCCGCCCCCGCCGCGGGTCCGGTGCTCGGGATCTTCTCGACGGGCCCGGAGATCCGCAACGCCGTGCAGAACGTCCTCACCGAGGTCATCGCCACGCTCGTGCTGGTCCTGGCGATCCTGACCCAGGGGCTCAACGCGGACGGCGACGGCCTCGGCACCCTCGGCGCGCTGATCACCTCCCTGGTGGTCGTCGGCATCGGCCTCTCGCTCGGCGGCCCGACCGGCTACGCGATCAACCCGGTTCGCGACCTCGGTCCGCGTATCGTGCACGCGCTGCTTCCGCTGCCGAACAAGGGCGGATCCGACTGGGGTTACGCCTGGGTCCCCGTCGTCGGCCCCCTGATCGGCGGCGCGCTGGCGGGCGGGCTCTACAACGTCGCGTTCGCCTGAGCGGCGGAGCACGACCGCACGTCCCGACCCCGTCGCAACCCCACGACCACACAGACCTTCCGGGAGCACACCGTGACCGACGCACACACCACCGGCAGCCACGGCGCCGGGCCGTTCATCGCGGCCATCGACCAGGGCACCACCTCCAGCCGCTGCATCGTCTTCGACAAGGACGGCCGGATCGTCTCCGTCGACCAGAAGGAGCACGAGCAGATCTTCCCGAAGCCCGGATGGGTGGAGCACGACGCGGCGGAGATCTGGGAGAACGTCCAGGAGGTCGTCGCCGGTGCCGTCGTCAAGGCCGGCATCACGGCCGCCGACGTGAAGGCGATCGGCATCACCAACCAGCGCGAGACCACCCTGCTCTGGGACCGGCACACCGGTGAGCCCGTCCACAACGCCCTCGTCTGGCAGGACACCCGTACCGACGCGCTCTGCAAGGAGCTGGGCCGCAACGTCGGCCAGGACCGCTTCCGCCGCGAGACCGGGCTGCCGCTCGCCTCGTACTTCGCCGGGCCCAAGGTCCGCTGGCTGCTCGACAACGTCGAGGGGCTGCGCGAGCGCGCCGAGCGCGGCGACATCCTCTTCGGCACGATGGACTCCTGGGTCATCTGGAACCTGACCGGCGGCACCGACGGCGGTGTCCACGTCACCGACGTCACCAACGCCTCCCGCACCCTCCTGATGAACCTGCACTCGCTGAGCTGGGACCCCAAGATCCTCAGCTCCATGGACATCCCGGCCGAGGTGCTGCCGGAGATCCGCTCCTCGGCCGAGATCTACGGCACCACCAGGGGCGGCGTGCTCGACGGGGTGCCGGTCGCCTCCGCGCTCGGGGACCAGCAGGCCGCGCTGTTCGGCCAGACCTGCTTCTCCGAGGGCGAGGCCAAGTCCACGTACGGCACCGGCACCTTCATGCTGCTGAACACCGGCGAGACGCCCGTCAACTCCTACAACGGGCTGCTGACCACGGTCGGCTACCGGATCGGCGACCAGAAGCCGGTCTACGCCCTGGAGGGCTCCATCGCGGTCACCGGTTCGCTGGTGCAGTGGATGCGCGACCAGATGGGCCTGATCCAGTCCGCCGCCGAGATCGAGACCCTGGCCCTGTCGGTCGAGGACAACGGCGGCGCCTACTTCGTCCCGGCCTTCTCCGGGCTGTTCGCCCCGTACTGGCGCCCCGACGCCCGCGGTGTCATCGCCGGCCTCACCCGTTACGTCACCAAGGCGCACATCGCCCGTGCCGTGCTGGAGGCCACCGCCTGGCAGACCCGCGAGATCAGCGACGCCATGACCAAGGACTCCGGCGTCGAGCTGACCGCGCTCAAGGTCGACGGCGGGATGACCTCCAACAACCTGCTGATGCAGACGCTCGCCGACGTCCTGGACGCACCCGTGGTGCGGCCCATGGTCGCGGAGACCACCTGCCTCGGCGCCGCCTACGCCGCCGGCCTGGCCGTCGGCTTCTGGCCCGACACCGACGCCCTGCGCGCCAACTGGCGCCGGGCCGCCGAGTGGACCCCCCGCATGGACGCGGACACCCGCGCCCGCGAGTACAAGAGCTGGCTCAAGGCCGTGGAACGCACCAAGGGCTGGCTCGACGACGAGGAGTGACCGACATGACCACCCTGCAGAGCGTCCCCGCACTCGGGACGCACCCGGCCTCCGGCTCCCTTCCGAGCCGTGCCGAGACCCGGGAGCAGCTCTCCAAGGCGACGTACGACCTCCTGGTGATCGGCGGCGGCATCCTGGGCATCTCCACCGCCTGGCACGCCGCGCAGTCCGGACTGCGGGTGGCCCTGGTGGACGCCGGCGACTTCGCCGGCGCCACCTCGTCCGCCTCCTCCAAGCTGCTCCACGGCGGTCTGCGCTATCTGCAGACCGGCGCGGTGAAGCTGGTGGCGGAGAACCACTTCGAGCGCCGTGCGGTCTCCCGCCAGGTCGCCCCGCACCTGGCCAATCCGCTCACCTTCTACCTGCCGGTGTACAAGGGCGGGCCGCACGGCGCGGCGAAGCTCGGCGCGGGCGTCTTCGCGTACTCGGCGCTCTCCGCGTTCGGCGACGGCGTCGGCCATGTGATCAGCCCGGCGCGGGCGGTGCGCGACGTGCCGGAGCTGCGGACGGAGAACCTGCGGGCCGTCGCGGTCTACGGCGACGACCAGATGAACGACGCGCGGATGGCGCTGATGACGGTGCGCGCGGCCGTCGACGCGGGGGCGGCCGTCCTCAACCACGCGGCGGTCACCGGGCTGCGGTTCACCCGGGGCCGGGTGACGGGCGCGGAGCTGCGCGACCGGCTGGACGGCAGCGAGTTCGGGGTGGACGCCCGGCTGGTGCTGAACGCGACCGGGCCGTGGGTGGACCACCTGCGGCGGATGGAGGACCCGGGGGCGGCGCCCTCGATACGCCTGTCCAAGGGCGCGCACCTGGTGCTGAGGCGGACCCGTCCGTGGCGGGCCGCGCTGGCCACGCCCATCGACAAGTACCGCATCACCTTCGCCCTGCCGTGGGAGGACATGCTGCTGCTCGGCACGACGGACGAGGTGTACGAGGGCGATCCGGCGGATGTGGCGGTGACCCCGCAGGACACCGCGCAGATCCTGGACGAGGCGGCGTTCTCGGTCCGCGACCAGCAACTGTCGCCCGAGCTGATCACGTACTCCTTCGCCGGACTGCGGGTGCTGCCGGGCGGGCCCGGGGACACCTCCCGGGCCAGGCGCGAGACGGTGGTGACCGAGGGCCGGGGCGGGATGCTGTCGGTGGCCGGCGGGAAGTGGACGACCTTCCGCCACATCGGCCGTACGGTGATGAACAAGCTGGCCGTCCTGCCGGGCCACCCGCTCGGGGAGGGGCTGGAGCCGGTCTCCCGGCTGCCGCGCAAGCTCCCGCTGCCCGGCATCGCCAATCCGAACGCGGTCGCCCACCGGCTGCTGACCGACGGCGCTGCCCCCGGCGCGGGGATGGCCGTGGACACGGCGCGGCATCTGGCCACGCACTACGGTTCGCTCGCCTTCGACATCGCCCGGCTGGCCAACGAGAACCCGGCGCTCGGCGAGCGGATCCATCCGGACGCCCCGGAGATCTGGGCGCAGGTCGTCTACGCGCGGGACCGCGAATGGGCCGAGACCGCCGACGACGTGCTGCGGCGCCGGACGACGCTGACGATCCGGGGGCTGGCGGGCGAGGCGCTCGGGGCCAGGGTGGAGGCGCTGCTCGCCGAGGGACGGGGCTGAGGGGCCGGCGGCCTCCCGGACGGTCCGAACCGTACGCCCGTCCCCGTGCGGGGACGCATAATGGGGCGATACATCGGATGTCTGGAGGTCGCCCATGGCTGTCACCGACGAGGCCATCGAGAAGATCAAGGAAATGATCGTCTCGGGAGCGCTACGGCCGGGCGATCGCCTTCCCAAGGAGAGCGAACTCGCCGCGGAGCTGGGCCTGTCCCGCAACTCGCTGCGGGAGGCGGTGCGCGCGCTGTCGCTGATCCGCATCCTCGACGTGCGCCAGGGCGACGGCACGTACGTCACGAGCCTCGATCCCCAGCTGCTGCTGGAGGCGCTGAGCTTCGTGGTGGACTTCCACCGCGACGACACGGTGCTGGAGTTCCTGGCGGTCCGCCGGATCCTGGAACCGGCCGCGACCGCGATGGCGGCGCTCCGGATCGAGGAGGAGCGGATCGACGCGCTCGCCGCGCAGCTGGACGCGCTGGGCGCCCACCCCTCGGTGGAGGAACTGGTCGCCGCCGACCTGGAGTTCCACCGGAGCATCGTGGGCGCGTCCGGCAACGCGGTGCTCTGCTCGCTGCTCGACGGCCTGTCGGGGCCGACGACGCGGGCCCGGGTCTGGCGCGGTCTGACCCAGGTGGACGCGGTGAGCCGCACCCTGCACGAGCACCGGGCGATCCTCGCGGCGCTCCGGGACCGTGACGCGGAGGCGGCGAGGTCGTGGGCGACGGTCCATGTGGCGAGCGTGGAGCAGTGGCTGCGCTCGACGCTGTAGCGCGCGGCCGGGGTGTCCCGGCCGCGCGCGTCCGCGGTCAGCTCCCGGCGGGGCGCAGGCGCAGCCCCTGCATGCCGCCGTCGACGGCCAGGGCGGTTCCGGTCACGGAGGCCGCGGCGGGGCTCGCGAGGTAGACGACGGCGGCGGCCACCTCGTCGGCGGAGACCAGCCGGCCCAGCGGCTGGCGGGCGTCGAGGGCCGCGCGCTCGGCCTCCGGGTCGTCGGCCTGCCCGAGGAGGCGGCCGATCCACGGGGTGTCGGCGGTGCCGGGGTTGACGCAGTTGACCCGGATCCCCTCGCGGACGTGGTCGGCGGCCATGGCGAGGGTGAGCGAGAGGACGGCGCCCTTGCTGGCGCTGTAGAGGGCGCGCTGGGGCAGTCCGGCCGTCGCGGCGATCGAGCAGGTGTGGGTGACGGAGGCGGCGCCGGGGCGGTCGGCGGCGGCGCGCCGCAGATGGGGCAGGGCGTGCCGGGCGGTGCGGACCATGCCGAGGACGTTGATGTCCAGGACCCGGGCCCATTCGGCGTCGTCGTTGTCCTCGACGGTGCCGATGGCGCCGATGCCGGCGTTGGAGACGAGCGTGTGCAGGGAGCCGAGTTCGGCGGCGGCCCGGTCGACGGCCTCGCGCACGGCGGTGTCGTCGGTGACGTCGGCGGTGACGGCGAGGGTGCCCTCGGGGGCCCGTGAGGTGTCCCGGTCCAGTACGGCGACACGGGCCCCGCGCTCCAGGAGCAGGGTCGCGACCGCGGCACCGATCCCGGAGGCGCCGCCCGTCACCAGGGCGTTCATTCCGTCGAAGTCGTGTGCGCCGTTCATCGGGCGTCCTCCTTGTCGGTGCGGCGGGCCTGCCAGACGGCGCCCTCCGGGAAGCGGTGTGCGGTGATCGACTCGGGGTGCATCCGGGCGGAGAAGCCCGGGGCGGCCGGGGCGGTGTAGCGCCCGGACGTGATGACCGTCGGGTCGACGAAGTGTTCGTGGAGATGGTCGACGTACTCGATGACCCGGTCCTCCCAGCTGCCGGAGACCGCGACGTAGTCGAACATCGAGAGGTGCTGGACCAGTTCGCACAGGCCGACGCCCCCGGCGTGCGGGCAGACCGGTACGCCGAACTTCGCGGCGAGCAGCAGGATCGCCAGGTTCTCGTTGACCCCGGCGACCCGGGCGGCGTCGATCTGGACGAAGTCGACGGCTCCGGCCTGGAGCAGCTGCTTGAACACGACGCGGTTGGCGACGTGCTCGCCGGTGGCGACCTTGACCGGCTGGCCGGCCCGCACGGCCGCGTGGCCGAGGATGTCGTCGGGGCTGGTCGGCTCCTCGATCCAGTGCGGGTCGTACGGGGCGAGCGCGGTCATCCACTCCACCGCGCCGGCCACGTCCCAGCGCTGGTTGGCGTCGACGGCGATCCGCACGCCGGGGCCGACGGCCTCGCGGGCGAGCGCCATTCTGCGGACGTCGTCGCCGAGGTCGCCGCCGACCTTCAGCTTGATCTGGGTGAAGCCGTCGGCGACGGCCTCCTCGGCCAGCCGGACGAGCTTGTCGTCGGAGTAGCCGAGCCAGCCGGGCGAGGTGGTGTAGGCGGGGTAGCCCTCGGCGCGGAGCCGTGCGGCGCGCTCGGCGCGGCCGGGTTCGGCGGCGCGCAGGATCTCCAGCGCCTCCTCGGGGGTGAGGGCGTCGGTGAGGTAGCGGAAGTCGACGAGGGAGACCAGTTCCTCCGGGGTCATCGCGGCCAGGAACTCCCAGACGGGCAGGCCCGCGTGCTTGGCCGCCAGGTCCCAGGCCGCGTTGACGACCGCGCCGGCCGCCATGTGCATCACGCCCTTCTCCGGTCCCAGCCAGCGCAGTTGGGAGTCATGGGTGAGGTCGCGGTGGAGTGCCCCGAGGTCGGCGGCGGTCCGCGGCACCGGGCGGCCGGTCACATGGGGGCGCAGCGCCTCGATGGCGGCGGCCATGACGTCGTTGCCGCGCCCGATGGTGAAGCAGAAGCCGTGCCCCTCGACGGGCTCGCTCCCGTCGTCGGGTGCGGCGGCGTCGGTGCGCAGCACCACGTAGGCGGCCGAGTAGTCGGGGTCGGGGTTCATGGCGTCCGAGCCGTCCAGCTGTTCCGAGGTCGGGAAACGGATGTCGTGGACCTCGATGTCCGTGACGGTCTGACTCATGTGCGCCCCCAGGGGTAATAACATCGGACCTCTACTCTGGTCATCCGATGTATAACCCAGAAAAAGCGTGATCGTCCAGAGCCGAACGCGAGAATCCCCCACACAGCTCGGATGTCTTCGGGGCTGATACCCAGATGCCACCGGTCTACGGGCGGGCCGCCCCGGAGTTCACCCGGCCGTGCGCGAGGGCTGCGGCAGCAGTGGCCGGAAGCCGTAAGGTTGTTCCGTACGCAAGGGAACTTCGGAAGGAGGCCTGGGTGATCGAGCTCGACGGGGTTCCCGAGCTGGTCGACCCGGTCATGGTGGCCGCGTTCGAGGGGTGGAACGACGCCGGTGACGCCGCCTCCACGGCGGTGGCGCATCTGGACCGGGAGTGGAAGGGCGAGGTGTTCGCGGCGCTCGACGCCGAGGACTACTACGACTTCCAGGTCAACCGCCCGACGGTCTGGCTGGACGGTGGGACGCGCAAGATCACCTGGCCGACCACCCGGCTCTCCGTGGTCCGCGTCGGCGGCGAGAAGCCGCGCGACCTGGTGCTGGTCCGGGGCATCGAACCGTCGATGCGCTGGCGCTCGTTCTGCAACGAACTGCTGGGCTTCGCCCATGAGCTGGGCGTCGAGATGGTGGTGGTGCTCGGCGCGCTGCTCGGCGACACCCCGCACACCCGGCCGGTGCCCGTCAGCGGGGTCACGTCCGATCCGGACCTGGCCCGGACCATGGACCTGGAGGAGACCAGGTACGAGGGGCCGACCGGCATCGTCGGCATCCTCCAGGAGGCCTGCACGCACGCGGGCGTGCCCGCGGTCAGCCTCTGGGCGGCGGTGCCGCACTACGTCTCGCAGCCGCCCAACCCGAAGGCCACGCTGGCGCTGCTGAACCGCCTGGAGGATCTGATCGGGCTGCGCATCCCGCTGGGCGAGCTGCCCGAGGACGCCCGTGCCTGGCAGCTCGGCGTCGATCAACTGGCCGCCGAGGACAGCGAGGTGGCGGAGTACGTGCAGACGCTGGAGGAGGCCCGGGACACCGCGGAGCTGCCCGAGGCGAGCGGCGAGGCCATCGCCCGGGAGTTCGAGCGCTATCTGCGGCGCCGGGACCCCGGCCCCGGCCAGGCGCCGGGCGGGCACGCCACGGAGAGCGGCGACGCCTCGTATCTGCGGGACACCTCCAGCGGCCGGACCAGGCCGCCGAAGCCGCTCCGGCCGGAGAACGGTCCGGGGCCGGCGGGCGGCACCGGCGGATCCGGCCGGCGCGGCCCGGCGAAACCGTCCGGGGACTCCCCGGGGGAGCCGCCCGAAGAGGCCTCGGGCGATTCCCCGGACGATTCCCCCGAGGAGTGATCCGACGGGCGCGGAGCCGGGCGGGTGCGCACCCGCCCGGCTCCCCCCTTCCCCGGCCTTCGCTCAGGAACAGGTGAAGCGCGCCGCGGCCCAGTCGCCGTGGTCACCGGTCTTGGACCCGTTGGTGTCCGTGACCTTCAGCCGGACGTGCCGGGCCCCGTCGAGGGCCACGTCGACGGGCACGGTGTCCGAGGCCCCCGTCAGTTTCGGCGAGGTCCAGAGCACCTTGCCGTCCGCCTCGACGGAGAAGGCGACCTCCCCGTAGCCGTTGATCTCGTCGTCGATCCCGACGTCGGCGGTGAAGGCCGAGCAGCGGCCGCCGAGGTAGAGCTCGATGTCGGAGTCGGCGTGGGTGCCGATCCCCTTCTCGTAGACCTTCCCGGCGAGGGTGAGCGGATGGCCGTCGGCGGCGCCCGATTCGCCGTTGCTGCGGTCGCGTTCGGCGGGGCCGTAGCCGTTGGCCGCGTTCAGCCACTCCATGTCGCTCGCCCAGGTCCCGCCCGTCGGCGGCGCCGGCATGACGGAGACCGCGAGGCGTTCCGTGGCGGTGCGGGTCTCGCCCGCCGAGCGGTAGCGCGCGAGGGCGGTGAGCCGCGCCTCCCCGGCCCCGGCGTCCTTCGCCGGGGTGACCTCCACCTCGACGCGACGGGTGGTGCCCGCCGGTATCCGCTCCACGGGTGCGGCGGGGACCGCCCGCCAGCCCTCGGGGACGTCGAGGGTGACGGAGGCGTCCGTCACATCCGCCCGGCCCGCGGTGATGTCGACGGCGACGGTGCCCGCGGCGCCCGCGCCGGTCTCCTGGCCGCGCGGGGCGGAGACGGTGGCCGCGGCGTCGGCGTTCCGGCCGCCGACCGCACTCGCGTTCTTCAGCTTCAGGGAGAACGCGCGGTCCGTGGGCAGCGCCGCGGTCTTGACCTCGACCACACCGCCCCGGTCGTCGCGGTCGTAGAACCACCCCTGCTCCGCCTTCGCGTACGCGGCGGCGGAGGTGAGCCGGGGCAGCCTGCCCTTCAGCAGGACCGCGCTCGGCTCCGAGCCGGTGTGCACGGTGAACTCGTACGGGCGGCTGCGCTGCTTGCCGTCGAACGTCCCCCTGCTCGCGCCGATGTCCACGGTCACGTCGCCGGAGCCCCGGGCGGGCGCCCGGACCTCGGCGGTCTGGGTGGCGTAGGCGCCGTCGCGGTGCTCGCGCGTCACGCCGTCGTCCTCGTACAGCGTGAACGAGGAACGGCCCTGCGGGTAGACGTCCCAGGCGAGCGGGGAGGAGGCGGTGCGGTCGGTGTACGAGCGGATGCCCGGCCACATCGGCACGGCGGCGCCGCCCCTGACGAACAGCGGCAGGGTGTCGAGCGGGGCGCTGTAGTCGTCGAGGGTGACCGGTCCCCGGTAGGTCCGGCCGCTCCAGTAGTCGGTCCAGGTGCCCTCGGGCAGGTAGATGCCGTCGCGCTCGGTGCTGTCCTCGTAGACCGGGGCGACGAGGAAGTCCTCGCCCGACAGGAACTCGTACTTCGCGGCGTCGGTCGCGGCCTTCGGGTCGTCCGGGTACTCCAGGACGAGGGGCCGGACCATGCCGACGCCGGTCTTCGTCGCCTCGTGGGCGTAGGAGTACTGGTAGGGCAGCAGCGACTCCTTGAGCTTGAGGTAGTCGCGGTTGATGGAGGTGTACGGCTCTCCGTAACGGAAGGGCTGCTTGTCGCTGGCGGCCCAGCCGTCCATGGTCATCGTGGTCCCCAGGAACATCTTCCACTGGAGGTCACGGGTGTACGTCTTGGCGCTGCCGCCGAAGATGCCGTCGACGTCGCCCGTGGTGTAGGCGAGACCGGACATGGTGGCGCCCGCGTAGGTCGGGATCTGCCAGCGGATGTAGTCCCAGGTGCCGTACTGGTCGCCGGACCACTGGACCCCGCAGCGCTGGGCCCCGGCCCAGCTCTCGGGGGCGTAGGTGAAGCCGCGGGCGTCGCTGTTGGCCTCGATGCCCCGGTAGGCGTCCTTGCAGCCGTCGAGGGCGAACTCGTAGCCCGCGCCGACCCAGGCCACGTCCAGTTTGGCGACGCGCTGGCCGGCCTTCACCTGGTCGGCGAGCTTGTCGATGCCGTCCTCGGTCCACAGTCCGGCCTGCATGCCGCGGTCCTGGAGGCCCTTGGCGGTCTCGGCCAGGTCCTCGTAGCCGCAGCCGTAGCCGTCGTTGACGAGCATCCAGCCGTTCGGCATGTCGTTCTCGACGTAGCCGTCGGCGACCTTCAGCGCGTCCAGGGTGTGGCGCTCGCCCCGGTTGGCGTTGTGCAGGTAGCAGTCGGCGTCGCCGATCTCCATCCCGTACACGGGCGGCAGGAAGGGCTTGCCGGTGAGCTTCGTGTACTGCCCGATGACGTCCTTGGCGTCGCCCGCGAAGTAGTAGGCGTCGAAGCGCTGTTCCTTCTCGCTGGTGGTCACCGGGTCGTTGAAGGCGTAGGTGCCGGGCGCGAAGGTGTTGCGGAAGACGCCGTAGCCGGCCGAGGAGACGTAGAAGGGCACCGAGTTGGGGTGGCCCCCGTCGTCCCAGTCGTAGTCGACGCCCACCTCGACGGTCTTGTCGCGGTGCGAGGTGTTGCCCCGGCCGTTCTGCATGCCGGCGCCCCAGAACTGCTCGTCGGCGCCCCGGGCCAGGGTCTGGGTGGTCTGCTCGGCGTCCCAGCTGAGGCCCTTGGACTCGGACCAGACACGGGTGCCGTCGGCCCGGTACAGGGCGAAGCGCAGCGGCGACTTGTAGGCACGCAGCGTGACCTTGCCGGTCGACAGCTCGTAGCGGTCGCCCCGCTCTCTCCACCGGGTCCGGGGCGGGGTCCCCTGCGGCATCACGATGGCGTCGCCGGCCGGGTCCTCGAACGTGCCGTCCGGGGCGAGTTCGATCCGGAAGGTCTCCTCGGAGACGAAGCTGACCCGGGCCCGCGCGGCTCCGGCGCTCAGCCGGTAGACGGGCCCGTCGGCGGTGAACCCGGTGACGGCGCCGACGGTCGTGGCGGCCGGGTCCGGCGGCTCGGCGGCCTGGGCGCCGCCCGGCCCCGGGAGTGCCGCGAGCAGACCCAGCAGCGTGGCAACTACTGCTCCTCTGATGCGCGTTGATGATTGCATAGAGCGCTTTTAGCGCAGCATCAAGCAATTGACCATGGACAAAACGGAACCGGCCCCGAACTCCGTCAAGAAGTCCGGGGCCGGTGAAGGGGATTGACGGGGCGGATGGTTACAGCGCGACACCGAGCAGGGCGTCGACGGCGCGCGAGACGAGACCGGGCGCGCCCTCGTCGTCCCCGCCCCCGGCGGTCTGACGCTCGGCCCAGCGGTCGACGGCGGCCAGCGCGGCCGGTGCGTCCAGGTCGTCGGCGAGCGCCGCGCGGACCTCCTCGACGAGCGCGTCGGCCGGCAGTCCGTCGGGGCGCGAGACCGCCGCGCGCCAGCGGGCGAGCCGCGCCACGGCGTCGGCGAGCACCTGGTCGGTCCACTCCCAGTCGGAGCGGTAGTGGTGGGAGAGCAGGGCCAGACGGATCGCCGCCGGGTCCACGCCGTCGCGGCGCAGCGCCGAGACGAAGACCAGGTTGCCCCGGGACTTGGACATCTTCTCGCCGTCCAGGCCGACCATGCCGGCGTGCACGTACGCCTGGGCGAAGGGGTGCTCGCCGGTCAGCACCTGGGCGTGCGAGGCGCCCATCTCGTGGTGCGGGAAGGCCAGGTCGGAGCCGCCGCCCTGGACGTCGAAGCCCATGCCCAGATGGTCCAGGGCGATGGCCACGCACTCGATGTGCCAGCCGGGCCGTCCGGCGCCGAGGGAGCCGCCGTCCCAGCTGGGCTCGCCCTCGCGGGCGGCCATCCAGAGCATCGGGTCGAGCGGGTTCTTCTTGCCGGGGCGCTCCGGGTCGCCGCCGCGTTCGGCGGAGAGCAGGCGCATCGCCTCGGCGTCGAGGTTCGAGACCTCGCCGAAGTGGGGGTCGGTGTCGACGGAGAAGTACACGTCCCCGTCGAGTTCGTAGGCGGCGCCCGCGTCACGGAGCCGTTCGACGAGCGGCACGATGCCGGGTATCGCCTCGACGGCTCCGATGTAGTGCTTCGGCGGAAGCATGCGCAGGGCGGTCATGTCCTCGCGGAACAGGGCCGTCTCGCGCTCGGCGAGCTCGGTCCAGTCCTCCCCGTCGCGCACGGCCCGCTCCAGCAGCGGATCGTCCACGTCGGTCACGTTCTGGACGTAGTGGACCTGCCGCTTGGTGTCGAGCCACACGCGCTGTACGAGGTCGAACGCGTTGTAGGTCGCCGCATGACCCATGTGGGTCGCGTCGTACGGCGTGATGCCGCAGACGTAGATGCGGGCGACGGGACCGGGGTCAAGGGTGATCCGTCCGCCGGTCGCGGTGTCGTGGATCCGAAGGTCGCGGCCCTTGCCGGGCAGGGCGGGGACCTCAGAAGCGGGCCAGGCATGCATGCCACGAGCGTAACCGGACGCCCCTTCCGGATACGAACCGGAGGGGGGATCCTGTCCGAAGAGGCACTCTTGCGTCCCGGGACGGAACGTGCCTGCCTCCCGTACGCCTCAGTGGCCGCGCGGGCCCCGCGGGGCGCCCGTCACAGCGGCGGCCAGGGGATGGAGGGCCACTCACCGCTCGGCACGCGGTGCAGTCCGGAGGCGCGCAGCGCGGCCACCCGGGCCCGCAGCGCCTCGGTCTCGGCCGGTGTGACGAGTTCGGCCAGCCGGGTGACCAGCGGCTCCCCGGGCTCCAGCCGGCCGGCCAGCCGGTCCAGCACCTCGGTGGCCTCCGCGGTCAGCGGCTCCCCGGCCCAGCCCCAGAGCAGGGTGCGCAGCTTGTCCTCGGTGTGGAGGCTCACCCCGTGGTCGATGCCGTAGAGCCGGCCGTCCGGGGCGGGCAGCAGATGGCCACCCTTGCGGTCGCCGTTGTTGATCACCGCGTCGAACACCGCGAGCCGGCGCAGCCGGTCGTCGTCCGCGTGCACGAGCAGCGCGGTGCGCCCCTCCCCCACCTCGGCGCGGACCACGGCCTTCCAGCCGGGCCCCGGCTCCTCGTCCTCGACGAGCGCGAGCAGCCCGGGTGCGTCGTCCTCCTGCGGGGCCGGCTCGATCCAGAGCTGGCACATGCCCTGCCCGTACGGTCCCTCGCGCAGCACGGTGGGCGGGACCAGGCCCCAGCCGGTCGCCTCGGAGATCTCGTACGCGGCGACCTCGCGCTGGGCGAGGGTGCCGTCGGGGAAGTCCCAGAGCGGCTGTTCGCCCGCCACCGGCTTGTAGACGCAGGTGGCCTCCTCGCCGTCCAGGGCGACCGAGCAGTACAGGACCGCGTTGGACGCCCCGCGGACCTGGCCGAGGACGGTGAGCCGTCCCTCGCCGAGGAGGGCGAGCGCCCCGGAGCCGCTCAGGCTCCGCGACGGTATCCGTTCTGGCGCGGGCATACGTGTCCTTCCGGATCGAGCGGCAGGCTGCACAGGGGGCACGGCGGGCGGCCGGCGTTCACGACGTCGAGGGCGCGCTTGGCGAACGCCCTGGCCTGTGCGCCGCTGAGCCGGACCCGGAGCATCGGGGGCCCGTTCTCCTCGTCCTGGAGCAGTCGCTCCTCGGCCTCCGCCAGGTCCTCGACGGAGTCCGCGTCCAGCTCGACGAGGGCCTGCGCCTCGACGATCATGCGCTGTTCCTCGCCGTCCCAGGCGAGCGCCATGGTGCCGACGCGGAACTCCTCCTCGACGGGCACGTCGAGCGGGGCGGTGTCGGTGACGTCCATCGGGGCGACGGCCGGGACCGGCGAGTTCCCCCCGGTGCGCCGCACCACCTCGTCGAGCAGTTCGTCGACCCGCTCGGCGAGCGCGGCGACCTGGGTCTTCTCCAGGGCCACGCTGGTGACACGTCCGCCTGAGGATGCCTGCAGGAAGAACGTACGGCGTCCAGGCAGCCCGACCGTGCCGGCCACGAAACGGTCCGGGGGGTCGTACAGGAACACCTGACGGGACACGTCCTGTCTCCCTTGAGAATTGAGCGCGGATGAGGGTCGGCCGGGGCCCGGGGAGAGTCCTCGCGGACCGGCCCCGGGGCGCCTACGGCGCGTCCACCCTACTGCGCGGAGCGATCACGGCGCCCCAGCGCCGCCGCCGACCGCCGCATGGCCCTCGCCGCCCGCCCCCGCGCCGGCGTCGGGGCCGGGCTCGCGGGGCGCGAGGCCGGCCAGGTCACCGGTGTCGCCGAGCCGCAGCAGGAACGGCCGCAGCCCGGTGTAGCGGATCGCGGTGACCGAGCAGGGGTCGGCGTGGATGCGCTGGAAGAGGTCCAGGTGCAGTCCGAGCGCGTCGGCGACGAGGGACTTGATGATGTCGCCGTGGGAGCACATCACATATGCGGCGTTCTCCCCGTGCTCCGCCTCGATCCGGGCGTTCCAGTCGCGGACCGCGTCGACGGCGCGGGCCTGCATCGCCCGCATCGACTCGCCGCCCGGGAACGCGGCGGCGGAGGGGTGCTGCTGCACGACCTTCATGAGCGGTTCGTCGTTGAGTTCGGCGAGTTTCCGCCCCGACCAGTCGCCGTAGTCGCACTCGTTGATCCGCTCCTCGGTGTGCGAGGCCAGTTCCGGCCGGGCGGCGAGCAGGGGGGCGAGCGTCTCGCGGCAGCGCTGGAGGGGGCTGCTCACGGCGGCGGCGAGGGGCAGGGCCGCCAGGCGTCCGGGCAGGGCGGCGGCCTGGGCGGCGCCGCGCTCGTCGAGCGCGACCCCGGGGGTGCGGCCGGCGAGCAGCCCGGAGGTGTTGGCGGTGGAGCGTCCGTGGCGTACGAGGATCAGGGTGGGCATACCCGCCAGCGTAGGCCGGGGCGCCGCAGAGGGTGCGCGGCGGACCGGGGCGGGGGAGAATGCGCGCGTGATCGTGGACTGCGCCATCTACCGGGAGGGCCGCCGTACGGCCGGCCCCGACGACTTCTCCGACGCCCTGGACGAGGCGCGGGCGAGCGGGGACGCGTTCCTGTGGATCGGTCTGCACGAGCCCACGGAGAAGGAGTTCGACCGGGTCAGCAGTGAGTTCGGGCTGCATCCGCTGGCGGTGGAGGACGCCCTCTCGGCCCACCAGCGGCCCAAGCTGGAGGTGTACGACGACTCGCTGTTCGCGGTGATCAAACCGATCGTCTACGACCACGAGAGCGACTCGGTGAGCGCGGACGAGCTGATGATCTTCATCGGCGACTCGTTCGTGGTGACGGTCCGGCACGGCGAGGGGGCGCCGCTGGCCGCGGTGCGCCGGCGGCTGGAGGCGGAGCCGGAGGTGCTCCGGCACGGTCCGACGGCGGTGCTGTACGCGATCAGCGACGCGATCGTGGACCACTACATCGATGTGGCGGGCGAACTCCAGGTCGACCTGGAGGAGCTGGAGACCCAGGTCTTCGCCCCGAGCGGTTCCGGGGACGCGAAGAACACCGCGGCCCGCATCTACACCTTCAAGCGCCAGGTGCTGGAGTTCCGCCGGGCGGCGGTCCCGCTGGCCGCTCCGATGGCGCGGCTGGCGAGCGCGGGCGTGCCCTTCGTCCCCGCGCGGTCGCAGCCGTTCTTCCGTGATGTCCAGGACCATCTGACGCGCGCCAACGAGCAGGTGGAGGGGCTGGACCGGCTGCTGTCCGACATCCTGTCCGCACATCTCGCGCAGATGGGGGTGCGGCAGAACGACGACATGCGCAAGATCTCGGCCTGGGCGGCGATGGCCGCCGTGCCGACGATGGTCGCGGGGATCTACGGGATGAACTTCCGGCACATGCCGGAGCTGGACTGGATCTGGGCCTATCCGGCGGTGGTGCTGCTGATGGCGGGCGCGGTCCTCGGGCTCTACCGCCAGTTCAAGCGCCGCGGCTGGCTCTGAGACCGCGCGCCGCCACCGGTCCCGGGGCGGCGCTCAGGCGAACTCGGGCGCCGGGACGGCGGGCCCGCCCAGCGCGTCGCGCCGCTCGGGGGGCGCCAGGCTGACCATGCGCCGCCAGCCGACGGCCCGTTCGTACGCGTACACGGCGTGGATCCCGGCGGCGAGCACCGCGGCCCTGGCGCGGGACCAGCCGAGGATGCGGCCCATGTGGTCCATCACGGCGAGGCTGACGTCGCGGTAGACGCGGATCTCGGCGAGCGCGCACTCGCGCAGGATCCGCTGGATGGTCCGGCCGTGGCCGGCCGCCGCGAAGCGGAGCAGTTCCTCGTGGCAGTAGGCGAGGTGGTTGTCCTCGTCGTTGGAGATCATCTTCACCGCGCGGCCCAGGTCGGGGTGGTCGGCGAAGTACTTGCGCAGCAGCCGCATCTGCTCGGAGGCCCGCTGCTCGGTCACCCGGCTGTGCGCGAGGTAGGTGATGATGTCGCGCTCGGAGAGGGGTTCCTCCCGGCCCAGCCGCGCGTGGGCCAGTCCGATGCCGTGGCGCTCCAGGAGCATGGTGTAGTCGGTGTCGCCGGGGACCTCGGCCGGGGTGAGCCCGCGCTTCTTGAGCAGGGCGTTGAAGATCCGGCCGTGCTTGTCCTCGTCGGCTCCGTGCCGGGTGATCCTGGGGGCCAGGGCGCGCTGGCTCTCGGGCACGAGGGCCGCGATGCGGCCGTTCTCCCAGCCGCCCTGGGACTCCCCGCTGGCCGCGATCGAACAGAACAACCGGAACGACTCGTCGTCGTCGAGGATCTCCTGGAACAGGTTCTTTGCCGAGAGCATCGCTGCCACCTCCGTACCGGCCGTCCGCCGAGCGCCAGTCAAATGCGCTCCGCTCCGGCGGGCAACACGAGCGGCCCCCGACTGGGCCGAACGGGCAGGGCCGGACCCCCGCGCCACCCCGGGCAAATCGTTTCCGCACTGCCCGTAACCCCGCGTCCGCGACGCCGTTGTTCCCCGTGACGGCCGTGGCGGGGAAGACCCCCGAGCCCCCACCGCGGCCGCAGGGTCTTCCGTCCGGACCGGGCGCGAGCCCGGCACGGTCCGGACGGAAGACCCTCAACGACGTCAGGCGAGCCCGGCGCTCTCCAGCGCGTCCGTGCCGGCCCGCAGCGCGGCGATCCGCTCGTCGAGCGTGAACCCGGCCGGGGCCAGCGTCAGCGTCGTGACCCCCACCTCCGCGTACGCCTGCATGCGCTCGGCGATGCGCTCCACCGGTCCGAGCAGCGTGGTCTGGTCGATCAGCTGGTGCGGGACGGCCGCGGCGGCGCCGTTCTTGTCCCCGGAGAGGTACTTCTCCTGGATCTCGGCGGCCTCCTTCTCGTACCCCATGCGCTGGGCGAGCCGGTTGTAGAAGTTCTGCTTGGCGCTGCCCATGCCGCCGACGTACAGCGCGGTGTAGGGACGGAACATGTCCGCGAGGCCGTGGATGTCGTCGCCGACGGCGAGCGGGACGGTCGGGCAGACGTCGAAGCCCTCCATCGTCTTCCCGGCCTTCTCCCGGCCCGCCCGCAGGGGGCTGATCGCGGTCTCCTCCAGGTGCTCGGCGGACGGGAAGATCAGCAGGGCGCCGTCGGCGATCTCGCCGGTCTGCTCCAGGTTCTTCGGGCCGATGGCGGCGATGTAGAGCGGGATGTGCTCGCGCTCGGGGTGGACGGTCAGCTTGAGCGGCTTGCCCGGACCGCCCGGCAGCGGGAGCGTCCAGTGCTGCCCCTCGTACGACAGCCGCTCGCGGCTCATCGCCTTGCGGACGATCTCGACGTACTCCCGGGTGCGGGCGAGCGGCTTGTCGAAGGTGACGCCGTACCAGCCCTCGGAGACCTGCGGGCCCGAGACGCCGAGGCCGAGGCGGAAGCGGCCGCCGGAGAGGGAGTCGAGGGTGGCCGCCGTCATCGCCGTCATGGCGGGCTGGCGGGCCGGGATCTGCATGATCGCGGAGCCGACGTCGATGGACTCGGTCTGCGCGGCGACCCAGGAGAGCACGGTCGGCGCGTCGGAGCCGTAGGCCTCGGCCGCCCAGCAGACGTCGTAGCCGAGCCGGTCCGCCTCCTGCGCGACGGCGAGGTTGTCGCCGTCCATTCCGGCGCCCCAGTAACCGAGATTGATGCCGAGCCGCATAGCCGCTCCCCTTACTGATCAGTAACGTCCCTGTGTTCCGGACTCTAGCGCGCGGAACCGCGATGCGGCAGGGGCCGTCCGGGCGCCGGTTGTCCACAGGCCTGCTCCGCGTGGGGCTCTGGCCAGTAATCTCAGCGCCCATGGAGCAGAGGCATCTCGGCCGCACCGGCCTTCGAGTGTCCCGGATCGGGCTCGGCACCCTCACCTGGGGCCGCGACACCGACGAGCACGACGCTGCCGAGCAGCTGAAGGCCTTCTGGGAGGCGGGCGGCACGCTCGTCGACACCGCCGACGTGTACGGCGGGGGCGAGGCCGAATACCTGCTGGGGCGCCTCGTCGAGGGGCTGGTGCCCCGGCGCGATCTGGTCATCGCCACCAAGGCCGGCAGCGTCGCCGACCCGTACCGCAGGTTCGACGCCTCGCGCGGCCATCTGCTCGCCGCCCTGGACGCCTCGCTCGCCCGGCTCGGCACCGACCACGTGGACCTCTGGCAGGTGCACGCCTTCGATCCGCAGACCCCGCTGGACGAGACGCTGCACGCCCTGGACCTGGCCGTCTCCAGCGGCCGCGCCCGGTACGCGGGCGTGTCGAACTTCTGCGGATGGCAGCTGGCCAAGGCCGCGACCTGGCAGCTCGCCGCGCCCGGCGCGCGCACCCGGATCGCCAGTACGCAGATGGAGTACTCGCTGCTCCAGCGGGGTGTGGAGCGCGAGGTGCTGCCGGCCGCGCTGGACCTCGGGGTGGGGCTGCTGCCCTCGTCCCCGCTGGGCCGCGGCGTGCTGACCGGCAAGTACCGCACGGGCACCCCCGCCGACTCGCGCGGCGCCTCCGAGCTGCTGGCCCCCTTCGTCGAGCCGTATCTCGACGACGCGGCGAGCCGCATCGTCGACGCCGTCTCCACGGCGGCCGACGGGCTGGCCAGCACCCCGCTCCAGGTGGCGCTGGCCTGGGTGCGGGACCGGCCGGGCGTGGTCGCGCCGATCATAGGAGCGCGCAACGCGCGTCAGCTGGCGGAGGCATTGTCAGTGGAGACGCTTAGTCTTCCTGACGAGATCTGCCAGGCGCTCGACGATGTGTCGGCGCCCGTGCACCGCTATCCCGACCAGGACTGGAGCACGCTGTGACTGCGCTTCCCCGGGGGGAGTCCCCCGGCCCCGTCGCCGACGACGACGTCGCCGACGAGCCCGCCGCCGCACCCGGGACGGAGGCCGCCACCGGCGAGGAGGCGACGGCCCCCGGCACCGGGGCGGCTGCGGACGCCGCCACGGAACCGGCCCCGGGCACGGACGCCGACGCGGGTACGGACCCTGGCACTGACGCTGGCACGGACGCCGACGCCGACGCGGGTACGGAGCCGGGTGCCGCGGACGGGGCCGGCGGGCTCTCCGAGGCGGAGGCCGAGCTGGCCGCCCAGCGCGAGCTGCGGGAGCGGATCGAGAAGCGCAAGGCCGAGAAGGCCGGACCGATCGACTCGGGGGCGAAGCTGAGCGGGCCGGCGGCCGATCTGCTGGCCGCGGTGCGGGCCGTGGAGAGCGGTGAGAAGCCCGGCGCCGCGTTCTTCGACTCCCCCGCCCCCGCACCGGCCCGCCGCAGCGTCCCCGCGCCCGCGCCGGTGCGCGCCCCGGCCCCCGAGGCCGTCCCCGTGCCCCGGGAGGCCGCACCGGAGACGGTCACGGCCGTGGCCGCCGTGCTCGCCGAGGGCGGGGCGCCCGCCTCGCTGGCCGCCCCGGCCGCCCTCGCCCTGGGCGAGCGGGCCGACGAGGCGCTGCGCGCCGACCCCTGGCGGCTGCTGGCCCTGCCGGGCGTCGGTCCGGAGCAGGCCGACGGCTTCGCCCGCGCCCTGCTGGGCGCCGCCTGCGGCCCCGACGACGAGCGGCGCACCGCGGCCCTGGTCGGCTGGCTGCTGGAGCGCGCCGCGCTCCAGGGGCACACCGCGCTGGACGCGGAGCGGGTGCGCGCCGCGCTCGCCGAGCGCGCCGTGAGCGACCCCGACGCCGCCGTGCAGCACGCGGTCGCCGAAGGCGTCGTCCTGGTCTTCCAGGACGGAGCCGACGACCGGGCCGGCGAGGGCGGCGAGGGCGGCGAGGAGGAGCCGGGGCAGGAGGCCGGAGCGGCCGACGCACGGCCCGTGCAGGTCCTCCTCGGCCTCGACCGGTACGCCCTGGCGGAGGAGAGCCTGGCCGACGGACTCGCCCGGCTGGCCAATGCCGGGGAGAAGGACGCCGACTGGTCGGACGCGGCCGCCGCGGCCCCCTCCCCCTCGGCCGCCGAGCTGATCCGCGCGGCCGCGGCCCACGCCCTCGTCGCGCACACGGGCGGCGAGGCCGCCCGCGCCGAGCCCGCCGCCCTGATCGGCGCGGCCGCCGGCCTCGGTCTGCGCGCGCTGGGCGCCACGCACAGCGCGGACGGACGGCACCGGCTGGCCGAGGCGGTCGGCGACCCGTCGGCGGCCGTCACGCTCGCCGGGCTGCTCTCCGGCGCCGAGGGTCCCGGCCGGGACGAGGAGGGCGCGCTCCGCGTCGATCTGCTCGTCGTGCTGGACGCCCCGCAGCTGGACGTGGAGACCGGCGCGATGCTGGTGGAGTCGCTGGCCGACGGTGCCCGCCTGGTGCTGAGCGGCGACCCCGGGGTGCTGGGCTCGGCCGGCGCGGGGCGGGTGTTCGCCGATGTGCTGGCCGCCCGTGCCTGCCCGCAGGTGGTCTCCCGGACCCCGGACCCGGGCCCGATCGGCGAGCTGGTCTCCGGTATCGGCATCGGGGAGCTGAACCAGGTGGAGGCCCCCGGCAAGGAGGTCGTGATCGTGCCGGTGCGCGACGCGGGAGAGGCGGTGCACCGCACGGTGCAGCTGGTCGCCGACTCGGTGCCGCGCGCTCTCGGGGTGCCCGCCTCGGACACCCAGGTGATCACCGTCGGGCACGGCGGTCCGGCGGGCACACGGGCGCTGAACGAGGCGCTGAAGCAGCGGCTCAACCCGGGGCCCGGCCGCTTCGCCGGCTTCGATCCGGGGGACCGGGTGGCCCATGTCCCGGCGCCCGGCCGGACGGTGCCGGGGGTGGTGGTCTCGGCCGACGCGGAGGGGCTGCACCTGGACTGCGCGGGCAGCCCCGTCGTCGTCCCGCAGGAGCGGGTGGCGGCGTCCGTGCGGCACGCGTGGGCGCTCAGCGCCCACCAGGCGGCGGGGATGCGCTGGCCCGCCGTCGTCGTCGTGCTCCCCGGGGACGCGGCGCAGGGCCTGAGCCGCCCGTGGGTCTACACGGCGTTCGGCCGCGGTGAGCGGCATCTGTCCGTGGTGCACGGAGTGGACCAGGCGCTGCCCCGTGCCGTGGCCGGGTCCCCGGGCCAGGACCGCACCACCCGGCTGCGCGCGCTGCTGGAGACCTCCGGGAGCTGACGGCGCGGGGCCGGGGGCGCCTCACGCGCCCCCGGCCCCGGCCCGCTCCCCGGGGACGTCTCAGGCCCGGTCGCCGGCCAGTCCGTCCAGTTCCTCGTCGAGGTCGTCCTCGTCGAAGACGGAGCTGACGTCGAAGCGGCAGACCACGAGCTGCGGGTCCGTGTCCTCGAAGGGGGCGCCCAGCCACTCCCCCGGTTCCGGCAGCTCCTCGGCCGCAGCGACCCAGAGCGTGGAGTCGCCCTCCTCCAGCCCGAATTCCGTGTGCCTGGAGGCGATCTCGTCCGGCTCGTACTCCCCGAAGAGCACCCCGAGCGCGGCATGGACGCTGCCGCCGACCACGGCCGCGCTCCCGGCGTGCTCCTCCGGGTCGGCGTCGGCCAGCCGCTGTGCCTGGGCGAGCAGGCGCTGCGGCTCCACGACGGCGTAGTCGCGGCGGATCAGCACACTGAGCGCGTTCGGCTCCTCGGGACCGCCGTAGGGCGGCAGGGAGTCGTCCACCCCCGGGATCTCGAACGGGGTGACCTCGTCGTGGCGGTCGTAGAGGAGTTCGTCGTAGGCCTCGGCGGCGGCGGCCAGTGCGTTGAACGCGTCGTAGACAGCGGGGTCGTCGTCCCCGGTCCGGCGTTCGACCGCCGCGAGGTGGTGGTCGATCGCGGATTTGACCGCGTCGGCGGCGGCGCGTACCTCGGCAGCGGTGGGCTGCGCAGCATCAGACATAGGGCAGACGCTATCCGTACCGGGCCCGTGCCCGCACAATAGATGCGATGCCGGAATACGAATTTGTCGATGTGTACGTGCCGCGCGGGGTGTCCCGGAAGGACACGACCCGCCTGTTGACCGACCATGCCGAGTACGGGCACTGGGAGTTGGACCGACTCACCCTGCGCCTCGACGGCAGCCGCCGGGTCCGGCTGAGGCGGCGGATCATCCGCCAGCTGCGGGCCACCTGGTGACAGCGGAACGGGCCCCGCTGCCGCGGGGCCCGTTCGCTTCCTCGTCTTTTCTCCGCCGTCCGGCGGACCGCTCCTAGGCGGCCCTGGAGCGGCGGTACAGCACCGTGCCGACGCCCGCCAGCAGCAGTCCGGCGCTCGCCGGGACGAGCGTGTCCAGACCGCCCGCGCCGGTGTGCGCGAGCTGCGGGGTGCTCGCCGGCGGCGTCTGCGGCCGGGGCGTGTTCGGAACGGTGGGCGGCTCCGGCGGCGTCACGTGCCGGACCGGGGGGACCGGCACGGGCTCCGGGGTGCTGCCGTTCTCGCAGGTGTTGCCCGATGTGGAGTTGAGCAGTCCCACGATGGTGATGTCGTTCCCGCAGGCGTTGACGGGGATGTCGACGGGCACCTGGATCTGGTTGCCCGAGAGCAGTCCGGGCGAGCCCTGGGTGTGGCCCTGTGCGCTCGCTCCGCCTCCGTTGTCGCCGCTGCGGCCCCGGTGCCTGCCGGTGCCCGTCTGGGCCCCCCGGTCGCCGCCGGTCGCGTGGCTGCCGGTGTTCCCGGCCTTCCCCCCGTGCCGGCCGGACGCACTGTCCGAACCGTTGGCGCAGGCGTTGCCCATCGCCGGGTTGAGGAGTCCCACGACACTCACCGAGTTGCCGCAGACGTTGACCGGTACCTCGACCGGGATCTGGACCGAATTCCCAGACAGCACCCCCGGGGAATTCGACGCACCGCCGACCGCTCCCGCGTCCGCGTGCGCGTAGCCGCCGCTGAGGGCGAGGACCCCGCCCGCGGCCGCCATGGTCATCAGGCCTTTACGCGTGACCTGTCGCATAGGTTCTTTCCTGCCTTCTACCTTCCGGAATACCCCCGGACGCGACGTGCGGGGGCAAAGGACCCGACGGCCCCGGAGCACATGGCGTGTGCTCCGGGGCCGAACGGGCTCAAACCCTCACGGGTTGACGCACGACGTCAGGCGTTGACGCAGGTGTTGCCGAAGGCCGGGTTCAGCAGCCCGATCACGGAGATCGTGTTGCCGCACACGTTCACCGGAACGTGGACGGGAACCTGGATCGTGTTGCCCGAGATGACGCCGGGGCTGCCGATGGCGGCACCCTGGGCACCCGAGTCGGCGACGGCCATGCCGGCACCCGCGAGCACCAGACCGCTGGTGACAGCCGCAGCGGCGACGATCTTCTTGATCATTGAAATTCCTCCTCGTTGGCAATGCGGTCCCAGCCGCGGACCGCATCACCTGTAACGAGGAAGAGGTAACCGGGCTACGTGTGATCCATCCCTTTCACTCGTTCCGGTCAGGTACGTACAGGCTGGCGATTATTGCCCCGGATGTCAGCTGTGGTCGATGAAGCGGTCCAGGACGCGGGCGCCGAACTTCAGCCCCTCCACCGGCACCCTCTCGTCCACGCCGTGGAACATCCCGGCGAAGTCCAGCTCCGGCGGGAGCTGGAGCGGGGCGAAGCCGAAGCAGCGGATCCCCAGGTCGTCGAAGGACTTGGCGTCCGTGCCGCCGGAGAGCATGTACGGCACCGCGCGGGCGATCGGGTCCTCGGCCTTCAGCGCGATCTGCATGGCGTCGACCAGCGCGCCGTCGAAGTCGGTCTCCAGCGCCTTGTCCCCGTGCACGTCCTCGCGGCGCACGCGCGGGCCGAGGATCCGGTCGAGGTCGGCCAGGAACTCCTGCTCGTACCCCGGCAGGAAGCGGCCGTCGACGTGGGCGGTCGCCTGGCCGGGGATCACGTTCACCTTGTAGCCGGCGCCGAGCATGGTGGGCGCCGCGGAGTTGCGCAGCGTGGCGCCCACCATCTTGGCGATCCCGCCGAGCTTGGCGAGCGTGGCGTCCATGTCCTCGGGGTCCAGCGGGGTGCCCAGCGCGTCGGACAGCTCGTCCAGGAAGGAGCGGACGGTCTTGGTGACCCGGACCGGCCAGGTGTGCCGGCCGAGCCGCCCGACGGCCTCGCACAGCTCCGTGATCGCGTTGTCGTCGTTGGTCATCGAACCGTGGCCGGCCGTGCCCTCCACGGTCAGCCGCATCCAGTGCATGCCCTTCTGCGCGGTCTCCACGAGGTAGAGGCGCAGGTTCTCGTTGACGGTGAACGAGAAGCCGCCGACCTCACCGATGGCCTCGGTGACGCCCTCGAAGAGGTCCGGGTGCTTGTCGACGAGGAAGCGGGCCCCGTACGTGCCGCCGGCCTCCTCGTCCGCGAGGAAGGCGAGCACGATGTCGCGCGGGGGCTTGCGGCCGCTGCGCATCCGGTCGCGCACGACGGCGAGCGTCATGGCGTCCATGTCCTTCATGTCGACCGCGCCCCGGCCCCATACGCAGCCGTCCGCGATCTCCCCGGAGAACGGGTGGTGCGTCCAGTCGTGCGCGTTGGCCGGGACGACGTCGGTGTGGCCGTGGATGAGCAGGGCGGGCCTGGAGGGGTCCTCGCCCTCGATCCGCGCCACCGTCGAGGCGCGCCCCTTGTGGGACTCGAAGATCTTCGGCTCCAGGCCGACCTCGGCGAGCTGCTCCGCGACGTACTCGGCCGCCGCCCGCTCCCCCGGCCCCGAGTGGTCCCCGTAGTTGCTGGTGTCGATCCTGATCAGGTCACGACAGAGGTCGACGACCTCGCTCTCCGCACTGACGCCGGAGCCGGTCCTGGCCGCTTTGGTCTCGCTCACGCTGGTTCCTTCCACTGTCGCTGTGGTGCTCCCCCTCATCCTCCCGCGCCGGGCCCGAGGACCCAAGGGCGCCCGCCCGGCCGTCGCGGGTCCGTCGCCCCCACCGGGGCGTGATCGAGCACCCCGCATTGTTTGCTATGGTTTTCCACGTCGGAACGGGCGAGGCCCGCGAGACAGACACCTAGTCCGGGTGGCGGAATGGCAGACGCGCTAGCTTGAGGTGCTAGTGCCCTTTATCGGGCGTGGGGGTTCAAGTCCCCCCTCGGACACCACATGGGACGTTCACGAGATCGTCCCGAAGCGTTCACGAATTACCGGTCGAGTCATGTAACTCACCGGTATTTCGTCGTTTTTTGGGGCCTCGAGCCTCGCGATCGGCCCGATGAGGGGGGGAGGCGGTGGCGGTCCAGGTCCTGCGCCCCTCACCTGCGGAAACCCCACGTGCCTACGCGACGGCTGGTAGCCGTCGCGTAGGCACGTGGGGTTTTCAGGGGGCGGAGCGCGACGGAGGTGTGTCACTCGCGTGGCGGCGGCTCGACCTGCTCGGTCGGAAGCGGTCGCGCCAGGGGCGGGTCGAAGGCCTCAACGGGTTGGATTGCGGCGCTCTGCGGGCTGGCTTTGCGGGGCTGGATGCCCTGGTCACGGAGGAACCGTCGGATGGCTCTGAGGTTCGCCACGAAGATGATGACGGCATTGAGCAGGGTCTGTGCGACGCGTCCGTGCGGCAGGCGGAGCTGGGGATTGTCGATGCTGTCGAGGGCGGACTTCTTCAGGTTACCGTTGCCGCCCTCGTTCTGACTGCGCAGTCCGGACCAGACTACCTGCCACAGAGGGGTGAACAGGGCGTATTTCTGCCGCCACTTGGCCAAGACGGTGCCCGGGACTGTGATGCTCTTCCCTCTGCAGATGTCTGGGTAGACAGGGGTGTCCCTCTTGGGCCTGGGAATGGTGGGCAGGGCTGCCGGGCTACGGACAGTGGGGGCGTCAAGGTCGACGACGGTGGACGGGCGTGGCTGGGGTCGGCGGTAGCACGTGACCGTGGCGTGCGGCCCGAGGGCGGGGCACTGTCGACGCTGATCCCCTGCGGGCCCGTATTCCTTGATCTTGGCCTGGTAGTCCTTCCGGGACTGGATCAGGTTGAGTGCGTGGGCGCGATCTTCGTCCGTGCGGCTGTCGATGTATGTGGCGCCCGCAGTTACGAGCGGGGTGGGCATCAGCGGGCAGTAGAACTCGCCGCCGACCAGCTGCATGCCGCGGAACTCTCCCTGCCGGTCGACCTTGTCGTCGTTGTAGTGCTTCACCGCGTTGAGTCCGAGTTTGAGCAGCTGCAGATGCAGGTTGTGAGGCTTGGCCTGAGTGATGCCCCGGTCGGCGCAGAACAGGTCTTTGACCAAGCCTCGTTCGAAGGCTGGCTGGATGGCGCGCAGGGCGGCCGGACCGGGTTCGGTGCCCGGGGTGTGGAGGATCATGCCGAGTCAGACTGCAGGGTAGGCGCCGGCGAGGTCGCCATGGCCATGGCCTGGGAACGCGGCCATCATGGCGTAGCGGAACTCTCTCTTCTCCGGCGCCTTGGCCTTCTTCTCCCGTGCCGACTTGGTCTTGCGAGGCACTGGCTTGTTTGCCGTGCCGCGCCGGGTGCCGGTGTTCGTGGAGGCCGCAGCTTTGCCGCTGGGCGACTTCTTCTGTGTTCCTCCCTTCACGTACATCCCGGCGGTGATCTCAAGCGAGGCCCGGTCTTGGTGGTAGTCCGGCTCTTTGCCCCAGACCGGAACCGGAGTGTCGTCAACCGCGATGTGGCCAAGCCACCGAGCGAAGTCGCCGCGCCGGTAGGAAGCCATCACCGGAGCGAGAATCAGATCCTGGGCGATGGCCTCCAGGTTACGCACGGTGTCCTGGTTGTCGCGGGCATTCCACTTCCGTCGGATCTTCTTGGCCTCGCTGAGAGACAGCGGCTTGCGGCGGTCGTGCGGTGCAGGGTCGAGGCGCCGGGTCATCGAGGACCAGGACCGGTAGACGCGCTTCGACGTCGCGTACTGGTGGTGCGCGACGCGGTCGACTTCTTCTCGGGTTGCGCCCTCGCGGATGTGCAGGTCGACGTCGGGGACGTCAAGGAGGGCTTTGGATCCTGGAGACAGGGCGAAGAAGAGCGTTTCCCATGCGTCGTTGATGTTCGCGCTCTTGCCCATGTACTGCGACAGGATCAGGCCGATCAGCACTGTGCGGAACGGGAAGCCCTTCGGGCCTGGCCGGTGCTCGTTGGTGGGAAGGCGTTCCAGTACTCCGCTGTGGCGCACGAGGTCGAAGACCTGATTCACAACGCGGTCGTTGAGGGTACGGCCGGGGGCCTGCGGTGCAGGGCGTAGAGCGAGGCCGGTACGCCGGCAGGGTTTGTCTTCCGGGTTCTTCCTGCTCATGCCGCCCCCCGCAACAGATCGGATGCCTCCGCTTCGGGCACGTCGTGGAGGAAGACGAGGTAGCGCGAGAGGCTGTGCAGGGTCCCGAGTCCCGACGCTTTGAGGATCACCTTCAGCGGAATACCTGCATTCAGCAGATCGACGAGCCAGGTTGTGCGCAGCCGCTGGGTCTGCAGCACTGCACCGTCACAACGACCGATGATCCGCGGGTACCTGGCCAGCCAGTCCGATGCGATGTGCTTGCTGGTGCGGTCCTGCCAGTCCGGCCGGAAGGCGTACGCGTCTGCCGGGATGTGGGCGGCTTCCGCCAGCAGCAGTTCCTCGTAGGCGTACCGGCATACGACAGTGCGCGGACGGCGCCCGTGCACCTTGACCAGTGCCCGGCCGGTGGGGCCCGCGAGGATGCCCCGCCCCTGAACGTACACAAGATCCTCAACGGCGAGCCCGCAGCCGACGCCGAGACAGAACAGAAGACAGGCGTTGCGCCGCTGGGCGGGGGTGGGCAGGCTCTGCGCCCAGATCAGCCAGTAGGCGATTTCTGCCGGCGGGTAGGGGGCCACTGGGGCGGCGGTGGCCTTCAGCCGGATCGGCGGATGCTGTCCGAGCTGGTCCAGCAGGAGTGCTTCGGAGGCCCGGCGCAGCTGGCTGCTGCAGGTTCGACGGCTGTTGGCGGCCATGTCGCGGCAGCCGACGAGGATGAACCGTTCGACGGTGCTCTGGTCAAGGATCACCGAGGGTTCGAGCGGGAGGCCCTGGGACTCGACCCAGGCGACCAGCCGTGCGAGCGGCGTCATGACCACGTCTGGGCCGTAGGGTCCCGCTGCGACGGCCATGAATCCCAGCGAGCGGACGACCGGAGCGATGCGGCGCCACTGGGCGGGCGGCACCGTCTCCGTCTTCGGCGCGTAGGCCAGCAGACGATTCGACACAGCGACCTCCAGGCGCAAGGCCCATGACAGGCGGCCGATTAACCGGCCGCTGGTGTCAGTGTCGATCACGATCTGAAGGAACGCATCTTTATGACCGGAGGCCGAGCGCGCACGGCGCCGCCATGGAGCTACGCCGTCGATCCGGAGGAGTGGCCGGATGCCCGGATCGCCGGGGAGCCCGCCGCGGCAGTGGTCCAGACGATTGCCCGCCGCCTCGCCGCCGCCCTGCGTGAGAGGCCGGAGCTCTCGCTGCGTGCACTGGCCGCCCAGAGCAACGTCGGCAGACAGACCATCGGCGATCTGCTGGCGGGCGCCACCTGGCCGGATGTGCTGACTGTCTGCCGACTGGAGCGTGCCCTGGGCCTGGCGCTCTGGCCCGGATCGAATGCGACCCAATGTGCTCATGACTGATCCCCAATTGCCTATTTGAGGTCAGTCGTGCACGCTCAAGTGCGGAATGGCGTAGACGCCCTATAGCGCCACCCGTGGGAGCGCTAGAGTGAACGTGCGCGACGGACCGGAACCCTGCTAGGAGAAGCGTCCGTTCGCGTGTTTGGCGGCCTCCCTCGACCGCTAATCGAGGGAGGCCTGCTTGTTGGGTGAGGGTCGTTCTTGGGTAGATCAAGCACCCCGGGATGACAGCACGGCCCGGAACATTCCCGGTGCTACGTTTTCCACCTCGCCGAGTTGCTTCATGCGGTTGAGGGTTTTTCCTACGGATGAGCGGACCGTCGCGTCCGCTCCCGGGCGCACCGCGGCCGCGATATCAGTGATGGACATTGCCTCTTGAGCCGCGCACAGGAGTGTGAGAATCGCATCGCGCATGCTTCCGTTGCGCGGTGGCCCCAGGGTTCGAGTGCCAACGCCCGGGCGCGCATCTTCGGACGAAGGATCCTCGTCGGCGACAGAAACTTCAGACGGACCCTCCCGGGAAGGCTGGGCGGTTTCCGCGTCCTCGCCAGTGTCCGGCGGCTCTTCGCGGACATCGGTGGATTCGGCGCCCTGGCACATCATCGCGTACGCAGCTTCCAATGTCGCCAACTCGCCGCGCAGTGAAGTGATCAGCTCCTTCACGGCATGCCGGGCCTGGCCGATGTAGACACCCTTGTCTGACGCAGGTGCGCTGGTCCGGTATCCCGCCATAGCGAACTCCTAAGGAAGGTCGCTGCCAGTGTAGGGACGGCACACTGTGGCACGCACGCAGTTCCTGTGAGGCGCTATCAAACGGTCAGCAGTGCGCTCAAGCACGCCAAGTCCGGTCGGGGTTATCGCAGGACTCGACCTATCTTGGTGCAGAGTTGGCTCGCCGGGTTCGTGCGATGCCGCTTCGGAGCTGTGAGACGTGCCACCACAGAATTCTGACGTGTGGATTCTGTCGAAGCTCCCGGTCTCCGGGAACGTTTGAGCGTTACGGTTCCTTCATGGTGGATGGCAAGCATCTGTCGGCGACAGAGGCCTTGGCGTCGGTGACGAAGGCCCTGGATGTTCTCGTCCTGGCGTATGACCGGGGGGAAATCGGTGTTACGGAAACCGCCCGGGAGCTCGGTATCTCGCGTTCCACTGCACACCGCATCCTGGTCACCCTGCAGCGCACGGGTTTCCTGCGTCACGATCCTGGCCAGCACGGATACTCAGCGGGGCCGCAGCTCGTACGCATGGGCCTGGCCGCGATCGCCCAGCTGGACGTCCGACGACAGGCGCGCAGACCCCTGGAGGAGCTCTCCGAGAAGCTGCAGGAGACGGTGTGCCTGTACTCCCTGGATGCGGCCGTCGTTCGACTACTCGACGGAGTCGAGTGCCGGCATGTCCTGCGCGTCAGCGTTCCGCTCGGACAGGAGCTCCCCGCCCACGTCACAGCGGCGGGCAAGGCTTTGCTCGCACTGCGCGACCCGGCAGATGTACGCGCGGCACTCCCGGCCGTGCTTCCTGCTACGGCGGCAGGAAGCATCACTGAGTGGCCGCTGCTTGAGGTGGAGTTGGAGGAAGTCAGAGTCCGGGGATGGGCAGCAGACCTCGAGGAAAGTGCCCACGACCTGCACGGCGTAGGCGTGGCCATCCGTAACCGCATCGGGGAACCGCTCGCCGCGATCTCCGTGTACACACCCGCCGTACGTCTGCGCGAACAGGACATGCCAGCGATTGCCACGGCCCTGCAGGAGACCGCCACCGCAATCGCCAGGGCAGAGTGACAGCGGGTGCCGAGGTGCCGAGCCTCAAGGCCCCAATGTGATCCGCCCGTCCGGGAGCCACCCCTCCAGGTATCCCGTCAACAGCACATCCACATCTGGCAGATCGCACCGTGTGCACAACTCCTGCCACTGCTCAGGCCCCGCCCAGCGTGTCGCTCCCCAGGGCAGATGCCCCGGCGGAGCGCCAGCCCCAGCGAGACGAAAGATGAACACGTGCGCCTCTCGACGGCTCCGGCCTATGGGCACAGGCACCTGAGCCCATAGGCATCCTTCAACAGTGCCCCCGCGCACCGGCATCGTGCCGACCGCATCGAGGAGTACGCGCACTGCCGCCTCACGGTAGGTTTCTGTGGCTCGGACGGATCCTGAAGGGAGTACCCATCGGGGAAGAACTCCAGACAGGTCGTCTGCCACCAGCGCAAGCCGCCCGTCCGAGCTCAGCACCGCGACGAACACCACCCGCCGCATCCTGGGAAGCGGCACGGCAGGGAGCCCCGACCTCTCGGCAGCGTCCAGGAAAACAGGCACAGTCTGATCCTGACATGCAGCCGCTTAACCGGCCACTCGTGTCCCGGATCGACGCGAGTTTCAGCTCTGAGACCGCGTTTGAGATCTGGTCGTGGGACGATCGATCGGTGACGCACCACTTGGATCGCGCCCGGTCCCTTGAAGAGCTTGAACGCGCCTGCTGGCCGGATCCGTCAGCCGACGACACTCGTCTTGTCACTACTGCTCACGCCTTGCGGCGTCGGCCGATCGGCGAGCTGACCGTCGAGGACATGCGCTTGTTGATCGGACAGCACATAGGCCTGCGCTACCTCCTGCCACTGGCGCTAGAGGTACTGCAGGAGAACCCGATGGCAGAGGGGCACATGTACGAAGGTGATCTGCTGTCCGCGGTCCTCACCAGGAACCCATCGGTCTGGGCCGAGTTCCCCGAACTCAGCCGAGAACTGAGCGAGATCGTCTCGAAGCTGGCTGACCTACCCCCTGACCTGCAACAGAAGGTTGAGCACTTCCTGGCTCCATAGAACACCGCCGCAGGACGTTCCCGATGGAAGGAACTTGCCGGCGTATCTATGGAACGTCTCGCAGGAGCAAGCGCGGGCCGGGCCGCGTCGCTGGTCGGCCACGGGTGAGTCGGCGGACCATGATGCCGATCATTGCCCAGCGGATCATGGTCTCTGAGTGAGCCGTGCTGGTCTCGTAGTCACGCGCAAGGCGGCGGTGGGAGGTGAGCCACGAGAAGGTGCGCTCGACGGCCCATCTCTTGGGCTGGACCTGGAATCCACGCTGGTCCGGGGCCTTGCGCACGATCTCCAGCTCGCGGCCGAGGATCGTTCGTGACCACTCCACGAGGCGGCCGGCGAAGCCCTGGTCCGCCCAGATCTTCTGCACGCCCGGATGGTCCAGGCGGGTCCACAGCAACGAACGCTTCGCGCCGTCGCGGTCCTGGATGTTCGCCGCGACCACGTGAACCGCCAACAGCAGGCCCAGGGTGTCCGTGACGATGAACCGCTTGCGTCCCTTCACCTTCTTGCCCGCGTCGAAGCCGCGGGTGTTGGCGGGGACGGTGTCGGCCGTGCGCACGGACTGCGAGTCGATCAGCCCGGCGCTCGGCTCCGCGCTACGGCCGTCAGCCTCACGAACCCGACCGCGCAACGTGTCGTGGACCCGCTCAATAGTTCCGTCGTCGTGCCACCAGGTGAAGTACCAGTACACCGTGGGCCAGGGCGGAAAGTCCTTCGGCAGCTGACGCCAGGCACACCCGGTCCGCACCACATAAAAGATTGCATCCACGATCCGCCGACGTGGGTGCTTCTCTCGCCGCCCGCCCTTCGGCCCGACCCTCGCCGCCGGCAATAGCGGCTCGACCAGAGCCCACTGCTCATCCGCCAGATCCGACGGATACCCGCCCCCAGAGCCACTCACGTACGGCTCAACGACCCTTTCCGCCCCGGGACACGGCAGATCTCAAACGCCGTCTGAGCTCAATGCGGTGAGTGTGATCCGCGCCTGGGCAGCCCACAAGCCGTACGGATACTGCAATGACCGCTGCCTGAGAATTGGGCAGCCGGCGTTCTTCTCCAGACGCTGGGCGCCCTGTCCCGCCGCACAGACGATTCCGATACGGTGACTCTCGTACAGAGACGAACGAAGCCGCACTATCCGGGAAAGGTCTGCGCGGGCGAGCAACGCCGACTCGGATCGGTCTTGTGTCCCGAAATGCCGTTGAGGTGGGCAGGGGCGGCGAAGGTCGGATGGGGAAGAAATTACGAGCCGACGTGATCACGAGCAGGGGCCTATTCGCCTGCCGGGTGCCGCGCGGCACCCGGCAGGGCGCGGCGGCTACGGCATGCGTGCGGTCCACTCCTCGGTGGCGAACTTCGTTAGCACCAGTTCCTCCGCGCGGGCCATCTCTTCTGCCGTGACTTCGCCGGCCAGTGGCGGGGCGGAAGCCCATGAGCACCCTCACCGAGGCAAGCCTCAGAGCGCTGACCTTCACTCGGTCCTTCGAGCTTGAAATCCTCGTCTCCGTCATCCGACCAGCTATGGCCGCAGCCGTCGGCATGTTGACGAGAGGGATTATTTCTGACTGAAGCGTGGAATTGTTTCCAGAGGAGCTCTTGTGGGCCATTGAGACGATGGAAATGCGTCGCGCGGGATCTCATGATCAGAACAGAAGTCTGTGACAACGACCCCACCCACCAGATGCCCCGATGCGAACTGCCCGGGTTCCGTGGAACCTGGACAGTTCATGATGGGCCGGCAAGTCAAGGACGCTCGGGATTGCGGGGACGCGCGGCCGTCTTCTTCGAGGGAGCAGGCCGGGCTCGACGGATAGCTGCGGCACCGATGACACGTTGGGCGAGTGCCCGCCACTCCGGTTCGTCCACGCCGTGCTCGTCGCTCGTCCAGACCAGGATGCCGTTGGGGCCACCACCGTCTTCTTCGGGGAGCACGCCCTGCTGCGCGTACCACTTCAGGCGCCGCTGCCACCTGGCAGCGTACTCGGGGTTGTCGAGCATGCCGAGGTGTTCCCAGTAGATGGGAGGCCCGGACAGCGGCGTGATGGTGAAGTCCGGTAGCACTGTGCGGCCGTCGTTTCCCTTGAAGGGTTGCTCGTACGCCCAGGCTCCAGGGGCGAGTTGTTCGAGGATGCCGGCGACGATGACTTCGTTTTTGCTTCGGACCATGACGCCGTTGACTGCTACGTGGACAAGTCGCGCATCGACCCGCCTGCAGTCAGTACCGCTCGGTGTCATCACTGCGCGTGGGTCCGGTGTATCGATGAGGTCGGTGAACCGGCGGGCGGTGTCGGATCCGGTGGCCCGCGTCAGTTCGATGAGGTCGTCGAGCGGCCCTTCATGGCAGAGGACCACTCTCTTGGTCTGGCGGGTGAGGGCGGTGTACAGCAGTTCCCGCGAGATGCTGCGGGCCGTGGCGGGCAGAACAACGATGACGGTGCCGAACTCGCTGCCCTGACTTTTGTGCACGGTAAGGGCCCACGCCAGCTCCAGGGGCGCGTCGTCTTCGCCGCCGATGCGCCCGTACTTGTAACGCAGTCCGAGCTGGGACGAGAATTCGACCTCTGTAATCCAAGGCGGCCTCTTCATGCGCGGGGTCTTCACCTGACCGGTGACCACACCGAGTTCGCCGTTGGCGACATAGCCCTTCGCTGCCCGGCTGTCGGTCTGCGACCAGGCGGAGAGCGTGCCGTTGCGGGTATGAACGACCTTGTCGCCGAGCACGATCTGCTCCGCCCCCAGCGGCTTGGGCACCTTGCGATCCCAGCCCTTCTTCAGGGCATTCTCGAGGGAGGCTCCGCGGTAGCGCCGCTTGAGGTGGCGATTGAGTTCCACGGTTCCGTGAGCAGTCCCGCGGACAGGGCTGAGGATCTGCCAAGTGCCGCACTGAGCGGCGGCCTTGGAGAATTCAGGGTACGTTCTGGCTCCGCGCTGCGTGCTCCCCGCGCCGTAGGAGATCGCGAAGCTCAGGCCGTAGGCGTCGTCCACCACGCCGAAGTCTTCTCGCAGCACGTCATCGACCACTTGCGCGGCCGTCCGGCCGTTCCAAGGAACTGCTCGGAGCGTCGGCATATTCTCGCCTTGGCGGAGACGTTGCCAGATTTCGTCGCTGCCCGGCCCGCGCTCGTCACCGCTGTACCAGCGCGCCAGCATCAGGTCATGGCGGACATCGCCCAGCTCGCGCTGTCGGCGCAGCACCGTGAGTTCGGCCCATCCCGGAGCGACGCGCGGCCATGAACCGCTATGGCCCTGCCGTGCTGAGCGTTCGAGGTCAACAAAAGGACGGCCCGCGCCGATGGGCGGGAGCTGGCGCGGATCACCGACCAAGATCAGGCGCTGCCAAGGCTCCAAGGCGTCGAGCAATGCGGCGAGCATGTTCTCCGTGAGCATCGAGGCCTCGTCGACGACCACTGTACCGTACTGCCGCTCGCGGGGCAGTTGGCCGGTGATCAGATACCGGGCGGTGTCGCCCTCGTAGCGGCCCGACTTGCTCAGGAACTGCGCCAGTGTCTGGGCCTGATGGCCGACCTTGTTCTGCAACTGGACCCGTGCCTTGCCCGTCGGAGCGAGCAGCAGCACTCCCTCCGACATCACCTCCGGCCGTCGTACCAGTGCCTTGACCAGCATGGTCTTGCCTGTGCCCGCCGGACCGTTGAGCACGGTGAACCGGCTCTCGTACATCTCACGCAAGGCCGCGGCCTTCTCCTGTCGCGCCCGGGCCTCATCGAAACGGTCGGCCTCGGCGATCTTGCCCTGCTCGTCGAGCACGGAATCCAGGGTGACCGCGAGATCCTTCGGTGCCGTGTGCCGGGCCGCGGAGCGGAGCTGGTCGATGACCTCTCGAATTGCGTGCTTGCGCCATAGCGCGGAACGCAGCTTGTAGGCGGCCGTTCCATCGGCGACGTGCGTCCGGCACAACTGCGGCCAGTTGAAGTCCAAGTCGTCGTCCAGGTCCTCGGCGCGCAACTCGTGAGCTGACAAAACCGCTTGGCTGGGGCGCAATGGCCTGACGGAGCTCAGCCTCTCCAGACCCTCCAGCATCTCTTCGAGCGGCAGCAGAGTGTGTCCCTCTGCCTGGGCGCGCAGCAGCACGGTCGCCATTGCGGCTTCGAGGCGCCGCTTGTCGTCGGGATCCGTGAGTGGCTCCGAGATCGGCAGCGGGTGCCGGTCCGTCAGCTGCAGGTCGGGGAAACAGCCCCGGTCCACGGCTTCGAAGCGGATCGGATCCGCGTCGTCCATGGTGCAGGTCACCAAGGTGTACGGGTCCGCGAGTAGCTCCTCCACGGACAATGGCATGGCGCTCTTCTGCTCACATACCAGGCGCACTTGGTCCGCAGTCAGGTCGAAGCGGGCCAGCAGTCGCAGAGCCTGGCGTTGATCGTGCCCAAGTGCCGCCCATACCTTCTGGCGGGTGGGCGTGGCCAGTGCGGTGACCGAGGCTGGACCGCCGCGTCCTTGCATGGCCCGTTCCAATACGGGCCAGGGGTCCTCCCTGTCGCTGACGGCAGATGTCACCTCCCGGGCCGCGAACGTGGGGTGAGACACGCCGAGGAGGCTCAGCACCGCGGGCAGACCAGGGGCGGTACCGCGGCGGCGCCAGGCATGGTGCAGCTGCTCGTCGAGCCAGTCGAAGGACCGCTGCGGCAGCTCGCATCCCAGGGCGATGGCAGCTTCAGCGGCACGCTTGAGCTCCATCAGCGAGGCGACGGCTGTGTCTGACGGCACGTGCTCTGTTCCGTACGAGAACTCCCAGCCCGTCTCCGGGGCTTGCGCCAGGGCGCGCGAGACATCAGTACCGTCGGCGGCGAATCGCGCCAGGGCCTGCATCGGCAGCAGGATGCCTCCATTGCCGTCCGGCCGCAGCGTGTGCCGTACCACCGTCTCCCACATGTGATTGGGGAACGGGGTGGGACCCTCAGCCGGCCACCGGCCGGGTGGCGTGACCGAGGCGATCAACGCGGCACCGACGAGGATTCGACGGGGATGGTCCTCGAACGGAGCGTGCTTGAGATAGAAGAAGACCAGCGACTGCCCCTCGACGACGTCCTGGAAGAACGTGTCGATGACAGCCTTCTGGTTGTCCCCGTGAAGGACCCACGGAGGTTCGAAGCCCAGCGCGGAAATCGCATGCTCCTCCGCCTCCGAGCTGTAGCCGTCCACCGGCTGCTGCTCCATGACACCGTCCAGAAGCATCGCCCGATTGAGCCAGCGAAACGGGATGCCGTGGACAGACCACGCGGGCAACGGAACGGACGCGCCCTTGAGCGTCTTGAGGGCATGGTTGTAGGGGTGGGACGTCCGCAGCACATGATCCCTGCTGCTCAGAAACCCGCCCCGCTCACCGGCACACGCGGGCAAGCTGTCCGGCAACGCGCTGAAGGCCTGGCCCGCATACTCGACCTCCAGCTCGTCCTTTCGCCGCCGCCCGATGTTCTCCAGTAGCACGCACGACGCATTGCCTAGTGGATCGGCGCAGATTCGGCCCTCCCAGCCCGTGTCGTGCCAAGGCACCCGGACCGAAAGATGCTGCACGTATACCACTGGGATCCCCTCCACCACTTCCAGTACTCACTCGTCACCTTACGGTGAAGCACTGACACCCCACCGAGGCAAGCAACGATTCCCGATGTGCCACGTGACCGTGCCGGCGCACATCTGCCCAAGAGACGTGGGCGAGGGTCGTGGCAGGAGAGCTGAGTCCAGGACGGTCATTCGGCTTCAGGCGTTGCGTGAACTGCTCGAAATTGGTCTAAGCCCGGTGCCCGGTTCCGCCCAAAGGGTGTACTGGGGGTGGTTCAGCCGGGTCGCTGGCCATGTACGTCCAGGCCCTGCGCACCGCCCCCAGAGGGAGTTGTTTACGTGGCGGGGCGACGTCGAGCGGGCGATCGGGGCCTTGCGCTCCGGACGCGGTGACGAGCTGCCGCCCCACTCGGCTGCCGTGTGGGGCGGAGCGGCAGTCAATGGTCGGCAGGTGCCGCACGTACTGGGGCGCCGTCGACGTGGTCACCCTTCGTGCCACCGGAAGCGGGCGCTCGCGACAGCCTGGGCGCCGAGTCCGTATGCGCCACGACCAAGGAGACCGTAAGTCCTCCGAAAGGTGTAGAAGTGGAGTGACCGGTGCGCCGGGCTGCCGTCTGGGTATCGTGATCGGCATGCCGTCGACACACCTGCTGATCATCAGTGACCGTGCCGCACTGAGCTGGGTGGTGACCGCCCAGCGGATGGCCTTCCCCGCGGGGCGTTCCAAGGCGGCTCAGGTCTTGGAGGAGGGCGACGAGGTCTTCCTTTACACCACGCGGGGCTGCTTCAGGAACCCGACACGCGATATCGGGCGCGTCATCGGCTGGGCCCGGGTCGTTGGCCCCGTGGGAGTTCTGCAGGATCCGGTCGTCTTCGGGGAGCGCATCTTCACCGAAGGTTGCTGCTTGGAGGTGTCCGGCCTGGCTCGGTTCCGCGAGGGGCTGGTTCTACGTGATCTTGTGCCACGGCTTTCCGTGTTCCCTGATCCGGCCACCTGGAGCGTCCGCATGCGCAGGGCGTCGCTGACTCTGCCGCCGGGGGACGCCGACTTGCTGCGTACAGAGTTGGAACCGCTGTTGTTGCCCTACGGCGAGACAGTTGAGGGCTACCGTTGGGAGCCAGCGTCGGCCTGACCCGGCGGCCGGAGCACCGTGATCCTCTACAGGGTCGAGCCTAATGCTCGTCGTTGTCCACCAAGTCGTTGATCAACGAGACGAGGAGAGGTGGAACCCTGAAGCCGGAAGCACGGCCGGGGCCGTTCTCATACTCGGCGGTGAGAACCGGCGCTGCCGAGTCCGGGATGGCCCCCTGCTCCATCAGATTTCCGCTGATTCGCTTGATGGGTCTGGTGAAGCCCCTCAGACTACGCTCGTCGTCGTAATCACAGATGTCGTACACGGACGACGCCTCGATGCGGCCGTCCATCTCGGCCGCATAGCGGATGACGTCCACGCGATTGCCGTAACCCTCGTATGAGAGGCCGTTGAAGAGCGCCTCGATCGCAGCGGTGGTCCAACCGCCGTGGGCGGGCTCGGCCTCTATGCGTTCCACCCGCTCGATGTCCTCGACGGAGCCGGCTTGGAGACTGAGTTGCAGAATGGGGGCGGCTACCTCCAGGAACTGTCTCGGCGACAGCAGGAACAGCCGGCCTCCGCCCCGCCTCCGGAGTTCCGCGGTCAGCTCCGGGCGAGGACCCCGGTTGTAACCGTGCTCCTTCCGCCACCAGTCTTCCTTGGCATCCGCCGTCACGAAAAGGACGTCGCTCCGGCGCTCGGACGCCGCACGAAGAAGCTCTTCCCACACGAAGAAGTCGCCGACCGCTCCATCGCCGTCCTTCTTGGCATCCATGTAACCGGGCGGAACGCGCTTCTTGACGCGCTCCTTGCCCTCTTCGGTGAGTTCGGCACGTTCCTCGGGGCTGAAGGGCGTGCCGACACGGCCGGCCAGTGCACGCTCCAGCCCGGCGATCACCGGATCGACGCTGGTGTCATGAGTGATGTTCTGCCATTCACCTTCACCGACCTCGGTGATTTTCTTCTGCACCTCGCCGAAGACATCCGTCAGCCGGTCGCGGAGGTCTGCCAAGTCCTCGTCGCTCAGGGCCACTCGGTTGGCCCAGGTGCGTAGGGTCTGCACCGCCGTCCCGGCGTGGCCGCTCATCTCCTGGGAAGCGTTCTTGCTTGTCGATCGCGCTTCGCTGATGACACTTTCCCTGTTCCGCCAGAACTCGTCGACGACCTGGTGCGGAACCCACAGTCGGTCTCCGAGAGCGCCGAGTGCCCCGAGAAGTCGGTCCGTGCCTGCTCCGTGTACCGGTAGAGATTCAGCAGCACGTTCGCGTCGGGGGCGACCAATCCGTCCGTCAGCACGGCGGTGAAGTCCGCCGTCGTCGGAGTCCGATAGGCGCCGAAGTCCTCGAAGATTCCACGGCCGATCTCGCCGGTCGTCGTGTCACTCGCCACAGCCACCCCGCCTACATCGCGCGCCGGGTCCCCTACGCCAGCGCATCCGACGTGACCTTAGCGTTTTCAACGGCGCGGCGTCGCGAACAACTGAGATTCCCCGTCAACGCCCGTTGGCACCCAGGGCGACAGCTGCGTCGCGGTCGCCGTCACTGGACAGGCCGTCTACGTAGGGGATTCCAAGGACGTGACGCGCCCTCATTTCGCGGTGGGGCGCGAGGGGTGGTCGCGGTTCGTGGGGTTCGTGGGGGAGGTCTGAGCGGTGTAGGCGTCGACGGGTGACGACCGGTGTGGTGCGGGAGCGGTGCCATCCGCCCTCGCACCACACCGTCGGCATGGATACGTTTCGAACTCCGTATGCCCAGCTGCGCCAAGGCGTCATGGGCACCGTTCCTGGATCCGCTTCCCAGATCGGTAGACGGCAGCGCGGGGCTGGATCTCATGGCTGATGAAACGGCCAGTGGAGCCGTGAGTCCAGCTCATTTCGCTGACGGATCATCGCGCTGGTGGTGCGCCTACTGCGGATCGTCCCGTTCCATGATGGCGGTCGCCGCCTCAATGCCGTTGACTACCGCATACTCGAGGTCACTGATCCCGGCCCCACGGATCACGGCTTCGAAGTGCTTGCGGGCCGAAGCGATCTTGTTTTGCTCCATGGGGCGCAGCAGTTCGAGCTCGTTGACATCCTTGGTCTCAAAGACGATGTAGCGGCTGCCATCGGTTCGCTCAACGGCCAGCGCCCAGTCGGGGTTGTAACTTCCCAAAGGGGTTGGGATTTTGAAAGACGCCGGAAGTTTTACGAAGGTCTTGACCTCGGGGCGCTGCAGGAGCGCGAGCGCGAAGTCCTTCTCTGGAGTCGAGTCGATGACCAGGTACCGGTATACCGACTTCTCTTCGAACGAGACTGCGTTGCCGCCCGCGTCAGTGACGATGTTCCCTCCGGGGCCGGTGTAACCGGCGAGATCGGCTTTGTGGAAAAGGCTGAGCGCATACCTGCGGTCTGCTTCGGGCCGGGATGAGTCCACCAACTCGTAGCGGACTCCCTTGACCAGGAAATCGGCCTTCGTAATGTTAAGTTGGCGGCTCACCTGGTCGATGTATACCTGCGGATTGTTCTGGAACTGTCCGAGTGTGCCGGACTCGGTGAGCACGTGGGCGATTGTGGCACGGGTCAGTTGGGTGCGGTCTGCGAGCACGGAAAGAATGTCGGGCAGGTCCTCGCTGTCCGCGTAGGTGACGTCCGCGCGCCGCGCCGCTGCTGCCTCCGCGGTCAGACCGCTCTGGTCTATGCGCTGCACGCGGTGTGTGCGCCACTCGCCCCGACGCTTGGGCACGGGAAGCATGTCACGCAGCGCCTTGACCATCGCCATACGCAGCCTGTCTTCGTCGACCTCGACGCGGTACTCCGTTCGATGCCGGATGCGGTTCCACAATTCCTGGAACTCGGGGCTCTCCAAGCGTTCTTGGACGAGAGGCACCGCGACGCGTTCGCCGGCCTTCTTGACATCGATCGGCTTGGCCAGGCGCTTGATGAGTCCGAGCACCGCCTTGGCTGCGGCCTGGGACTCCAGGGAGTCGCTGACAATCTTGGTGAGGTTCTCGTCGCCGGTCCTTACGGCCTGGCGCAGGCTGTCCTGTACCTTTCCCTTGGCGTCGATGTACCCCTCGGTGAACAGAGCCTGGTACAGGGTCTGCGCGGCGGCCGAGCCGACCGGAACGACCTTTCCGTCCTCCGCCTTGAAGGGCAGGCGCGCGAAGCCGTCCACGGTGACGATGCCGAACTGGATGCCCAGGTCCTCTGCCAACTCGTGCTGAAGCCGATCGGCGAACTCCTCGTAGGACTCGTTCGCGATCACGGTGAGGCGGTTGGTGTCGAAGCCGTGCACACGGTTGCCGGACCCATCCACACATAGACGCAGGCCACGACCGATGGACTGTCGCCTCCACCGTTCGGTGCCCATGTTCCTCAGCACACAGATCTGGAACACGTTGGGGTTGTCCCAGCCCTCCTGCAAGGCGGAGTGGCTGAAGATGAACCGGATGGAGGTGCCCGGTGTGGTCAGACCGACCTTGTCCCGCATGATCTGCTCGTAGGCGAGACCTGCCTGTTGACGTCCCTTGTCGGTGGTCTCCTTAGTGTCCACCAGTACTTCGGCGCCACCCTTGCGGCGGTCCACGGAGAAGTACCCCTGGTGGGCCTCCCGCGCAACCTGGTCTGCGGCACTGCCGCCCAGCAGGGTGTTGAACTCCGGCTCGGAGGCGATGCGCGTGTACTCCTCCTCGAAGATCCGCTGGTACTCGCCGGGAAGAGCCTCTCCATCGGGGCCGTACTCGCGGTACTTGGCCACGGAGTCGACGAAGAAGAGGCTGAGCACCTTTATGTCGCGTCCGTGGATCGCGAACTCTTGCTCCTTGCGCAGGTGCTGCCGGATAGTCTGAGCGATCATCTGGCGGGCTCGCTCGTCGATGCTGACCTCGGCGCCGATGCTGTCGCCCGCTCGCAACGGCTGCGCGACAGTGTCGAAGGAGATGCTCTGCTGCCCCTGAGCCGCGTTGATGGCGACCACGGTGAGGTCCTTGTACAGATCGCGACCCGTGACGTCCGCGAGGTTGCTGCGGGACGTGGTGTCCACGGTGACAGCCTTGCGCTTGATCTCGTTGCCCTGTTCGATGTCTGCCTCGACGCGTGCCGTGATCGCTCCGTTGCCGCGCTTCACGTCGAGCAGTCTGACGTACGGCGTTGTCCCGCTGGCGGAGGTGACCAGGGAGTCGACCTCGATCTGCTTGACCAGCTGATTCTCGTAGGCGGCGATGGCGTCCAGGCGATAAACGAGGTTGGCCTTGTCGCCCTTCGGGTGGGTGGCCGAGTAGCGCAGGGTGGCCAGGGCGTTGAAGTCCTCAAGCGCGCTGCGACCCGCGCCCTTCTTCTTGCCGGTACCGGTGTCGCCGTACACGCTCTGCGGCTCGTCGACGATGATGATCGGGTTGGTGGCCCGGATCAGGTCGGCGGGTACCTCGAAGTCGAGTTCCTCGGCTGGCTGGTAGACCTTGTTGGTCTTCTTGTTGATCGCCCCGACGGTGACGATCATGATCTCAATGCTCGGCGAGGTGGCGAACGAACGCACGCGAGAGGGGTTGTTGCCGTCGAACTGGAAGAAGTTCATCGGCGGGTTGCCGTACAGGGCTCCGAAGTGCTCGCGCAGCATCCGGATGGACGTCTCGACGCCCTCCTTGATAGCCACCGACGGCACCACCACCATGAACTTGGTGAACCCGTAGAACTGATTGAGCTCGTAGATGGTGCGCAGGTAGACGTATGTCTTGCCGGTACCGGTCTCCATCTCGATGGTGAAGTTCATCGAGTCCAACGAGGGCTCGGGAGTAAGACCGGTGTGGTTCTGCACTTCATGCAGATTGTCCAGGATCGTCTCCCGGTCCAGGTGCAGCATGTTCCCGTAGCCCAGGTCAGTCAGCCCGTCGAGCCCGGCGCGCGCTGACGGGTGCGCGAGCACGGTGAACTGGGATTCCATCCTTTCCTGGCCCTTGAACAGCCCGGTGACCGCGTCGATGGCCCGACGCTGGTAGTCGAGGTCCGCGTCGAAGGAAAACTTCATTCAGATGCTCCGCAGCGTGGTGAAGCCGGCCTGCTCGACAGCGGCGGCGAAGTTGAGCTTGGCGGAAGAGTCGACGAAGCCTGTGTCACGGACGACGACCGTGGTGTCGGCGTCGCCTGGGTCTTCATCGCGCCAGGCCACCAGAGCCTTCGCAACCTCACTCGCACGCTCCACCGTGATGTCCGTACCGAAGTATGCGAATAGTGTTCCGGCCAGGTTGTACAGGGTGCTGCCGGCGACATCACGTGTCTCCAGCGGCGTGGTCAGGTCCACGCCCAGGCGCAACATCATCTCGACCAGCAGATCGTCCGTGGTGCGCCCTGCGACGAGGTTGTCCACAGATTCGAGAAGGTTGAGCTGGTCGGGGGTTCCATTCCAGGGCTTTACGTTGCTGGAGGCAAGTCGGTATGACCGGAAACCGGTGTCGATGTGCGTGGCGTCGGGGCTCTGACTGGAGACGATCCGCTTGCCTGCGCGACGCAGCCGCTCGCGGGCGATGTCCGCGATTGTGTCGTAGCCGTCCTTTTTGACGGGTTCGTCAAGCTGAACCAGGATGTAGCGGCGATTGCCGCCGTCAGCTGCGTTGAGGTCCATGACCGCGTGGCCTGTGGAACCCGATCCGGCAAAAAAGTCGACAACGACAGCGTCAGAATTTGATTCTGTCACTGCATTGATCCATTTAGCGAGTACTGTGTGATCTTTCGGATACTCGAATGCATCGCTGCCGAGAAGGCGGCGAAGGGACAACCCCGCAGCCGCGCGATCTCGCTCAAAAACAGGGCGGATTGGCTGGTCCTCAAGCTCGTCCAGAAAACGCTTGTATCGGGGGCTTACTGTTTCGTCCTCACCGAAAAGAATCCGTCCTTCGGCGATCTTTTGCGTCATGGTCTCTCGCGAGTAACGCCAGCCGCTTGAGTGTCTGCGGACAGGGAGTCCGCTGACTGGGTGAGGGAGATCGTACATGAGGTTCTCCCGAGGATTCGGGGAGCTCAAGTCGCCGCGAGCGAAAACACGTCCGTTCTCATCGATCTCCTTGTATCCGCGAGAACCCCCAAGACCCTTGGCGATATCCTGTGGGGCGGTCTTCCACCACTTCTGCAAAGCCTCAGTTGCTGCTGCCGGGTCACGGTCACTCTCGTCCCAGAACTTGCGGGCCGCCGCCGCAACTTCGGCACCACCAACCTTCTCCTCAGTCCAGCGCGCATCGTTTTGAATCAAAGCCGTCTTCGACTTTGCGTAAATGAGCATGTAGTCGATTCCTGCTGAGGTGAACCGGGCGTCATTCCGGCCAGACCCCTGCCATACGACGTTCGCTGCGAAGTTCTCCGCGCCAAAGACTCTGTCCATCAGCAACTTCAGGCGTGCGTGCTCCGTGTCATCAATAGCGGCAATGATGACGCCCGTTTCCTTGAGGAGATGGTGAGCGACAAGCAAGCGGGGATACATCATCGACAACCAGGCGGAATGCCTGGACGCACCAACCCTGCGGTCCTGGGCCCGGTCGGATCCCTTGCCGGTTTGGAGTACTCCCTCTTCGTCACGCTGCCCGGCCGCCACCTCGTGCTCGGCTTGGGATGTAGTGCGCTTATCGTCGTAGACGAAGTCGTTGCCCGTGTTGTAAGGCGGATCGATGTAGATCACGTCGACCTTGTTGGTGTATCCGCGCCGTAGCAGGCGCAGGGCCTCAAGGTTGTCGCCCTCGATCACGATATTGCGGGTGTTGTCCCAGTCCACGGATTCTTCGGGCTTGGGCAGAAGCGTGCCCGTCGCCGGGAGGGTGGACAGGCGGCGGGCCTCCGCCATGCCGGGCCAGCGAAGGCCGAATGCCTCGGCGGTAGTCGCGGAGGCATTGTCACCCAGCAGGTCCCGGAGGGCCTCGATATCGACGGTGCCGTCGACGACGGCGTCGGGGAAGAGGCGGGCCAGAAGGTCGAGGTTCGACTTGGCCTCGCCGGGGCCGGTCAGGTCGTCGACTGGTTCGAAGTCCAGGGTCACGGGTGGTGTCTTCCTGTGTGGGGCGGGAGCGGGCTTGAGAGCCGTTCAGGCGCTGTGGTCGTCGGTACTGTATAGGTTGCTTCTGACATGCCCGATCTGTGTACGTAGAGTCCGTGCTTCAATGTTGAGCTCGATGCGTCGTTGCTGGTTCTTCGCTCGTTTCGCGTCACGTACGACGGTGATCAGTTCGCTTTCCAGATCGGTCAGTCGTCGGCGCAGCGCGATGGCATCCACTGCTTGCAGAGCAGTGCTGGCGGGGCGTCCGTCAGCCGCGGCGGTACGCACAAGGTCGCGGTACAACGCCCACATGTCGGTGCGGTCGAGTCGATCAAGGTGCAGGGCGCCTGGCTCGATCCCTCCGGTCGACACCATGACGTGCGCGTCGATCACGGAGGTCGACCGGGTGGGATCCGTACGGCTGACATGGCTGAGTGCCAGGGAGAGTGTCGTATGTCCGTCTGGCATGTTGGCGAGTAGCACCACGGGTTTGGCCATGCTGCGGTGAACGAGCTCGGTCACGCGGATGCGGTCAGCCGCTGACGTCTTCTCCGCCACGAGAACTTCCAGGACCGGAACGTCGATGACAGCACGTTCGGCGTCCTGGTACTTGGGCACCTGGATGGTCTCCGGGCGCAGTATCCCGACCAGCTGTGCCCAGGCCACCGCCTTGTTTATCAGGCGGGCATCGGCGGGTGCCTGATCCTCGAACTGCACGGCGAGCATCTTCTTCGTGATGCGGTGCTGGTGGCGTGCCGCATCGGGCAGAGCAAGCAGGTTGGCGCCCTCGTGCTCGGGGGGTACGTCGGTCACGGGATCACCGGCATCCAGGCGACGACGTCCACGGCGTCCAGGCCAGGGGCGGTGGCGTCTGTGCCGAGCTGGGAAGGGCCTGCGGAGAACAGGGAGGCGACCATGCTCTCCTCGGCCTTGCCGGAAGCGGCTCGGACCGCTGCATCCAGAAGGTCGCGGTAGTGCTTCATGGACTTGCCTGACTTGGTCGCTCTGTCGAAATCTGTGAGGACAGTGGCGTCAGGGGCGGTGTTGCCCAGGCAGTGGTGGCGCAGCACGTCGAGGGCCAGCTTGGGTTCTTCGATCTCGTGGGCGAGCCTGCCGTCGTCGGTCACGTAGGCGAGCACATACGGGGCCAGCGGGTACGCCTTGGAGAAGGTGAACGCGTCGTCCCGCACTCTCAGGAGGAAGGCCACTCCAGGTGCGAGTCCGTCGTCGGCCAGGGCCTTTTCAAAGCGGGTGACTCCGAAGAGGGCCAGGGGCCAGCTGGTGATTTCCTGAATGTCTCCTCGCTTGCGTGCGGCAGCGTCCATGCGGAAGTCGGAGAGGGTCAGGTCGGTGATGCTCAGACCTCCAGCGAGGTCCTCCATGGTGGGGGCGGCCTGCTGCATCTGCTGCAGCTGCTTGCGTCGGTAGTCCAGGTCATTCATGTCACCGGACGTGCCGTCCAGGACGTTCTCCTCGCCGGTCGCGGAGACGTCCAGCAGGGTCATGCGGCTGGACACGCGTGTCTCGAGGTTGATGTACGCGTCCAGGTCCATGTTGGGCCAGAAGTTGACGAGTTGGACGCTGGTGTTGATCGTGCCCAGGCGATCTACCCGGCCGAAGCGCTGGACAATGCGCACGGGATTCCAGTGGATGTCGTAGTTGATCACCGTGTCGCAGTCCTGAAGGTTCTGGCCTTCGGAGATGGTGTCGGTGGCGATCACGATGTCGATCTGCGGGTCTTCCAGGTCGCCGCCCTTGGAGCGCGGTGAGAAGGCGGGGAGAACGTCGATCATGTGGACGCGCTTCATCGGGAGGGTGGTTCGGGTGCTCTGCCCGGTAATCAGGGCTACGTGTACGCCCAGCTCGTCGGCGGCCCACCGCGCCACATGCTCATAGAGGTACTCGGCCGTGTCGCTAAACGCGGTGAATACCAGAGCCTTGCGGTTGCCGTCGTTCGTGGGGTGCTCGACCTTGTCGCGCAGGAAGTCCTTGAGCTCGGCCAGCTTAGCGTCGCGACTGGCGTCGACTGCCCTCACTTCGGTAAGCAGGGTGGCCACGGTGTCGCGGTCCTGTTCGAGTTCCTGCCTCCACCGAATCCGGTCGATGTCGTGGAGGAACACCTTGACGCTGCCGCCAACGGTGTCCTCGAATTGAGGGTCGTCCAGGTCGACCTGCTCCAGGTCGGCGAAGCTGTCGATGGAGGTTCCCTCGGTCCCGTTCGCCTCGTAGGCGTCGATGCTGGCGATCGCGCGGTCGATGGTGGCGAGGATCTTATCGAGGGTCATGCCCAGCGAATTGACCGAGGACTCAAGGCGCTTGAGCAGTCCCACGCGCAGCAGGTGGACCACGTTGTTCTCACGGTCGGTCTGCTTCCACACACGTCGGCCACCCGTACGCACCTGCTGGTCGTACAGGTCGGCGTACCTGCTCTCGTACTTCGCGCTGACGTAGGAGGTTGGCTTGTAGGCCGCCAGGTTCAGGCGCAGGATCGACCGGTTGATCTCTTCTAGCGGGATCATCGTGTCGGACGTGTCGATAGGCGGGCTGAGGTTGATCGGAGGCAGGCGATCGGGGAACTTTCCCACGTCCTTGGTGCCGTAGTACTTCTCGATGTGCTTGCGTGAGCGGGCGATCGTGACCAGGTCCAGCAGGCGGATGTAGTCCATGCCGAGTGTGCCGACCAAGGACTTCGTGCTCCGGGTGGCCGCGGGCATGCGCTGCCATTCCTTGAAGAGTTTCTGTGCCTTGGCCAGGGTTGCCTCGATGCTCTTGATCCCGTCTGTGGCCAGGGCCTGATCGTCTCCTTCGGTGGCGAACAGAACCTGGTTCTTGAGGTCGGCCAGACGGGTGTTCACCGGCGTGGCGCTGAGCATGAGGACTTTGGTCTTGACCCCGGACCTGAAGACCTCGTTCATGAGGCGCTCGTATCGGGTCGTTCGGCCCTTGACCTGAGGGTTGTTGCGGAAGTTGTGCGATTCGTCGATCACGACGAGGTCGTAGTTGCCCCAGTTGATGTTGGCCAGGTCGATGTCCCCTGACAGCCCGCCGGTTCGGCTGAGGTCGGTGTGGTTGAGGACGTCGTAGTGGAAGCGATCCGCGGCCAGCGGGTTGCGCCTGTCGTTGCTACGGTAGACGGTCCAGTTCTCCCGCAGCCGCTTGGGTGCGAGGACGAGGACGCGGTCGTTGCGCAACTCGTAGTACTTGATGACGGCGAGGGCTTCGAAGGTCTTTCCCAAGCCCACGCTGTCAGCGATGATGCAGCCGTTGTGGCGCTCAAGCTTCTCGATCGCGCCGAGCACACCGTCACGTTGGAACTTGTAGAGCTTCTTCCACACGACGGAGTCGTAGAAGCCGGTTCTGCCGCGCTCGGCAGTCTCTTCGCCGGCTTCTTCGACGAAGTCCTTGAATAGGGAAGTCAGGATACGCAGGTAGACGGACTCGGGGGCCTTGTCCTCGAAGAGGGCTCGAGCAGCGGCGAGGAACTCCTCCTGGACGGCGCGGGTGGTCGCATCGTCATGCCACATCCGCTCGAAGTTGACGACGGTCTGCGCCACCTTGTCCGCGTCCGTGGTCTCCAGGGGGAAGTACAGGTTCGGAGAGGCCACCAGGCCGAGGCTCTCGGCCTCAAGTCCCGCGCCGTCGACTACATAAGGGAACGGGCCGTCGACGCTCGCCCAGGTGTCGCGCGTCCGTCGCTTTAGCGCTCTTGCCTGGAGGTGCTCTTCGGCCCAGGCCACGAACGCGCGGGCGATGCGGTGCTGGTCCAGCCGGGCACGCTTGAGGTTCTCCTCCGCAAGCCCGTTGAGGGGGAACTCCTCGAGACTGTGGCCGTGCAGGAGTAGACGCAGGTCGACATCGGTGAGCTCGTCCTGGAGCGCTTCGTAGACGAACAGCGAGAACGACTCCGACAGCGAGTCCAGGCGGGTGGCGCCAGTCAGGTGCTTGCGCAGCTGGTCGATGGCGCGACCTGCGTCGCTGGGGACCATGTGAGTGGAACCTCCGGGTGTGCACTTGGATATGGTGGGCGTAAGTCACATCAAGGGAAGGGATGTTGGAGTGAGGTCTCGCTCGGGTGGCGGCCGGGTACTCGCTCACCGGTCCGTCGGCCCTGCTGGTCTAGCTCCCAGTGCCAGCCTGGCTCCGAGTACGGCGAAGTGATGATCGGGCCCTCGATCACTGCTGCCATGCTCTAGATATCTCCCTCACGCCACATCTGCGTGGACCGTACATCCTGCCACCGACAATGACCCCATTCGTGCATGATCAGGTAATCGGCACCCGGTGTTCCCCCCGCTCCAGCCACCCCATGACCACCTGATGTGCCCGCCACCCATCCGGAAACTTAGGCGGCACGTCCAGATACACAGGACTGCTCCGCGGATGCCGGTCCAGCAAGTCGCGGATGCCGGCGCGGGCCACCACGATGCAGGCGAAGCGGTGTCGGGAGAGTAGGACGCACAGGCGGCCCGTTTCCAGGTGGAAGGCGGAGGCGTCCTGGCGGCCGGACAGTGGGTGCCAGACCAGGGTGACGTCGAACTCGCGGCCCTGGAGGCGGTTGGCGGTGTCCACGGTGATGTCGGTCAGGCCGCGGGCGCCGAGGCGGGAGCGGACCGCATCCGCCTGCACGGTGCGTGCCGTGCCGATCGCGATGCGGTTCGCGGTCAGGGGCTCGCCGTTGACCAGCGCGCCGCGCTCCAGCAGCCGGGCCGCCGTCGCCGCGAGGGCGTCCGCCACCTCCGGGTCCTGGTCCAAGGTGTGGCGGGCCGGAAGTTCCAAGTGGCCCCAGCCGGAGTCGGCGACGCGGGCGAGGACGTCGTCCAGTGGGCCGGATCCGTGGGGCAGGCTGACGTACGACAGCACGCGCTCCGGTGCCGTCGTGCCGGGGACGAACCGGTAGAAGGGGTAGAAGGCCCGCTCGACCAGGGGTGCCGCCGACTCCGGGAGACGCCAGGAGACGGGGAGCTGGTGGCGGACGAGGTCGGGGTTGTGGGCGAGGGTGACGTCGACCGCGTTGCGCAGGGGGTCCCAGGTCAGGCCGTGCCAGCGGTCGGACTCCACGGTGGCGAAGGGGTCGAGCTGGCCGGGATCGCCGACGAAGAGGACCTGCGAGTCGTCCTGGGCGAACAGCGGGGCCGTCGCCAAGAGCCCGTCCGAGCGCATCTGGTACGCCTCGTCGACGATGGCCCACCGCCACGGCGCGCACTTGTCCGGCGTGACGAACGACCACTTCTTCGCGGTGGACACCACGACGGGCAGGTCGCGTAGGTCCGTCACCTGGCTGCTCCCGGTGACGTTGGGGTGTCGGGTGACGCGGGGCGGGAGGACGTGGCCGCCGGCGTGGAGGCGGCCGAGCGCCAGGCCGGGATACTCCCGAGCGATGCGGTCCACCAGGTCGTCGACCTGCTCGTTGGTCTGCGCGACGATCATGAGCTGGTGGCCCGCGGACGTCAGGTGCCCGGTGGCCTTCACCGCCAGCGTGGACTTCCCGGCTCCGGGAGGCGAGTCCACGACGACGCCCCGGCCGGGCGCGGTGTCGAGGCTGGTCAGGATCCCCGCGACCGCCCGGTCCGCGCGTTCGCCGGGGGTGAGGGCTTCGGGCTCCCCGGTGTCGGGAAAAAGGGCGGTCACTCCCAGGTCTCCTCTGCGTCCTCGTCGGTGGGTTCGTACGGATGGGGCGGACCGCCGTGGGTCCAGGGGGTGTTCTCCTCGTCGGGCAGGGCGGACGGCATGGCCGTGGGGTTGAGCGTGGTGTACGTCAGCTCCTCGCCGGCCTCCGCGAGTGTGCCGCCGGTGCAGGCGGTGTGCGCTTCCTCGCGAAGCCGCCCTTGAGCTGGAGCACCACGGTGTGGCCGCCATCGTCCTCCTGCCTGACTTCGAGGATGCAGGCTTCCTGGCCGGGCCGGGCGGGGGACTTCACCTCCGTGCCGACCGCGAGGCCGACGCGGGTGTCGGTGCGGAGGACGATCGTCGGGCGCCACACCTGGGAGCCGGGACGGTCGCCGGGGACGAAGCGGTTCTCGTCCCTGGCCGTGACCGTGCCCGTGAACGCCTCGCCGGTCAACTCGTACTCCGCCATCAGCAGCGGGTCGTCGTACGCGCGCTGCGCCTCGTAGCAGGTGACCGCGTCCTCCAGCCGGGCCAGTCGGCGGGCGGCTCGGACGGCCTGGTCGCGGCGGGCCTGCGGGCGGCCGTCAGCGTCCAGGTACTCCACGTACTCGGAGAACCAACGCCGGTCGAGGGCCCAGCGGCCGGGGACGTGGGCGCCCTCCGGCAGCCCGCGGAGCAGTTCCACGCCGTGCCACATCAGCCGCCAGGTGGGAAGCATCTGGCCGCTCAGCTCACGGTCGATCTGGCGGCCGACCGCCTCGCGTCCGCGGTCGTCGGACGCCTCGTCGTAGCGCGTCATCAACTCGTGCAGGGTCCGGTCGAAGACCGGGTCCGTGGACGGACCGGCCGGCGGCCACACAGCGGGGTCCTCCGCCTCCCGTGCCGCCCGCGCGCCGTCGTTGTCCTCCGGTGGATCAATCCAGGAGAGCAGGGACGCGAGGTGGGAGTCTTCGGAAGAACTCTGGCCGGTGGCCCAGTTGGCGGCGAGCAGCCGTGTCATCGCGAGCATCACACCGGAGTCCGGGAACTCGGCCAGGTCCGCGAACCAGGTCAGCCACTTGCCGAGGGTGGGCACGGATGGGTCGACCGCGTACGGCCCCTCGGTGGCGCGCAGTCTAGTCAGCCGGCCGAGCAGGCGCACGTACGCGATGCCCTCGCCGTTCGGGACGAGGAGCTGCGGAGCCCGCTGGAAGCGCAGGCGTTCCTCCTTCTCCTTGCCGCGGCCGACGGTGTAGGGCTCCGTCTCCGTCCGGCACCCGTCGATGTACGCGAGGAGGAGTGCGGCCAGGCGCTCGGCGAACAGGAAGCGTTCGGCGCGGTTGCGCGGCTGGCGGACGGTGAGGAGGGTCGGGTGCTCGGGGTCCGTACCCGCGAGCGCGGCCAGGGGTGCGCACGCCTCGCCGGCGAGGGTGAACGGCACCAGGACGAACGGCTTCTCGTCCAGGTGCTGGTGGCGGACGGTCGTCAGCGGTTCGGCATGGCCGGTGCGGGACGCCGTGAGCGCCGCGACGGTGGACAGGACGCTCATGCGGCCCCCCGGCGGAGTCGGCGCAGCCGGGCGGCGGCGCGCAGCAGGTCGGCGGCTTCCGCCTCGGCCTCTCCGGGGGTGGCGACGCCGTCCACGTAGTCGAGCGCGGTGCGGGTGGAGTCGATGCCCGGCAGGTCGTTGCGCACGCCGCTGCCCAGGCGGGCCGGCGAGGCGCATCCGTCGGCCTCGTCGCGGCAGTAGCGTGCCATTTCGCAGAAGGACAGGCAGGAGGGCGTGTACGACGCGTCCAACGCCTCTATGGAAGAGGAAAGTTCGTCCGCGCTTCGGGTCGTGTCCAGGGTTGCCGTCTCGGGCAGTTGGGCCGCGAGGTCCTCTGCGCGCCGCAGCCGGGAGAGCTGGAACTGGAGGGCGTCGAGTTCCTGCCGGAGGTCGATCAGGCGGCCGTAGGGGCGGTTGGAGAAGTCTTTGGGGCAGACGAGCAGGAACTCGTGGGAGATCTGCTCGGTGGGCAGGCCGGCCGTCTCGAAGGCGCGGTGCAGGGCGAGGACGTACACCGCGGCCTGCTTGGCCGCCTCGGCGACGGCGGTCGGATTGGCCTGGCCGTCGATCGCGGCGAACGAGCGGATCAGGACGATGTGGAACTTCCCCCCGATGCGGTGGGTGAGCGCGTCCGGTTCCAAGTACGCCGTCTGACCGGCGACTTCGAGGGTGAGCGCGGGGCGGTGGAGGATGAGGCGTACGTCCTGGCCGGAGGCCACGTGCGCGATGAGGCGGCGGGTCTCCCGCTCGCGCAGGTGCAGGGCAGCGTTGCCCCCTACCTCGTTGAGGTCGGTGACATGGGCCTCCGCTACGGGGACGGAGAGCTGCTCGCGCAGCAGCCGGATGAGTTCGGCGTAGCTGCCCCACTTCACGAGGCCGTGGAATGCCTGTTCGCGGGCGAGGGCGAAGGGGGACTGGCCGAAGCGCGGCTCGTATCCGACCTGCTGGGCGAGCAGTGCCTTGTCCACCCCGGCGGCGTCGAGGACGGCGCGGCGGGCGCAGGCGGGATTGGCGGTCAGGGCGGTGATCTTGCGGGCGGTGTACGGCTGAGGGGGCTGCGGTCCACGCAGCCGTGCGAGTCGGTCGTCGGGAGGTTCGGACTGCTGCGAGGGCATCGTCTCTACTTCGGGAACGTCTTCGGGAACGTCTTCAGGAGCTCACCGGCGTGCGAGGCGTCTGACGTCATCCGTCGGAAATGGGTCGTCAGGACAGGGTCCCACTCGCGTCGCGCAGGGCGTCACGCATCGGTGCCGCACCGAACAGCTGCTGTACGTCGGAGAGTTGGGTACGGGCGCGCTGCGCGGCCGCTTGCCGTTGCTGGTCGTCCTCCTGCTGGTGGACGGCCGCTTCGGCGTGGGCTGCGGCGATCACGCGGGCGGGGTCGGGCTCCGGGGCCGCGGCGTCGTAGGCGCCCGGGATCGTGAGGGCGAAGCGGCGCAGCAGCCGCCAGGCCGCGTCTGGGGCCGGATGCCCCGCAGTGGTGAGTCGCTGGATCTGCTCGGCGGTTCCCACCGCGTGAGTGAGGAAGTCGGTGCGTGGGCTGAGTGGGCCGATGATCCGCCGCTCCACGGGCCAGGTGGACAGGGCTAGGAGTCCGCGTGCGGGGACCAGGCGGTCGTGGGTCAGTGCCGCGCAGATGTAGTACGGGCGGGCATAGCCCTGTGCCGTGAAGGATCGCTCCTCGTCGCGGCGGAGGGACGCGAGTTTGGTGGCGACCAGCGACTCGGTGAAGAACGCCTCGTACGTGGACGAGATGAGCTTCGGAGAGGCAGGGGCGCCCAGCAGGGTGAGCGCCTGGTGGACCTGTTCGCGGATCGGGATGGAGCCGTGCGCCGGGCGCTCCGTGCGGTGTGGTGCGCCTGTGGTCGCCGACGCCTGCGGGGCCGGGGGGTCGGCCGGGAGTGCCTCGCCGTCCGGTTCCGCCTCGGTCTCGAGGGCGTGCTCCCAGGCGGCCTCGGCTTCGCGCAGCGCGCGACGGATGCGCGCGGTTTCGGCCTTGTCCCGTGCGCGCACGGCACCGCGCAGCTCGGTGCGCAGGTGGGACAGGCGCTGCTCGAGTTCCTCCAGTGATGCCGCCATGTGGGGCAGCTTAGCGCAGCAACCAACCTATTCCAAGAACTTCCAATGAGTTCCAAGATTACCTGCTATGGTCGAGTGCGACGGCGCACCCGGCTGGTCCAAAGGGTGCCGTCTGTTCCGAGACAAGGGGGAGGCAATGAGTCACGACACGACGGCATGGCACAAGCCGCACTGGCTGACCGGGAATGACGACCTCGTTCGCGTGGGGCCCGGTACGGGCGGGAGCGAGGAGCACACCTGCCCCTCGCACGCCGCTGCCAAGGCCCGGCCCGGTCTCTGGCCGGCCCGGCGTCTCCGTCTTCCGAAGCCGGAGCTCGAGACGTTCACCCTCGGGCCTGTGATGGACGCCGTGGACCGGGTCGAATTCCACGGTGAGACACCCGACCAGGCCCTTGCAGGGCTGCGCTCTCGCACCCCCGCCCTGCACCCCGGTCACCTGACGTATGCCGAGCACGCCCTCCGTACGTACATAGAAGCGTGCGCCGACGATGGTGAGCAACGGCTGCGGCCGATCCGTCCGTACTGGGTGGCCCAGCGGGAGAACGGCAAGTTCTGGGAGATGTACGCCTGGTGGCGCAGGTACGAGTCGGCCGACGGACGCCTGCGCGAGTACCGACGGTTGCGGCACAGCGAGGCCAAGGACTCCGAGCCCGGCGAGATCGCCATCGCCGTGTACGTGTCCGTTCACGGGCGCCAGGCGGGCTGGCCGCGGAAGTGGGCGCGCGCGTTCCAGCCGTATGGCCCCACAGCCCGGCCCGAGCGGGTGCGTGTCGTCGAAGTCGGGCTCTCCGACGGACGGCCGCGCGTGCAGTTCGACGGGACGGCCGAGGAAGCCGAGGCCTACTACGCCGAGCACGGGCACGCGCACGTGGCGCGTGTCGTGGCGGGCGGCAGGCCGGCACCCGGCTCATCCTGCGTGGACTGCAAGCAGTTCACGGGCTGCGAGGCCGTGCCGCGCGGGCCGGGGTCCTCGGCCTTCCCTCGCGGGTGGCACCGCTGAGGAAGGTGTCGGTCAGCGATCTGCACTATCACGCGGCCTGCCCCGCACAGGGGTTCCTCCGTTCTCTGCACCTGCCCAAGTCTGACGAATACGGCAGCGCGGCCAGGCTCGGCCAGGCGGTGCACGGCTGGATCGAGAAGCTGCACCGGCGCCCGGAACGGCCGCCGTGCGCGGTCGGCGACATGCCCCCGGCGGGCGAGAACTGGACAGAGGGACGCTGGCGGGTCTCCGACGAGGACGCCGCGACCGGTCGGGACATGCTGCTCCACCACGTCGACGCCTGTCCCTTCCAGGACGCCGCACTCATCCAGCGGGTCGAGTCCGAAGCCCTCCGAATCGTCCACGACACCGCGGCGCAGGCCGTCGTCATCGCCAAACCCGACCTACTCTACCAGGAGGACGGCTCGTGGGTGTGGCGGGAGCTCAAGACGACACGGAAGCGGCGCCGCCACCACGAGGACCTTCTCGATACCTACCCCCAACTCGCCTTGGCGGTCGCGCTCCTGGCTCAGGGTGCGCTGGGCGGCGATCCGGACGGCTCGCGCGTCGAGGTGGAGATCCTCCGGCCGGACGGTTCCGATCCCCACGTGATCGACCCGACGGACCCCGGCCGACAGCGGAAGGCGCTGTCGGTGCTGCGGCGGTACGCCGGCCCGTGGCGGGAGGACGAGACATGGGACGCCCGCCCCGGACCGCATTGCCGGTCCTGCCCGGTCTCCCGGTGGTGTCCGAGCGCCGCGCCCGACGGCGCCGTCGCGGGAGAGGGGGAGTCGTGACCACGACCGACATGAGGGAGGCACGGTCCGAGGACGCCGTCGGCACGGACGAGGGGTTGCTCCGACAGATCGCCAGCGCCCTGGCGTGCCTGTCCCGGCAGCGGACCGTACCCAACCCGGTCTACCCGGCAAAGGTGCAGAACGCGTACAACCGCCTCGTCCTGCACTGCCTGCGCCGGGGCGAGGAACCGCCGGGCAGCGTGCCGCAGATGGTTCGCTGGGCTGGTAAACGGCCGCTGATCGAGTGGCCGTTGGAGCTGCCGTCCGACAACTTTCCCGGAGCGGCCCTGCTCGTCGATCCGGAGACCCGGCTGCCGCACCAGCTGTGCCTGGAGTGGGAGGTGAGCGCGGCCGACCCGGCGGCCGAGCTCTTCGAGAACGAACGCATCCGGGAAGCACTCGCCGTGTGCCGTGCGGCCAAGGCCCCGCAGGCCTACACCGCGTTCCGGGCCCTGCTCACCTCCAGGCCCGTGCTGACCGGCGCCGAGCTGGCACTGCTCGGCGGCGATCCCGACTGCGGAATGCTGCTGCACGACGTGATCAAGCGCTGCTACGAGCCTGTGCCCGCCTCCTATCTGAGGCGCGGCACGTACCGGCAGTGCGCTCGCTGCCGCTGCCTCATGGTGCCGCTGCTGCACGGCAGCCACCGCTGCGAACTGGACCGGTGCCGCCGCGACGGCACATCGGACGAAGGCACGCCGCTTCGTGCCGACAAAGGCGGGGTCTTCCAGCTCAGCCGCCCCCTGCGGATGTTCATCACCAGCCCCGGGCTCGCGGAGACCGATCTACAAGCCGCCCTGGAGAAGAAGTTCGGAATCACCGCCGAGATGTGGCCCAACTACGACGCGTACGACCTGCGCGTCCCCCTGTCTGAGCGACGGCACTGGGCGGCGGACGTTAAGGACCGGGTGAACCCCGTTCTCCTGGCGCGCTCCCTCACGCCGTTCAGGAACGAGCCGCCGTACGACCGTGCATTCCTCGTCGTGCCCCGCTACCGCTTCCGCGACAACGAGGCGTATGGGCGGCAGTTCCGCGGAAACCTGCCGGAGGACCTGGCCGATCGGGTCACCCTGCTGGACGACCAGGCCTTCCTGCGGCTGGTCGCCGATGAGATCTCCACCCCGCGTGACAAGGCGGGGGACCCACGTACCGAAGGAGGACGCCGTGCGTGACCGTAGGGGATGGCACCGGCGCTGCTCGCCGCAGCAGCTCACCGAGGTGTGGCCGGCGAACCTCGGCAGCTTCCGCCCCGGCGACCTTCTCGACGTCGAACTGGGCCTGTATCTCTTGCAGGACGTGACGCCCACCCGCACGGCCGCCGATGTCTGGCCGCTGTTGGGCGGTTACCCGTAGAGCGAGGTGTTCGGAGACGTTCGCAGCGACGAACAGCGGCTTCGTGTTCTGCGCGCCCGCCACTATCTGTGGGACATGCGGCGACGGCACGCCTGGTCGGAGGCGCTGACCGACTACCTGAAGGTCCCCCAGCACCTGCGCGGATACGACATCGACGGACCCAGCTCCGTACCACGCCGTCGCGAGCCGTCGCGCGCCGCACGCCGTTTCGAGATCTTCGAAGAATTGCTCAGCACCGCTCCGCGGTTCGCGACGCGGTCCATTCCGTTCGCCGAGGAGGGAGAGCACACCTTCCGGGTGCAGGACCGTACCCACTCCGTGGTGTTCGAAGAGGAACTGCTGACGGACACCCTGCCGCGCGCCCACGCGCTTGACGCACCACCGGCCGGGCGTGGAGAGCCCGTCGACGTCACCTGGGAAGAGCTCGAGAAGGCCGCCGACGAGATGGACGCCGTCGAGGCGACGGCACAGGGGCCGCGCAACGGCTGGGCCGGGCGGCTCCGGCGGGTGAAACTGCTCGTGCGCGACGCGGAACTCGGCCGCTTCACAGAACAGGGACGGCTGAGGATCGACCGGCTGCTGCACCTCGTGGGGATGGTGGGAGCCGGCAAGTCCACCCTCCGGGACATCCTGACCTACCACCTCGTGACCCGGACACCCCGTCGGGTCACCATCGTCGTCGGCGATGTGGCCGAGACGCTCGCCGTGGTGGAGCAGTTCAACCGGCTCGGTGTGCGGGCGGCGCCGATCCTCGGGCACTCCACCAGGGAGCGCACCATCAACCGGCTGCACCGCCGCACTGCCACGGCCGGCGCCGCTACCATGCTCGGGCACGACCACGCGGGCTTCGCCTACCTCAGCAGCGCTTGCCCCGTCGACGTGCTGCGCGGCCTGGAAGCCCGCCGCCCGCTCGGCGTCCGTGAAGCACCGTGCATCACGCTGTACACCGTCCCCGAGCAGGAGGCCACGGACGGCGATCCCCTCCTCGACGAGGAGTACAGCACGCAGCGTGACGCACAAGGCCCGAAGCCGCAGCGGAGACTGTGCCCGTTGTGGAACCGCTGTCCGCGCCACCGCGGGGCTCGTGATCTGGTCGACGCAAAGGTGTGGGTCGCCACCCCGGCCGGTCTCGTGCACAGCTCCGTCCCACTGCACCAGCACCAGGAACAGCTCCGGTACCTCGAACTCGCTTGCCGACTCAGCGACCTGATCATCGTCGACGAGGCCGACCGGGTGCAGATGCAGCTCGACACGGCCTTCGCGCCGGCCAGCACTCTGGTGGGCAAGGCCCCGAACTCCTGGTTCGACGAGGTCGCCGTCCACAAGTTCCAGCAGATGGCCCGGGATGGCCGGCTCCAGCTGTCCGCCCGTGACGTCGACGACTGGACCAACGCCGTCAACACGGTCAGCGCCGCCACCGACCGCCTCTTCGCCCTGCTCGTCAAGGACGACAAGCTCAGGCGATGGATCAGCGTCGACTACTTCAGTGCCTTCACCCTCCACAACCTGCTGCTGGACAGCTGGTTCCCGGGGCGGAAGGAGGGCGAACGCCCGCCTGCGGCGGCCCGGACGCTGGACGGTGCGCTCGGCCGGTTCCGCGACGACCCGCTCCACGAGCAGCAGAGCACGGGAGACGACGATGAAGTGACACCCTTGGTGAACACCTTCGTCCACCTCGCCCTGGAACTCCTGCACGCGCCCCAGGGAGCACGGACGCGTGAGAGGCTGCGCGACACCCTCACCGACATCGTCGGAGACGACAGCACGGTGCTCGCGGACGCCGACCTCCAGGCCCGGCGCTTCGAGTTCACCCTGCTCCTTTCCGCTCTGCACAGCCGTCTCGACTTCATGACCACGCTGTGGCCGCGCGTCGAGGCCGCCCTCAATCTCGAGAGCGCCTCGAACGTGCTCTCCCGCAGGCCCCCCAAAGGACTACGAGGCGGTCATCCCCGAGTCACCCATGGGTAACGTGCTCGGCTTCCAGTTCCGCCACGACGACCGTGAGCGCGATGGTGACCGCAGCGGTGAACTGCGCTTCTTCCACTGCAACGGCGTGGGCCGCGAACTGCTCATGCGGCTCGGTGACCTGTGCGCCGTGGACGGCCGCCCGGGCCCGCACGTCCTGCTCATGTCCGCAACGAGCTGGGCGGGCACGTCGAGCAGGTACCACGTGCACGCCGACGTCGGTGCCGTTCTACGTCCTCACGACGAGGAAGTCGAAGCCGTCCTGGGCAGCGAGTCCCGCAAGGAGTTCTTGTACTGGCCCGGAAACGACCGGCCCAAGCCGCTGCGCCTGTCCGGCTGCGACCTCGAAGAACGGCCCCAGGCCCTTCTGCACATGCTGCACCAGCTCGCGGTGCCCGACCGGAGTCTGCCCGACGCCGAGAGCATGCTGGACGCCGAGCTGAAGGAGATCGACGATCCGGACCGCCGCCGCATCCTGTTGCTCGTCGGCAGCTACGACGAGGCACGTCGGGCCGCCGAGTACCTCAACCAGATCCCCGAGTGGAACGGCCGCGTCACCCGACTCGTGTCCGACGACGCGGACTCCGACACCGCCTGGACCCGGCTGCCGGAGGACGCCGCCGCACGGACGCTGCCCCGCGGTGACGTGAAGGCTTTCCCTTCGGTCGGCGGCGACATTCTCGTCGCGCCGCTGCTCGCCGTGGAGCGGGGACACAATATCGTCCTGCGCGATGGCAAGGCGGCCATCGGCACGGTCTACTTCCTGGCACGCCCACACCCTCGGCCCGACGACATCGCGCTCGCCATCCAGTCCATCAACGACTGGGCCGTACGCCAACTCCAGGATGCTGACGGATCCTTCCGGCAGAACGCGCTCGCCGCCGCCACCCCCGACCAGGCGGCTGTGGCGTTCCGCAGCCGCGCACGCCGTCAGTGGAACCGCTTCCTCACCCGGCGACTGGCCTGGTCCAGCCTGCGGGACGAGGAGAAGACGGCGTTCACCTGGGACCAGCTCGTCGTCATGTGGCAGGTCATCGGTCGTCTGGTGCGCGGCGGCGTGCCGGCCCGGGTGGTCTTCGTCGACGCGGCTTTTTCTCCCAGAGAAGCCGGATTCCAGGACACGGACACCCCAGACACCAGCCTGCTGGCGAGCATGCGTGAGGTGCTCGCCCCCTTCTTCGAGGACGGGAACACGGCGGAGCGGCACCTTGCCCCGATCGACAAGTCCCTGGTCCGTGAGCTGTACGAACCGCTCTACCGCGCCCTGATGGACATGGGCTGACGGCATCCGTCACCACACCACACCCCCGACGTGTTCGCGTCGCGTCCGAAGACTTAACGCCTTGCTCCGAGGAGAACCGACACCATGACCATGGCCTACCAGTACAACCGTCCGACGGCGTACCTGCCCGACCCGGCACGGGGACCCTTCGTCTTCCCGATGCACACGCTCTCCCTGCCCGCCCACTGGGAGGAACCACTCCTGCGCCTTTACCACGGCGGAATGACAGAGGGGCAGGCCGAGCGACGGCGCCGCGTACCCACAGCGGCTGTCAACCAGCTGATGCGCGCCACCGCGCCGGACATCGTCACGGTCGACTCCACGGCACGGTTCGGTTCGGAGAACCCCTGGCTGTACTGCCAGGACGCGTACCCGATGGCGGTGACGAACCTCTACATCGCCACCTGGCTCAGGAGCCTCCCGCGCGATGCCGGCGATCCCGAGACCGCGGCCCTGCTGATGAACTGCTTTCGTGACCTCGACATCGCGGCTCTCAGCTGGCGGCCCGGCAGGGTCGACCTCCTCGAGCAGAAGGTGTCGCCCGGAGGAACCGCTCTGCCCGCGCCCCACGTGTACCGGTTGCTTCCCGACGTCCTCGCCGAAAGGATCGCGCGCCAGGGACCGTACGAACACCACGGGCAACAGCTGTCGTTCCGACAGGTCGCCGGCCGCACGGGGGCCAGGGGGCAGGGAAGCGGGGGCGCCGAGTTGATGTCGAACGTGATCGAGTACGTACCCGGGCGGCGTGGTGGCGGCGACGGCAAGCCGGCCTACTACGCGGCGACCCTCCGCATCACCGTGCGCACCGTTCCCTTCTCACCCGTCCCGCGCGTCCACGTGGCCGCCGGCGTACGTCGGTTCGTCACCGGCAAGGTCTGCATGCCGTACGGCAAGGACGTGTCCGCGTACCTGCTCCCGGACGACTCCCTCGTCCATGATGGCCCGCAGTCGCAGCGTTTCGCCGTCGCCATGCTGGAGTGGAAGAACGGCACCACGGACTGGCGCCAGGGCGGAGCAGAAGGAATGCTCGCCGGGATCAGCGCACTCGACGCACTGCCGTCCCCGGACCGGCTGGTGAAGGAGGCCGACCACTGGATCCATGGCCGGGACGGCATCCGGATCGCGATCGGGCACCAGGCGACCATGGGCAGGCACACGATCGGCACGGGACTGATGCCCAGTGAACGCCGACGGCTGATCGAGTGGGCGGAGCAGGCGATCGCTCCCGAGTTCGTCTCCGTTCCGAAGCTCGAGCGCAGTGCGTACGCGCGGCCGCCCAAGAAGCAGCTCAAGAAGCTGACGTCCATTCCCAAGAACATGGAAGAGAAGAATCCCGAAGAGCGCGCGGTCATCCTGGACCAGCGTGAGCTGAACGCGGCCCACAACGCTCAGGCTCTGCGGGCACGCCTGGCCGAAGCCCTCGAAGGGGAAGACCTCACCGCGGTCGTGCTCCACCAGAACGATGCCATCCGCGATCAGATGATCGCAGCGGCGGAAATGGGGCTGGGGCTGGCCGGGCACCGGCACGCGCAAGGCCCCGATACCTGGGTGTGGGAGGCGGAGGAGCTGACCGTCCGGCTGCACGCGCGGCCCCTGGGCGCTCTCGGCGCACCGCTGGGAGGCGACAGCGTGCCGCGCCGGGGTCTCCATCACGACAAGGCCATCGAGGAGCGCCGTATCAGTGTCGCGCGGGCCATGGCCGCCTTACGGGAAGCCGTACCCGGAGTGCGGCTGGCCTTCGTGGAGCTCGACGGGCAGGATGCCTTCCGCCACGCCAAGCGACGGACCGACCCCAAGCACGCGATCCGCCTCGGCTGCGCGGACGCAGGCCTGGTGACCCAGTTCATCCGTCCACCAGACCCGGATGCGGAGACGGAGGAGGCTCTCGCCGATGCTGGTCTGCGTGCCGCCGCGGCCTGGTCGGACGGCCTGCGCCAGACCGGTATGCGGCTGGTGCCCCAGCACACGCTCGGTGACACGCTCATCCCCGCGAACCTGAACCAGGTGGCCTTCCACCTCGTGGAACGCCGCCTTGACGGGCCCACAGGCAAGCAGCAGTTCACGCCAATCGTGGTGCTCATCCGACCGGGCGCGAAATGCGTGCTGGGCAAGTCGGCCGACATGCACGCATGGGTGCCGTACCCCGAACTCCTCAAGTCTTTGACGGGAAGGGTCGAAGGCAAGAAGAACAGCGCGGAGCAGTCGGCCCTCATGGCGGCCTTCGTCAAGAAGACTCTCGCGCAGCTGCGCAGTACCCCGACGCTCGTTCTGAGCCACGCCCAGGACGTCCGGAAGCGCTGGCCATGGCTGAGGAACGACGGGCTGGAACGGGACAGGCTCGGCCTCGACGGGGGTCCCGTTCAGCGGATCGGTCTGTACGGCAAGCAGCTTCGTATCGTTCGGATCGCCGATGGCAGCCGGGACGAAACGGCACAGCGCTGGGCCGAGGCGGAGGAACGCTCTCCCAAGTTGGAGGACCAGCAGCGTGGGGGCATCGCGATGGGGCTGTGGCGGCCCGGAGTGCGGGGTGACTCGGACCGCGTCTTCTACAGCACGACCGGCAAGTCCGGCTCGCAGCCAAATCTCACCAACGACGACGCCAAACTCACTCCGCACACCAACGCCTCGGGCAACAACGCCTACCGGCCGACGGCGAACGCCTGGAATCCGGACCTCCTCGAACTGACCGTTGCGTGCCTTCAGCCCGGTGACGATGCGGAGGCATGGGCCGCATTCGTCCACCAGCAGCGTTTCAGCGAGGACTACCGTGCTGGTCGCGAGGGGTTGGCTCTGCCTTTGATCCTCCATCTCGCGCGACTCGCGGACGATTACGCTCTGCCTCACGAGATCGAGGAGGCTTTGGACCCGACGGAGCCCCAGGCTGCGGCCGCGCCGGACGACGCTCTGTCGGGCCAGCTGGCCTTCGACTTCGACCTCGATGACGGGGATGACGACGAATGAAGCTTCCCGCTGAGGAGTCGAGGGAGTCTCACCCCTCGTCTCCTCAGTGGGTAAGGCCCCTACTACCTCAGGGGCGTAGGTGCGGGTTCAATAGATGCATATGCATGCTCTCGGGGAGTGATCTTGCGGCCCGCGGGAACCTCAACATCAATTAGCCCTGTTGTGCCTGGTCAAGGGATCTCGTGAACGTCCCACCACATGAGATGCCGATCAGGAGCGATCCTGGTCGGCATTTCGCGTTGCTCGGGCACAGTGCGTCCCCACCCTTGTTGAAACGGTTCATTCGCGGCTAGCGTCAGCTCCGAGACAGGTGATTCCTCACAAGGAGAACCATGAGTCGCACCGACACCGATTCGCTGACCTGGTACGAGGACCCGAGCCCCGGTTCCGGCGGGCTCCCGCCCCGGGCCCGGTCCGCGGTCTCCGACGCCCGGCGGATGTCCCTCAACGGCACATGGGCCTTCCGGCTCTCGCCCGGGGCCGGGAGCGACGACGAGTCGTTCGCCGGGACCGGCTTCGACGCCTCGGCCTGGGGAACGGTCGCCGTTCCCGGGCACTGGGTGCTCCAGGGGGCCGGGGGCGCTCCCGCCTATACGAACGTGGTCTATCCCTTCCCCGTCGACCCGCCCCGGGTGCCGGACGAAAATCCGACGGGCGACCATCTGCGGACCTTCGAACTGCCCGCCGACTGGCCGGGCTACGGCGAGGCCGTCCTGCGCTTCGAGGGGGTGGAGTCCTGTGCCCGGGTCTGGCTGAACGGGGAGGTGCTGGGCGACTTCAAGGGGTCCCGGCTGCCGCACGAGTTCGCCGTGGGGCCGCTGCTGCGGGCCGGGGAGAACGTCCTGGCCGTACGGGTGCACGCCTGGTCGTCGGGCAGCTATCTGGAGGACCAGGACCAGTGGTGGCTGCCGGGGATCTTCCGTGACGTGACCCTGGAGCACCGGCCGCCGGGCGCCGCGCGGGACTTCTTCGTGCACGCCGGCTACGACCACCGGGACGGCACGGGCACCCTGCGGGTGGAGTGCGAGGGAGCGGAGGGCCGGGTCCTCGTGCCCGAGCTGGGTCTGGACCTCGCGACGGGAGCGACGGCGACGGTGCCGACCGAGCCGTGGACCGCCGAGACGCCCCGGCTGTACGACGCCGAGCTGGTGACGCCCGGCGAGCGCGTCCCGCTGCGGATCGGGTTCCGTACGGTCCTCGTCGAAGACGGCGTGATCAAGGTCAACGGGCGGCGGCTGCTCTTCCGCGGGGTCAACCGGCACGAGTTCCACCCGGAGACCGGGCGCACCGTCGACGCGGCGACCATGCGCCGGGACCTGGTGCTGATGAAGCGGCACAACATCAACGCGGTCCGCACCAGCCACTACCCGCCGCACCCCGACTTCCTGGACCTCTGCGACGAGCTGGGCCTGTGGGTGATCGACGAGTGCGATCTGGAGACGCACGGGTTCGTCGACCTGGAGTGGCGGGGCAACCCGGTCGACGACGCGCGGTGGACCCCGGCGCTGCTGGACCGGGCGGCCCGCATGGTCGAGCGCGACAAGAACCACGCCTCGGTGATCATCTGGTCGCTGGGCAACGAGTGCGGCACCGGACGGGGCCTGACCGCGATGGCCCGCTGGATCCGCGGCCGGGACCCCGAGCGGCTGCTCCACTACGAGGGCGATCTGTCCTGCAAGGACGTCGACTTCTACTCCCGGATGTATCCGACGCACGCCGAGGTCGAGCTGATCGGCCGGCGCGCGGAGGAGCCCTGGCCGGACGCGGAACTCGACGCGCGGCGGCGCGCGATGCCGTTCGTCATGTGCGAGTACGCGCACGCGATGGGCAACGGACCGGGCGGGCTCAGCGAGTACCAGCGGCTGTTCGAACAGTACGAACGCTGCCAGGGCGGCTTCGTCTGGGAGTGGATCGACCACGGCATCGCCCATCCCCGGCACGGTTTCGCCTACGGCGGCGACTTCGGCGAGGAGCTGCACGACGGGAACTTCGTCTGCGACGGGCTGCTCTTCCCGGACCGCACCCCCTCCCCCGGGCTCGTCGAGTACAAGAAGGTCGTCGAGCCGGTGCGGATCGCCGCCGGCCCCGGGGCGGGCGCGTTCACCGTGACCAACGGGTACGACTTCTCGGGGACCGGGCACCTGGAGTTCCTCTGGTCGCACGAGGTGGACGGGCTGCTCGTCGCCTCGGGCACCCTGGACGTCCCGGAACTGGCCCCGGGCGCCCGCGCCGAGGTGGTGCCGGGCGGCAGCGGCGACGCGGAGGGGGTGTGGACGGTGCGGGCGGTGCTCGCCGAGGACACCGCCTGGGCGGCTCGCGGCCATGTGGTGGCCTGGGGCCAGGCCGAACGCGGCGCGCCCGCCGTCCCCGCCCCGGCCACGGGCGCGCGTCCGGTGCGCTCCGGAGGGCGGATCACCCTCGGTCCGGGCGTGTTCGACGCGGCGTCCGGCGTCCCGGTCCGCGTCGGGACCGTGCCGGTGGAGGGGCTGCGGCTGGACGTGTGGCGGGCGCCGACGGACAACGACAACGGCGCGGCGTGGCAGCCGGACGAGCGGTACGGGCTGCGCTGGCGGGAGTGGGGGCTGCACCGGATGCGGCACCGGACCGACGCGGTGGAGACGGACGGGGAGGCGCTGGTGGTGCGGACCCGGGTGGCTCCGGCCGGCCGGGACGTGGGGCTGCGGACGGTGTACCGCTGGACGGCCGACGGGGACCGGCTGGGGCTGACGGTGTCCGTGATGCCGGAGGGCGAGTGGCGGGTGCCGCTGCCCCGGCTGGGGATCGGCTTCGCGCTGCCCGGGGCGTACGGCGAGGCCGCCTGGCTGGGCGGGGGTCCGGGCGAGGCGTATCCGGACACCCGGGCCGCCGCGCTGTTCGGGCGGTGGCGGTCGGACGTGGACGCGCTGCAGACGCCGTACGTCCGGCCCCAGGAGAACGGGGCGCGGGCCGGCGTCCGGTGGGCCGAGCTGACGGACGGGGGCGGCGGCGGGCTGCGGGCCGAGGGCGTCACGCCCTTCTGGTTCACGGCCCGGCGCTGGACGGACGAGCGACTGGACGCGGCGGAGCACCGGCCGGACCTGGTGGCGGGTGACCGGGTCCACGTTCATCTGGACCACGCCCTCCAGGGCATCGGATCGCAGTCCTGCGGTCCGGGCGTGCTGCCGGAGTACCGGCTCGACGCGGCGCCCGCGGAGTTCTCGTTCGTGTTCTCCGCGCTGGGCTGAGCCCGCTTCCGCCGGACCCTCCCGCCCCGGCCGCGGCCGGGGCGGGACCCCGTCAGCGGAACAGGTGTCCGGACAGCAGGTGCTGGTCGCGCAAGGAATCGCGGACCAGAGCGGCGAACGCGGTGGCCCCGGCCTCGGAGGTGTGGGTGTTGTCCCGCTTCTCGTCGGTGAGGTAGAGCGCCTTGGAGGTGTCGGGGCCCAACTCCTCGACCAGGCGGCGGGTGAGGGCGGTGAGGTCGACGAGCGGGACGTCCTGTTCGGCGGCGAGCCGCCGGATCTGCGCGGGCAGGTCCACGCCGAGGCCGTTGACCAGCAGGGCGGTGCCGTTGTCGAGGGTGCCGTCGGCGTTGAACCAGCGGCGGACGACCGGGGTGACCAGCACCGGCCGGCCGCCCTCGGCGCGTATCCCCTCGATCATCGTGGTGAGGGCGGCGCGGTAGTCGGCCTCGGTCGTCTGCTTGTCGTTGTGGGCGAGCTGGATCAGTACGGTGTCGCCGCGCCGGACGAGCGGGCGGACGGTGGCGAAGAGCCGGGGGTCGTCGAGATAGGTCTGCGAACTCTCCCCGGAGTCGGCGTGGTTGGCGACGGAGAGCCCGGCCCGGAAGAACCGCGGCAGTTCCTGGCCCCAGCCGGTGTAGGGGGCGGTGGCCTGGTCGCAGACGGTCGAGTCGCCGATCAGGAGGAGCTGCGGGGTGCGCGGGGCCGGGGCCACGTGCAGACCGGCCAGGAGCGGGGCCGGGCCGTCGAAGACGAGGTCGAGCCCGGGGCTGCCGCTCGCGCCGGTGGGTTCGCCCTCCGGCTCGCGCACGTCGACGGTGAACGAGCGGACCACCGTGCGGCCCGCCGGGGTGGCCGTCTCGGCGAGCAGGGTGCGCCGGGCCTCCGCGGTCACCGTCGTCCGGCCCTCGGCGGCACCGCCGAGGCGCGCGGTGACGCGGTAGGTGCCGGGGGCCACGTCGATGTGGCACACCACCGGGGCGCTCCCGGAGCAGCCGGCCGGAAGGCCGTTCCCGGCGGCGGGGGCGGCGTCGGCCGGGGCGGCCGTGGCAAGACAGACCGCGGCGGCCAGGGCGGTCAGCAGGGCGGGTCCGGTTCTGCGGACGGGGGGCATACGGGGCTCCTTCGGGGACGCGGGTGCGGGGTGCGCGGGTGCCGCCCCGCTTCCCGCCGGGCGGCACCATGCGTCGCGCAAGCGCTTTCTACCCCGCTCGCACTACGATTGAATCCTTTCAGTCCCATGAATTCCACACCGCTGCCGGCCCGGCCGCTGTGGGAGGATTCCGGGCACCATGAGAACCAGCACGACGCCGTCCGGCGGACCCCGATGAGGGGCCGGGCGAAGCCCCCCGCCCCGCCGCTCCCCCAGCACGAGGGGGTCGATCCGGTCCGGGTGCGGCTCCCCGAGGACCCGGCGGGGGCCTGGGCGACGGTCGGGGACCATCTGCGGGAGCGTTTCGGGGGCGCGATCGGCGCGGCACGGGTCGACGCGATGCTGGACGGGGGCCGGTTCGTCTCGGTGGACGGTCCGGTGACGGGCGCCGAGCCGTACGCACCGGGCCGGTATCTCTGGTTCCACCGGGATTTCGCCCCGGAGGAGCCGGTGCCCTTCCCGGTCGGGGTGGTGTACCGGGACGCGCGTCTCGTCGTGGCGGACAAACCGCACTTCCTGGCGACGACACCGCGCGGCAGCCATGTCACCGAGACGGCGGTGGCCCGGCTCCGCCGCGAACTGGGGCTTCCCGGCCTCCAGCCCGCCCACCGGCTGGACCGGCTGACGGCGGGGCTGGTGCTGTTCGTGGTGCGGGCCGGAGACCGGGGCGCGTACCAGACGCTGTTCCGCGACCGGCTGGTGCGCAAGGAGTACGAGGCGGTCGCCCCGTACGATCCCGGGCTGGTCCTCCCCCGGACCGTGCGCAGCCGGATCGTGAAGGAGCGCGGTGTGGTCACCGCCCGGGAGGAGCCGGGCGAGCCGAACAGCGAGAGCCGGATCGAGCTGCTGGAGCACCGGGGCGGACTCGGCCGCTACCGGCTGCTGCCCGCCACCGGACGGACCCACCAGTTGCGCGTCCACATGAACGCGCTGGGACTGCCGCTGCTGCACGATCCGCTCTACCCCGCCGTGGTGCCCGGGGGCACGGCCGAGGACTACGCGCGGCCGCTGCAACTGCTGGCGCGGGTGCTGGAGTTCACCGATCCGGTCACGGGAGAGCCGCGCCGCTTCGAGAGCGGGCTGCGGCTCTCCGCGTGGCCGGAGGGCTGAGGACGGTCCGGGGTCAGTGACCCCGGGCGATCCACTCCTCCAGGTGCGGGGCCTCCGCCCCGATCGTGGTGGAGTCGCCGTGCCCGGTACGGACGGTGGTCTCCGGGTCCAGGACGAGGAGCCGGTCCCGGATGGAGCCGACGATCGTCGGGAAGTCCGAGAAGGACCGTCCGGTGGCGCCGGGGCCGCCCTGGAAGAGGGTGTCGCCGGTGAAGACGGTGCCGAGCGCGGGGGCGTACAGGCAGACCGCGCCGGGGGCGTGGCCCGGGGTGTGCAGCACGGTCAGCACGGTGCCCGCGACGGTGATCTCCTGGCCGTCGGCCAGTTCGCCGTCGGGTGCCCGGTCCGGGTGGGTCTGCTTCCACAGCGGCAGGTCGTCGGGGTGGAGCAGCACGGGCGCGCCGGTGGCGGCGGCGAGCTCCGGGGCGGCGTCGATGTGGTCGTTGTGCGCGTGGGTGCAGATGATGGCGCGCAGCGTACGGCCGCCGAGGGCGGCCCGGATGGCGGCGGCGTCGTGGGCGGCGTCGATGACGACGGCCTCGGTGTCGTCGCCGACGATCCAGACGTTGTTGTCGACGTCCCACTCGCCGCCGTCGAGGGCGAAGGTGCCCGAGGTGACCAGGTGGTCGATGCGGGCGGCCATCAGAGGACCACCACCGAGCGCAGCACGTCGCCGTCGTGCATGCGGGCGAAGGCCTGCTCCACCTCGCCGAGCCCGATGGTCTCGGTGACGAACGCGCCGAGGTCGATGCGGCCCTGCTGGTGGAGGTCGATCAGCATCGGGAAGTCGCGCGAGGGGAGGCAGTCGCCGTACCAGGAGGACTTGAGGGAGCCGCCGCGGCCGAAGACGTCCAGCAGCGGGAGTTCGAGCTTCATCTCCGGGGTGGGGACGCCGACCAGGACGACGGTGCCGGCGAGGTCGCGGGCGTAGAAGGCCTGCTCGTACGTCTCGGGGCGGCCGACCGCCTCGATGACGACGTCGGCGCCGTGGCCGCCGGTGAGCGAGCGGACCGCCTCGACCGGGTCGGTGGCGCGGGAGTTGACGGTGTGGGTGGCGCCCATCTTCTTCGCCGTCTCCAGCTTGCGGTCGTCGATGTCGACCGCGATGATCTTCGCCGCTCCGGCCAGCCGGGCGCCGACGACGGCCGCGTCGCCGACCCCGCCGCAGCCGATGACGGCGACCGAGTCGCCGCGGCCGACCTGGCCGGTGTTGATGGCGGCGCCGATCCCGGCCATGACACCGCAGCCCAGCAGTCCGGCGACGGCCGGGGAGACCTCGGGGTCGACCTTGGTGCACTGGCCGGCGGCGACGAGGGTCTTCTCCGCGAAGGCGCCGATGCCCAGGGCCGGGGACAGCTCCGTGCCGTCGAGCAGGGTCATCCTCTGCTTGGCGTTGTGGGTGTCGAAGCAGTACCAGGGACGGCCGCGCAGACAGGCGCGGCACTGGCCGCAGACGGCTCGCCAGTTGAGGACGACGAAGTCGCCGGGGGCGACGTCGGTGACGCCCTCGCCCACGGACTCCACGACGCCCGCGGCCTCGTGGCCGAGGAGGAAGGGGAACTCGTCGTTGATGCCGCCCTGCTTGTAGTGCAGGTCGGTGTGGCAGACGCCGCAGGCCTGGATCTTCACCACGGCCTCACCCGGACCCGGGTCCGGGATCACGATCGTCTCGACGCGGACCGGCTCGTTCTTTCCCGGTGCGATGACCCCTTGTACGTGCTGCGCCATTCCCGTGGACTCCCTTTCCCGACATGTCCTGGGATCGACCCGTGCCGACTTTTCCGGCAGATCGATCTCGGACCACCGTACGCGCCCCGGAGCGGCGGGGGCGTACCCCGGGGCGCACTCCGTACGGCCGTGCCGTCCGCTCAGTCCCCGTACACCCGCCGTCCGCCCACGTAGGTCGCCAGGACCTTCGTCGCGGCGATCTCCTCGGGCGGTCCGTCGTACGGGTCGCGGTCGAGGACGACGAGGTCGGCGAGGGCGCCGGGGCGGAGGGTGCCGGTGTCGTCGAGGTGGTTCACGTACGCGGATCCCGCCGTGTACGCGGCGATCGCGTCGGTCAGGGAGATCCGCTGGCCGGGGAGGAAGACCGGTCCGTCGCCGCCGGGTGCCACGCGGTTGACGGCGGTGTGGATGCCGTGCAGCGGGTCGACGCTGCTGACCGGCCAGTCGGAGCCGGCGGCCACGGTGGCTCCGGCGTCGAGCAGCGCGGCGAACGGGTACTGGAGCGCGGCGCGTTCGGCGCCGAGGAAAGGGATGGTCAGTTCGTCCATCTGCGGTTCGTGGGAGGCCCAGAGCGGCTGGATGTTGGCGGTGGCGCCGAGGGTGCGGAAGCGGGGGAGGTCGTCGGGGTGGACGATCTGGAGGTGGGCGAGGTGGGGGCGGGTGTCGGTGCGGCCGTTGGCCGCGCGGGCGGCCTCGACGGCGTCGAGGGCCTCGCGCACGGCCCGGTCGCCGAGGGCGTGGAAGTGGGTCTGGAAGCCGAGCGCGTCGAGTTCGGCGACGTGGCGGCAGAGTTCGGCGGGGTCGACGAAGCTGGTGCCGGTGTTGCCGCCGGCGCAGCCGCAGGCGTCGAGGTAGGGGGCGAGGAGGGCCGCGGTGCCGGTCTCGGCGACGCCGTCCTGCATGATCTTCACGGTGCCTGCGCGAAAGTTGCGGCCGGTCAGTTCCCCGCGCCGGGCCACGAGTCCGGGGATCTGTTCGGCGCCGCGTTCGCGGTCCCACCACAGGGCGCCGGTGACGCGGGCGGTGAGGGTGCCGTCGCGGTCGGCGGTGAGGTAGGCGTCGGAGACGTCGTCCATGGAGCCGTACGTGCCGACGATGGCGTCCTGCCAGGCGGTGATGCCGTGTGCGTGCAGCAGGCGCTGGGCGCGGAGCAGTCCGGCGAGGCGGTCGGCGGCGGTGGAGCGGGGGGCGTGGCGGGCGACCAGGTCCATGGCGCCCTCCTGGAGGAGTCCGGTGGGCTCGCCGCGGTGGTCGCGTTCGATGCGGCCGTCGGCGGGGTCGGGGGTGGCGGCGGTGATCCCGGCGAGCGCCAGGGCCCGGCTGTTGGCCCAGGCGCCGTGGTGGTCGCGGTTGACGAGGAGGGCGGGGCGGTCGGGTACGGCCGAGTCGAGCTGTTCCCGGGTGGGGGCGCCGCCCTCGAACGCCTCCATGGACCAGCCGCCGCCGGTGATCCACTCCCGTTCGGGGTTGCGGTCGGCGTACGCGCGAACGGCGGCGAGCGTGGCACGGGCGTCGTGGGCGTCGGTGAGGTCGCACTGCGCCATCTCCTGTCCGGCGGCGACCGGGTGGACGTGGGCGTCCTGGAAGCCGGGCAGGAGGAGGCGGCCGGCGAGGTCCACCACCTCGGTGCGCGGGCCGATGAGCGCGCGGACCTCGTCGTGGCCGACGGCCGTGATCCGCTCGCCGGTGACGGCGACGGTGGTGGCGCGGGTGCGGGCGGCGTCCATGGTGAGGACGGGGCCGCCGGTGAGGACGAGGTCGGCGTGGGTGCGGGGCATGGGGTTCCGTTCGGTGGGGTGGTACGGGGCGGGGTCAGGCCGGTTCGGGGGCGGGTTCGGGGGCGGGCTCGGCCGGTTCCGCCGGGGGGACCGAGCGGCCGGTGGCGAAGTAGGGGGATTTCCGGGCCCACTTGGCCCAGGCGGCCGCGGCGACGCCGGAGAGCAGCATGACGGCGGGGCAGAGCAGCATGAACCAGCCGTTGTCCGGGCTGATCTCGAAGTGGTCGGCGGAGGTGTAGAAGGTCCAGCAGAGGTAGCCGCCGAGGCCGAGCAGCACCAGGGCGCTGACGACGGGCAGGACCACGGCCCGCAGGGCCAGGGACGGGCTCTCCCGGAAGGCGCCCCGGAAGCGGGCGGCGGCGGCCAGCGCGGTGAGGGCGTAGTAGAGCGAGACGACGACGCCGATGGCGTTCACGGAGGCGAGGACGAGGTCGCCGACCTTCGGGAGGACGAGCGAGAGCACGGCGACGGCCGCGGCGACGCAGCCGATCACGACGGTGCCGGCGGCGGGGGTGCCGTAGCGGGGGCTGACCCTGGCCCAGAGCGGTCCGAGCGTGCGGTCCCGGCTCATCGCGAACATGCCGCGCACGGTGGGGATGACGCCGGACTGGAGGGAGGCGACGGCGGAGAAGGTGAGCGCGATCAGCGGCAGCGCGGCGAGCGGTTCACCGGCGAGGCGGTCGCCGAAGTAGGTGAGCCCCTGGGCGCCGTGGGCGGTGAGTTCGTCGAGCGAGAGGACGCGCTGGAAGGCGAACGAGCCGAGCAGGAACAGGCCCAGCATGGTGAACAGGGTGATGGTTCCGGCCCGGGACGCGGCCCGGGGGTCCTTGATCTCCTCGCTGACGCTGAAGGTGGACTCGAAGCCCCAGAAGCAGAAGACGGAGAGCAGGAGCCCCTGGGCGAGTTGCTGACCGGACGGGATGGTGAAGGGGTTGATCCAGTCGAGGCTGAAGGGGTGGGGGCCGGCGAACAGGGCGTAGCCGCAGAAGCCGAGGAGCACGGCGTACTCGAAGACCAGCAGGTACTTCTGGAGGTTGGCGGCCGAGCGGATGCCGGTGACCGCGGTGAGGGTGACGGCGACCAGGACGACGATGCCGAGGGCGGTGGACTGGGCGGTGGAGTCGGGGTCCAGCGTGAGGCCGGCGAGTCGGTGCAGCCCGGCCTCACCGGCGAGCTGGATCACCGCGGAGCCGGTGACGGTCGTGGTGTAGGCGAGGAAGACGACCGTGGAGACGATGCCGATCCAGCCGACGAGGAAGCCGAGCCAGGGGCTGAGGGAGCGGCCGACCCAGACGTAGCCGCTGCCCATGTTGGGCTCGACCCGGTTGAGCCGGGAGTAGGCGCCCGCGATGCCGAGGATCGGCAGGAAGGCCAGCAGCATGATGATCGGCAGGTGGAGGCCGACGGCGCCCGCGGTCACGCCGAGGCCGATGCCGATGCTGGTGGTGGCGGCGGTGGACGAGGCCGCGATGGCGAAACCGTCCACCACGCCGAGGCTCTTGCGCAGGCCGGCGGGTGGCTGGTCACGGTGGGCAGGACGAGAGGACACGGCCGCTCCTTTACCGGGGGGGCGCTCTTCGGCCCCGATGGCGGCACATCGAACTCCTCGGGGGTTCCGCACGTCAACGGCGTTGTCGTAAGGTGCCCGGCATGAACGCGAGCGAGCGGGTGGTGCCGGAGGACGCGCGGCGTCGCAGGCGCCCCACCAAGCAGGGCACGGTGCTGTCCGAGCGGCTGATCGTGGAGACGGCGCTGCGGCTGATCGGCGAGCACGGGGCGGCGGCGCTGACGGTGCGCCGGCTGGGCGCCGCGCTGGGCTGCGATCCCAGCGCGCTGTACCGGTACTTCCGCGACACGGACGATCTGCTGCTGGCGGTGGCCGACGAGCTGATCGGGCGGACGCTGCGCGCGTGGCGGCCGACGGGCGACTGGCGGGCCGATCTGCGGGCGCTGGGGCTGCGGATGCACGCGGACTACCTGGCGCATCCGCAGGCGGCGATGCTGACGTGTGCGCGGGTGACCGGGCGGACCCACGAGATCCGGTCGGTGGAGGCGATCCTCGGGGTGCTGCGGGGCGCGGGCTTCCCGGACGCCGAGGCGGTGCGGATCTACCACGTCTTCGTGGACCAGACGCTGTCGTTCGCGGCGCTGGACGCGTCCACGCTGGTGCTGTCGGAGCGGGCCAGGGCGCTGGAGGAGCAGGCGTGGCCGGAGGTCTACGCCCGCCAGCCGGCCGAGACGCATCCGCACATCGCGGCGACCGCGCCGGTGCTGGTGGCGGAGATGGGGCGCAGCGGCTACCCGGCGGCGCTGGAGATGGTCCTGGCCGCGGCGGCCGCGCGGCTGCGGCACGTCACGGAGTGACGGGGGCGGGGCGGGTCAGGGGGCCAGCACGTCGAGTTCGTGCAGGGCGCCCGTGGCGATCTCCTTGGTGAGGCGTTCGGCCGCGGCCGCGTCGCCCTCGCGCACGGCCTCGGCGAGGCGGACGTGCAGGGTGACGGCGGCGGGGTCGGGGTCCTCGAACATGACCTGGTGGTGGGTGCGCCCGGCCAGGACCTCGGCGACCACGTCGCCCAGGCGCGCGAACATCTCGTTGCCGGAGGCGTCCAGGACGATCCGGTGGAACGCGATGTCGTGCTCCAGATAGGCCTCCAGCTGCTGGCCGCGCGAGGTGGCGACCATGCCGAGGGCGCGTTCGGTCAGCTCGGCGCACTGCCGCGCGGTGGCGTTGCGGGCGGCGAGCGAGGCGGCGACGGGTTCGATCGCGGAGCGCAGCACGGTCAGTGAGCGCAGCTGGCGGGGGCGGTCGGCACCGGCCAGACGCCAGCGGATGACCTGGGGGTCGTAGACGTTCCACGCCTCGGTGGGGCGTACGGTCACGCCGACCCGGCGCCGGGACTCGACGAGGTGCATGGACTCCAGGACGCGGATCACCTCGCGCACGACCGTGCGGGAGACGTCGAAGCGGTCCGCCAGCTCGTCGGTGCGCAGCACGCTGCCGGGCGGATGCTCCCCGGCCGCGATCTCCAGGCCCAGGGTGTCCAGCACATGTGTATGCAGCCCCTGGCCCCGTGTGGTCATGACCCCAGCGTACGGGGGCGCTTCCGGTCGGCCACCGCCGGAACAAAAAGTACGACGTTTATGTCACAGCATCTTGAATAAGTCGTACGTATAGGTTTCAGTAGCGCGACGGACCGATGTCGAGGACGACATCGACGAAGACAGCGAGGCACCGACATGAGCACCCCCCACGTCGTCGTGGTGATGGGCGTCGCAGGAACCGGCAAGACCACGATCGGCCCCCTGCTCGCCGACGCCCTGGGCGTCCCGTACGCCGAGGGCGACGACTTCCATCCCCCGGCGAACATCGCCAAGATGTCGGCCGGCGTGCCGCTGGACGACACGGACCGGTGGCCCTGGCTCGACGCGATCGGGCAGTGGGCGCACGGCCGGGCCGGACTCGGCGGGGTGGTCAGCAGCTCCGCGCTCAAGCGGTCCTACCGCGACCGGCTGAGGGGCGAGGCCCCCGGTGCCGTCTTCCTGCATCTGACCGGCTCCCGCCCGCTGATCGCGGAGCGGATGGCCGGACGTACGGGCCATTTCATGCCGACCGCGCTTCTCGACTCCCAGTTCGCCACCCTCGAACCGCTCGCGGACGACGAGGCCGGAGTGGCCGTCGACGTGTCCGGCACCCCCGAGGACATCACCCGGCGGGCCGTCGACGCGCTGCGCCGGCTCGACAGTTAAGGATCATCACCGTGACCAGTCTCAGCGTCGAGACGCTGGCAGCGGACGCCGTCGAACCGATCACCTCGGCCGGCAACGCGCAGTTGGGCATCGCCGTCCTGGCGGGCATCGCCGTGATCGTCGTGCTCATCACCAAGTTCAAGATGCACGCGTTCCTCGCGCTCACCATCGGCTCGCTGGCCCTCGGCTCCTTCGCCGGGGCCGCGCCGGCGAAGACGATAGCGAGCTTCACCGCGGGCCTCGGCTCCACCGTCGCGGGCGTCGGCGTCCTCATCGCGCTCGGCGCGATCCTGGGCAAGCTGCTCGCCGACTCCGGCGGCGCGGACCAGATCGTCGACACGATCCTCGCGAGGGCGAGCGGACGGGCCATGCCGTGGGCGATGGTCCTCATCGCCTCGATCATCGGCCTGCCGCTGTTCTTCGAGGTCGGCATCGTGCTGCTGATCCCGGTGGTGCTGCTCGTCGCCAAGCGCGGCAACTACTCCCTCATGCGGATCGGCATCCCGGCGCTCGCCGGTCTCTCCGTGATGCACGGGCTGATCCCCCCGCACCCCGGACCGCTCGTCGCCATCGACGCGCTCGGCGCCAACCTGGGCGTCACCCTGGCCCTGGGTGTGCTGGTCGCCGTACCGACCGTGATCATCGCGGGCCCGCTCTTCTCCCGGTACGCCGCCCGCTGGGTGGACATCAAGGCGCCGGAGCAGATGATCCCGCAGCGCCCCTCGGAGGACCTGGACCGCCGGCCGAGCTTCGGCGCCACCCTGGCCACGATCCTGCTGCCCGTCGTCCTGATGCTGGTCAAGGCGCTCGTCGACATCGTGGTGGACGATCCCGAGCAGGGTCTCCAGAAGGTCACCGATGTGGTCGGCTCGCCGCTGATCGCCCTGCTGGCGGCGGTCGTCGTCGGGATGTTCACGCTGGGCCGGGCGGCCGGGTTCACCCGGGCGCGGCTCTCCACCACCGTGGAGAAGTCGCTCGCCCCGATCGCCGGTGTGCTGCTCATCGTGGGCGCGGGCGGCGGCTTCAAGCAGACCCTGATCGACGCCGGTGTGGGCCAGATGATCCTGGACTTCTCCAAGGACTGGTCGATCCCCGCACTGCTGCTGGGCTGGCTGATCGCGGTCGCGATCCGGCTGGCGACGGGTTCGGCGACGGTGGCGACCATCTCGGCGGCCGGTCTGGTGGCCCCGCTGGCGGCCGACATGTCGACCTCCCACGCGGCGCTGCTGGTCCTCGCGGTGGGCGCGGGCTCGCTCTTCTTCAGCCATGTCAACGACGCCGGCTTCTGGCTGGTGAAGGAGTACTTCGGCATGGACGTCGGCCAGACCGTGAAGACCTGGTCGGTGATGGAGACGATCATCTCCGTGGTGTCGCTGGTCTTCGTCCTGCTGCTGTCACTCGTCCTCTAGGGCGTGTCCGGAAAGTCCCGCCTGCTCGGCGACGCCTGGCACGCACTCCCCCATGGTCTCGGCTTCGCTCGACCACGGGGGGACCCCCTCCCGCGTTGTCGGGATCACCCCGATACATCCAGTATCGGGGCGACCCTCCGCCTTGCGATCGCACGCACCAGACGCCGCCGAGCCCGCCCTACGGGCGGACGGCGCTACTTTCCGGACACGCCCTAGCCGGTCCCCCGCCCCGGGCGCCCACAGCGGGTGCTCGCGGCGGGCCCACTCCCGGCCCACCGACCCGGAGCGCATGCCGCGGCGTGCCTCCGGGTCGGCCCACGCCAGGGCGATGTGGCCGGCCAGCACCAGGCCCGCCGCGAGGGCCAGCCAGTCGTGGACGAAGGTCGCGGCGGTGCGCCACACCAGCGGGGCGAACCCGGTGAACCACATCAGCAGCCCGGTGCCCGCCATGACCAGCACCGCCCCGGCGATCCACGCCGCGTACAGCTTCTGCCCGGCGTTGAACTTCCCGGCCGGCCGCGCACCGGGCCGCCGGTCGCGCCGCAGCGCCGCCCGCAGCCACCGCCGGTCGTGCGGCCCGAACCGGTTGAGCCGCCGCAGGTCCGCCCGCAGCGACCGCGCCGCCAGACCCGCGAGCAGCGGTACGGGGACGAGCAGCCCGGACCACTCGTGCACGGTGACCACCAGGTGGCGGCGCCCGACGAGTTCGGCGAGCTGCGGCACGTACAGGCAGGCGGCCGAGGCCACGCAGAGCAGCATCAGCGCGGCGGTGGCCCGGTGCACCAGGCGCGCCGGGCGGGCGAACCGGAGGACCCGGCCCGCCGGTTCAGACCGTGGGGGCGTCGTCGCGGCCGTTGGACCGGCCGACCCAGGCGTCGACGTCATAACCGAGCTTCTCCCAGTAACCGGGGCGTACGGAGTCCGTGACGGTGATCCCGGAAAGCCATTTCGCCGACTTGTAGAAGTACATCGGGGCCACGTAGAGCCGTACCGGCCCGCCGTGCGCGTGGGACACCGGCTCGTCGTTCATCCGCAGCGCCACGAGCACATCGGCGCGACGGGCCTGGCCGAGGGTCAGGCTCTCGCTGTAGGTCCCGTCGAAGCAGGTGAAGCGGACGGCCTTCGCCCCGGGCCGCACCCCGGCCGCGTCCAGCAGGGCGGAGAGCCGCACGCCCTCGAAGGCGGTCTCCGGGACCCGCCAGCCGGTGACGCACTGGACGTCCCGGACTGTACGGGTCTGCTCCATGCCGCGCAGCGCGTCCAGCGTGTAGGCGGCCGGGCGGTCGACCAGCCCGTCCACCGTGAGCCGGTAGTCGGCGGCGCCCTTGGCCGGTACGGAGGAGGCCACGGAGTAGTAGCGGAAGCCGCCGCCGTTGGGCAGCAGTCCGGTGAGCCCCGTGGGGTCCTTTCCGGCCACCGCGCCCAGGCCCGATTCCAGGGTCCGTTGCAGCACGGGCGCGGCGACGAGTCCGGCGGCGCCGAGGCCCAGCATGGCCAGGACCACGCGGCGGCCGACAGGGGCGCCGACGCCGTCCGGGCCGTCGTCTTCCGGGCCGTCATCGGGTGGGGAACTGTTCACTCCACGATTCGAGCACCCGGGGCGCCCGTGCGCCAGGGCCGGCGGCGGGCCGTCACCGTCCCGTCAGATTTCGCCGCGCGCCGGTCCGGGGCCGGGTGCCAGACTGACGCCCATGCCGAACCGTGAAGCACTCAAGCCCTTCCTGCTCGCCTTCCCCGGGCCGCTGCGCGACCAATTGGTCGCCGCGGTCCTGGACGGGCGGAAGGTGTCGACCTCCGGACTGCTCGTCGAGTACGAGATCGAGCAGGAGGAGCTGCCGCCGGTCGGCGAGCGGTCCGCCCTCATCGACTCGGACGGCCGGGAGGTCGCCGTACTGGAAGTGACCGGGGTACGGGTGCTGCGGCTGGCGGACGTGGACCTCCGGCACGCGCTGGACGAGGGCGAGGGCTACGCGTCGGTCGCCGAGTGGCGGGCGGGCCACGAGCGGTTCTGGCACAGCGAGGAGATGCGGGACGCGCTCGGCGACCCGGAGTTCACCGTGGACGACGAGACCATGATCGTCGCCGAGCGGTTCCGGGTGGTCGAGCGCGTCGAGGCGGGCGCGGAAGGCTGACCGGTCTCACCGCGCCCCGGTCTCCGTCCGCTTGCCGCGCCCCGCGCCCTTCTCCAGTCCCAGGCGGCGGCGGAAGGCGAGCAGCCGAGGGTGGCGTTCGTGCAGCACGGCCGAGCGGCGGTCCAGCTCCTGGCCCAGGCGCTCGGCGCGCTTCTCGATGTCGAGTTCGTCCAGGATGCGGTCCACCTCGGCGAGCAGCGCCCCGTGCAGCTGCCACTTCCGGGGATGCTCCTGGACGGCGGCCAGCAGCATGTCCGCCACCAGGTCGCGGGTTCTGCGGCTGGTGTCGAGCGCGTCCGTGAGCCGGTCCTCGGCCTCGTCGGCGCTGGCGGCGACCGGGGTCGTGATGAGCAGCGAGAAGCTCTCGATGGCCCCCGCCATCTGTTCGAACAGTTCCGTCATGTGGGCCGCGACCTCGGCCGGGAACTGGGGTGCGTCGCCCCGGTCCTTGGCGAGGTCGGTCAGGGTCCTGGACAGCACCCGGACGACGACGGCGCAGATCTCCAGCGTGTCCAGCCCCGTCCGCAGCACCACGCGGTGCAGCAGCCCCTGCCGCACCCTCGGGTTGTACATGAGGCTTTCCTCGGCCTGCCGCAGGGAGGCGTCCACCTCCACGATGTCGTGGTCGAGACGGCGGGCCCGGTGCAGCCGGTCGGCCGCCTCCGCGACGGTGACCGGGCGGGCGAGGTCGCTGCCCAGATCGCGGAACATCTCCCCCATCTCGCGGGCCAGCCCGTCGATGGAGGCGCCCGCGGTCTGCACCCAGACGGGCGGGGCGAACAGCAGGTTGAACAGCAGACCCACACCGGCGCCGATCAGGGTCTCGTACACGCGCTCCCACGCCATGCTGGACCGCGCGGCGTGCGAGGTGACGCCGAGGACCAGCATGGCGCTGATCGCCACCTCGGGGACGAACTCGTCCACCCGGACCAGTCTGCCGATGATCAGCGCCGTGAAGATGGTCAGTCCCAGGCTCCACCAGGACAGACCGACCAGGGCGCTGAAACCGCTCGCGATGAGGACGCCGACGACGACGGCCACCACGCGTTTGACCGACATGGTGACGGTGGCGTAGAGGGTGACCTGGACGACGAGCAGTGCGGTCAGCGGTGCGGTCAGGGGTGCGGGCTCGGTCAGGGCCGCGGTCGCCACCGCATAGGCGATGACCGCGGCGCCCGTGGAGCGCAGGGTCTGCGCCGCCACGGGCTCCGTGGTGCGCCGGACGAGGTTGATGACGGGTTCGGCTACTCCTGGCATCTTCTTCCCATGCCCGGACAGGGGCGTCTCCCCACGGTTCCGCCCCCGGAACCCCATCGGACGGACGCGCCCGGGGCCCCTCGGCCGGCCGCCGTCAGCCGACCGCCTTCGCCGCCGCCCGGCCCGCCGCCCGGCCGGAGAAGATGCAGCCGCCGAGGAAGGTGCCTTCCAGGGAGCGGTAGCCGTGCACCCCGCCGCCGCCGAAACCGGCCGCCTCACCGGCCGCGTACACCCCGGCCAGCGGGGTGCCGTCGGCGGTCAGGACCCGGGAGGACAGGTCCGTCTCCAGGCCGCCGAGCGACTTGCGGGTGAGGATGTTGAGCCGGACGGCGATCAGCGGCCCGGCCTTCGGGTCGAGGATGCGGTGCGGGGCGGCGGTACGGATGAGTTTGTCGCCGAGGTAGCTGCGGGCGCCCCTGATCGCGGTGATCTGGAGGTCCTTGGTGAAGGGGTTGGCGATCTCCCGGTCGCGGGCGGTGATCTCGCGGCGCAGCGCGTCCTCGTCGATCAGCCCGTCCCCGGTGAGCGCGTTCATGCCCCGGACCAGGGCGCCGAGGTCCTTCTCGACGACGAAGTCGACGCCCTTGTCCATGAAGGCGCGCACCGGTCCCGGGACGTCGGCGCGGGCCCGGCCGATCACGCCGCGGACCGACTTGCCGGTCAGATCGGGGTTCTGCTCGGAGCCGGAGAGCGCGAACTCCTTGCCGATGATCTTCTGGTCCAGGACGAACCAGGTGTACTCGTGGCCGGTGCGCATGATGTGTTCGAGGGTGCCGAGCGTGTCGAAACCGGGGAAGAGCGGGACGGGCAGCCGCTTGCCGGTCGCGTCCAGCCAGAGGGAGGACGGGCCGGGCAGGATGCGGATGGCGTGCTTGTCCCAGACGGGGTCCCAGTTCTCGATGCCCTCGGTGTAGTGCCACATCCGGTCGCGGTTGATGTGGTGGGCGCCGGCCTCCTCGGCGATGCCGAGCATCAGCCCGTCGACGTGGGCGGGGACGCCGGAGAGCAGCTTGGCGGGCGGGGTGCCGAGCCGTTCGGGCCACTGCTTGCGCACGAGGTCGTGGTTGCCGCCGATGCCGCCGGACGTGACGATCACCGCCTGGGCCCTCAGCTCGAAGGTGCCGGCGGTCTCCCGGCCGCTCGCGGTGCCGCGCGGGGCGGCGCTCGGCTCCAGGATCTCGCCGGTCACGGTGTCGACGGCGCCCCCGGTGCGGGCGAGACCGGTGACCCGGTGGCGGAAGCGGAAGGTGACGAGCCCCTTGGTGACGCCCTCGCGGACCCGGCGCTCGAAGGGGGCGACGACGCCGGGGCCGGTGCCCCAGGTGATGTGGAAGCGGGGCACGGAGTTGCCGTGGCCGTTGGCGTCGTAGCCGCCGCGCTCGGCCCAGCCGACCACCGGGAACAGCCGCAGGCCCTGGGCGTGCAGCCAGGAACGCTTCTCGCCGGCCGCGAAGTCGACGTACGCCTCGGCCCACTTGCGCGGCCAGTGGTCCTCGTCGCGGTCGAAGCCGGCCGTGCCCATCCAGTCCTGGAGGGCCAGTTCGCCGCTGTCCTTGATCCGCATGCGGCGCTGCTCGGGCGAGTCGACGAGGAACAGGCCGCCGAAGGACCAGTGGGCCTGGCCGCCGAGCGACTGCTCGGGCTCCTGGTCGAGCAGGAGGACCGAGCGGCCCGCGTCGACGAGTTCCGCGGTGGCGACGAGCCCCGCGAGTCCCGCCCCGATCACGATCACGTCAGCGTCGTACGCCATGGGGTTCCGTCCTTGTCGGGGCGACCGGGCCGCGGTCCGGTGGAGGAGCGCGCGCCGCCCGTGACGGCCGGGCGCGAAGTTACTGGTGCGTCAGATCTTCGGCACGGGCCGTCCCCGCGTCAACCGTCCGGTCGGCCGCGCCACGGTCGCACCGGGCCGCGCAGCCGTTATCGTCGAACCACATCACACCCTCCTTTCGGCCCGGCTCGGGGTGGAGAAGCATGTCGGTGCTGGTTCTGGTGCTCGCCGTGAGCGCGGCGTGCTGTCTGGGCTTCGGCTTCGTCCTCCAGCAGGCCGCCGCGCGCCGTGCCCCGCGGAGCGACTACCTCTCGCCGCGGCTGCTGCTGGACCTGATGCGGGTGCGGAGCTGGCTGGCCGGGATCGGTCTGATGGTCTGCGGGATGGTGCTGGGCGCCCTGGCGCTCGGCAAGGGCGAGGTCTCCGTCGTCGAGCCGCTGCTCGCCACCAATCTCCTCTTCGCGATGGCGCTGTCCCGTCACCGGACCGGGCAGCGGCTGGGCCGGCAGGGCTGGGCGGGGCTCTGGCTGCTGGCGGGCGGGGTCGCCGCCTTCCTGGTGGCGGGCGAGCCGCAGGGCGGGCAGGCGGTGTCGAGTCCGCTGCGGCACTGGCTGGTGATCGGGATCGTGGTGGGCCTGGCGCTGCTGCTGACCGCGTTCGCCCGGCGCACCCGCTCGGGCGTCTCCCCCGCGCTCCTGGCCGTGGCGGCCGGGCTGCTGTACGGACTCCAGGACGCGCTGACCCGGGTGAGCGGGCAGCGGCTCTCGGACGGCGGCTGGACGGCGCTCGTCACCGGCTGGCAGCCGTACGCGGTGCTGGTGCTGGGGGTCAGCGGGCTGATCCTGGTGCAGAGCGCCTTCGAGACGGGCCCGCTGCGGCTGTCGCTCCCCGCGCTGACGGCCGCTCAGCCGCTGGCCGGGATCGCCTGCGGGATCGGCTTCCTGGGCGACCGGGTGCGGACCGACGCCGGGGCGCTGGCGTGGCAGGCGGCCGGGCTGGCGGCGATCGTGGCCGGGATCGTGCTGCTGGGGCTGCATCCGGCGATGCCGGAGGGGCCGGTGGGCGGGCGGCGCGACCGCGATCTCCAGCCGCGCTGAGACCGGGGGCGGAGCCGCTGTCCGCTGTCTCACACCGGCCGGCCCTGGCAATTAATAATGGCCAGCATTACATTGACGGTATGGCGAGAACGTCGGGACACGAGACCAGGGAGAAGCTGATCCGCGCGGCGGAGGAGGTCTTCGCCGCACAGGGCACGGACGGCGCGCAGCTGCGCGACATCGTGGCCCTGGCGGGGCAGAGCAATCCCTCGGCGGTGCAGTACCACTTCGGTTCCCGCGCCGGACTGCTGGACGCCGTGATGGCGGGCCGTCAGGAGCGCACCGAGCGGGTCGTCGCACCGCTGCTGGACGCACTGCCCGCGGACTGCGGCATACCGGAGCTGCTCACCGCGCTGGTGACGGCGGAGGCGAGCCTGCTCGCCGACGACCGGGGCCGGCGCTGTCTGCGGATCTCGGCCCAGCTGAGCCACGAGACCGGTCTGCGGACCGGCCGGCCGCACCCGGCGCTGGACGGCACCGCCTACGGGCGGCTGATCGGGCGGATCGCCGGGGCCCTGGAGGAGCTGCCCCGGCCGGTCCGGCTGGAGCGGCTGGACCTGGCACTCACCCTGATCGGCGCGGCGCTGGCCGACCGGGCCCGGCAGGCGCTGGACGGCACCCGGCCGCTGACCGGCCGCGAGCTGTTCCTGGCCGATCTCGTCGTCACCACCACCGCGTTCCTGGGCGCCCCCGCGCCCGGGGCCGCGTGAACCACCCGCACCGCACGAAGGACATGGCATGACCGAGAAGCACAATCTCACCGACCGGACCGTCGTCATCACCGGGGCCGCCCGCGGCCTCGGCGCGGAGGCCGCGCGCCTCGCGGTGGCGGCCGGAGCCGACGTGGTGATCACGGACGTGCTCGACGAGGAGGGCGCGGCCACCGCCGCCGCGCTGGGGCCGAAGGCCCGCTTCGTCCACCACGACGTGACCTCCGAGGACGACTGGAACCGCGTCGCCGCGTTCGCCCTCGACACCTTCGGCCGGATCGACGGCCTGGTGAACAACGCCGGGGTCTCGACCGGGCAGCCGCTGGAGACGGAGACGGTCGAGCACTTCCGCAAGGTCATCGACATCAATCTGACGGCCGTGTTCATCGGCATGAAGACGGTGATCCCGGTGATGAAGGAGAACGGTGGCGGTTCGATCGTCAACATCTCCTCGGCGGCCGGGCTGATGGGCCTGGCGCTGACGTCCAGCTACGGCGCGTCGAAGTGGGGCGTGCGCGGGCTGACGAAGGTCGGCGCGGTGGAGCTGGGCACCGCGAAGGTGCGGGTGAACTCCGTGCACCCGGGCATGGTGTACACCCCGATGACCTCGTCCGTGGGCATCCGTCAGGGCGACGGCAACTACCCGAACACCCCGATGGGCCGGGTCGGCGAGGCCGGCGAGATAGCCGAGGCCGTCGTCTTCCTGCTCTCGGACGCCGCCTCGTACGTCACCGGCGCCGAGCTGGCCGTGGACGGCGGCTGGACCACCGGTCCGACCGTCAAGTACGTCATGGGGCAGTGACCCGGCGGCGGTGTCCGCGGGCTGCTGTTGGATGGGGGCATGAATCCCGACGGGGCGAGAAGCCCTTCCGACGAGATCCTGGACATCGTCGACGAGCACGACGTGGTCGTGGGGCGGGCCCCGCGCGGTGAGGCGACCGCGCGGGGTCTGCCCCACCGCTGCGTCTTCGTCGAGGCCCGGGACGCCGAGGGCCGGATCTTCGTGCACCGCAGGACGGCGACGAAGGCCGTGTTCCCCTCGCACTACGACATGTTCGTGGGCGGGGTCGTGGGGGCCGGGGAGTCCTACGACGAGGCGGCGCTGCGCGAGGCGGAGGAGGAGCTGGGCGTGTCCGGACTGCCCCGGCCCGAGCCGCTGTTCAAGTTCCTCTACCGGGGCGGCGGGCACGTCTGGTGGTCGTACGTCTACCAGGTGCGGTGCGTCCTGCCCGTACGGCCGCAGGTGGAGGAGGTCGCCTGGCACACCTTCCTCACCGACGCCGAACTGGAGGGGCGGGCCGGCGGCGGGGACTGGCCGTGGGTGCCCGACGGGCTGGAGGCCTACCGTCGGCTGCGCGCCTTCCGGGAGGTGCCGTGACCGGGCCGCGCCGGCTCTCCCCGGTCCGGCCCGGGAACCCTCGCAAAGCGCCGGATAAGGTCCGTACGTGAACGAATTTGTACGGGGTCTGCGGCTGTGGTTCGCGCCGCAGCGGATCCGCGACGAGGGCGAGACCCCCGACTACCGCTTCTCGCTGGCCAATGAGCGGACGTTCCTCGCCTGGATCCGGACCGCGCTCGCGCTGATCGGCGGCGGTTTCGCGGTCGACCAGTTCCTTCCGGAGCTGGCCTGGGCGATCCGGGCGGGGCTGGCGCTCGCGATGCTGGCGTCCGGGGTGCTGTGCGCGCTGCGCGCGGTCAACCACTGGGTGCGGTGCGAGCGGGCGATGCGGCGCGGGGAGGATCTGCCGGTCTCCCGGTTCCCGACGCTGCTGGGCATCGCGGTGGCGGTGGTCGCGGTGGCGATGGTGGTGGTGGTCCTCTTCGGCTGGGAGGGGCGGTGAGCGCGGCGGAGCGCGATCCCGGGCTCCAGCCGGAGCGGACCCGGCTGGCCTGGCGGCGTACGACGCTGTCCTGCACGGTCGCCGCGGTGCTGGCCTGCAAGCAGGCGCTCCAGGGCGGGGGCGGGCCTGCCACGGTGATCGCGCTGTCCATGAGCGCGCTGGCGTGGCTGGGCTTCCTGATGGTGGCCCACCGGCGGGTGCAGAGCATGGGGCGCCCGCACCCGCCGGCGCTGGGGGCGCGGGCGGCGCTGTCGGCCGCGGCGTGCACGGTGGCGCTCGCGGTGTTCGCCGTGGCGATGCTCTTCTAGTGCCTCGCGGCCGCCCGCGGCCCCGCGCCCGTCACCAGCGCGGGACGGCGGGCGTCTCCCAGTCCGGTACGGCCTTGCGCATCGCGGCGGCGTCGTCGCGCTCGCGCATCGTGCCGTCGTCGTCGAGCCAGCGGCGGTGCAGGGCGGCCAGGCGCTCCCGGTCGAGCTCGACGCCGAGTCCGGGGGCGTCGGAGACGGTGAGCCGGCCGTCGGTGAAGACATGGCGGGTGGTCAGGACGTCCTCGGTCTGCCAGGGGTAGTGGCTGTCGCAGGCGTAGTCGAGGTTCGGCACGGTGGCCGCGACATGGGTCATGGCGGCCAGGCTGATGCCCAGGTGGGTGTTGGAGTGCATGGAGAGCCCGACGCCGAAGGTGCGGCAGATCGCGGCCAGTTCGCGGGTGCGGTGGAGGCCTCCCCAGTAGTGGTGGTCGGAGAGGACGACCTGGACGGCGTCGCGGGCGAAGGCCCCGGGGAGTTCGGCGAGCGTGGTGACGCACATGTTCGTGGCGAGCGGGACGCCGGTGCCGGCGGCCACCTCGGCCATCGCCTCCGTGCCGCTCGCCGGGTCCTCCAGATACTCCAGGACGCCCTTCAGCCGGTCGGCGACGTACAGCGAGGTCTCCACCGACCAGGCGCCGTTGGGGTCCAGGCGCAGCGGCTGCCCGGGGAACGCCTCGGCGAGCGCGTGGACGGCGGCGATCTCCTCGTCGGGCGGGAAGACACCGCCCTTGAGCTTGAAGGAGGAGAAGCCGTGGTCGCGGGCGAAGCGGCGGGCCTGGGCGACGACACCGGCGGGGTCCAGGGCGGCGCCCCAGTCGTCCCGTTCGCCGCCCTCCGGGTGCTCGGCCCAGCGGTAGAAGAGGTACGCGCTGTACTCGACGCTGTCGCGCACCTTGCCGCCCAGCAGCGCGTGCACCGGCAGGCCGAGGGTCTTGCCCAGCGCGTCCAGGCAGGCGACCTCGAAGCCGGAGACGACCGAGAGCCGCAGCTTGTCCGCGTTCTGGACACCGCGCAGTCCGCCCGCGTCGACGCCCTCGTCGGCGGCGCGTGAATCACCGCACACCGCGTCGGCCAGCGCGAACAGCCCGTTCACATCGCTGACCGGGCGGCCGACCAGGGCCCTGGCCAGGGGCTCGGCCAGTTCGAGGTACCTGCCGTCGCCGTAGGTCTCCCCGACGCCGGTCACCCCGCCCCGGGTGACGATCTCCACGACGAGCCGCGGGGTGTACGGCTGGTGGACCCCCTGGGTGTTCAGCAGTGGGGGGTCGGCGATCAGGATCGGGGTCAGCCGGACGTCGTCGATCAGCCATGCGGTATTCATACGTGAACTGTATTCAGAGATACGACTGAACACCAGAGTGCGACCGGGATGCGGACCGAACCCGGCGCACTCCGCCCCCGGGGCGCACTGGACGACATACCGACTGGTCGGCATCATGAACTCCGACGTTTCACTCACGCCCGGAGGTGCGCACGATGAGCCCAGTCCACCCGCCAGGTCTCGACCTCGACCGGTTGCGCGGACATCTCGACCGCGAGCTGCCCGGCCTGGTGAACGGACCGCTCGACGCCCGGGTCATCGAGGGCGGCCGCTCCAATCTGACGTACATCGTCACGGATCCGGCGGGTTCCGGCCGCTGGGTGGTACGCCGCCCGCCGCTGGGCCACGTCCTGGCCACCGCGCACGACATGAAGCGCGAGCACCGGGTGATCAGCGCCCTGCACCCGACGGCGGTGCCGGTGCCCGCCCCGGTGCTGCTCTGCGAGGACGACACGGTGCTCGGCGCGCCGTTCTACGTCATGGAGTACGTCGAGGGCACCCCGTACCGCACCGCCGAACAGCTCGCCCCGCTCGGCCCCGAGCGCACCCGCACGGCGGTGCTGGGTCTGGTCGACACCCTCGTCGATCTGCACGCCGTGGACCCCGCGGAGGTGGGCCTGGCCGACTTCGGGCGGCCCGAGGGCTTCCTCGACCGTCAGCTGCGCCGCTGGGGCAAGCAGCTGGAGGCCTCCCGCAACCGCGAACTGCCGCACATCGACGAGCTGCACGCCGCGCTCGGCAAGCGGCTGCCCGACTCCCCCGCGCCGACGGTCGTCCACGGCGACTACCGCCTGGACAACGTGCTGATCGGCGCCGACGACACGATCCGGGCCGTGCTCGACTGGGAGATGTCGACCCTCGGCGACCCGCTCACCGACCTCGGACTGCTCGTCATGTACAGCTCCGACCTGGGTCTGGCCGAGTCTCCGGTCTCCACCACCAGCGGAGCCGCCGGCCACCCGGCGCCGGCCGAACTGATCGAGCGCTACGCCGCCCGCTCCGGCCGCGACACCTCCGGCATCTCCTGGTACACGGCGTTCGCCTGGTTCAAGCTCGCCGTGATCCTGGAGGGCATCCACTACCGCTACACCCTCGGCCAGACGGTCGGCGGCGGCTTCGACCGCATCGGCGACCTCGTCCCCGTCTTCATCGAGCACGGCCTCACCACCCTCCAGGAAGGCTGACCCACCCATGGACTTCGCATTCGACGCCCGGACCGAGGAGCTGCGCGGCCGGCTCCTCGCCTTCATGGACGAGCACGTCTACCCGGCCGAGCGCACCGCGGACGAGCAGCGCGCCGCGCTCTCCTCCCCCTGGGACACCCCGCCGGTGGTGGAGGACCTCAAGGCGGAGGCCCGCAGGCAGGGCCTGTGGAACCTCTTCCTGCCGGGCACCGAGCACGGCGCGGGACTGACCAATCTCCAGTACGCCCCGCTGGCGGAGATCCTGGGCCGCTCACCGCGGCTGGCCCCCACCGTGACGAACTGCGGGGCGCCGGACACCGGGAACATGGAGGTGCTGGCCGAGTTCGGCACCGACGAGCAGAAGAAGCGGTGGCTGGAGCCGCTGCTGAACGGTGAGATCCGCTCCGCGTTCGCGATGACGGAGCCGGAGGTCGCCTCCTCGGACGCGACCAACATCGAGACCCGGATCACCCGCGACGGCGACGACTACGTGATCAACGGCCGCAAGTGGTACATCTCCGGGGCGATGAACCCCGACTGCGCGATCTTCATCGTCATGGGCAAGACCGACCCTGACGGCGCGGACCTCCGCCGCCAGCAGTCGCAGATCCTCGTCCCCCGCGACACCCCGGGCCTGACGGTGAAGCGGGCCATGCAGGTGTACGGCTACGAGGACCACTGGCACGGCGGCCACGCGGAGGTCGTCTTCGACGACGTACGGGTGCCGGCGTCGCATCTGATCGGCGAGGAGGGCGGCGGCTTCGCCATCGCCCAGGCCCGGCTCGGTCCGGGCCGCATCCACCACTGCATGCGGCTCATCGGCATGGCCGAGCGCGCCATCGAGCTGATGTGCCGGCGCGCGGTGGACCGTACGGCCTTCGGCAAGCCGCTCGCCCAGCAGGGCGTGGTGCAGAACTGGATCGCGGACGCCCGGGTCACGGTCGAGCAGCTGCGGCTGCTGGTGCTGAAGACCGCCTGGCTGATGGACACGGTCGGCAACCGGGGCGCCCACACCGAAATCCAGGCCATCAAGATCGCCACCCCGCGCGCGGTCGTCGCCATCCTCGACCAGGCCGTGCAGTTGCACGGCGCGGGCGGCGTGAGCCAGGACTTCCCGCTCGCCGAGCTGTGGGCCTCGGCCCGCACGCTGCGTCTGGCCGACGGCCCGGACGAGGTGCACCAGAGGTCGCTGGCCCGGCGCGAGATCAAGCGGTACCTGTAGGCACGGGGCGGGGTCGGCCGGGCCGGGGTCCTGGGCCGGCCGGCCCGCCGGTGCGCCGGGCCCGTCCGCCGCCGGCCCCGTCCGCCCGGCCGGTGGGCGCCTGGGCGCCCCGGGCGGGCGGTGGGGCGTTCCGGTCCCGGGTCACCCGGTCCCGATGCGGTCCAGGACCTCCGTGTAGCGGGAGCGGCGGTCCGGACGGGCGTGTGCGGCGGCGTGCCGGAGGGCCGGGACGGCCGGGGCGCCGAGTCCGGTCAGGGACGCGGCCGCGGTCTCGCGGACGGCGGGGTGCGGATGGCCGAGGAGTGCGGTCACCGCGGGGATCGCGGGTGCCCAGCCGGCCCGGCAGAGCGTGCGGGCGGCCATGCGGACCACGTCGGGGCGGGGGTCCTCCAGCAGAAGAGCGGTGTGGCGCAGGTGCGCGTCCCGGCCGAGCATCGTGCGCGAGGTGCGGTGCGCGCGCAGCCGGACGCGGGGCCGGGGGTGGGTCAGCAGGCCGTCCAGGAGGGCCGCGAGGCGCGGATCCGGATCGGGCCCGGGACCGGTGTGGGCCCCGGCCAGATCGGTGAGGGCCCGGCAGATCTGGTCCGGGGTACCGGTCTCGGCCAGATCCAGCAGCTCGTGCCGGGTCGGGCGGTGTCCGCGCGGCACGGGTCCGGGCCCGTCGGGGGCGTGGGCGTCCGCCTCCGCCGTGCCCGGCCGCCCGCTGTCCGGGTCCCGCAGCGGGCCCGTCACCAGCCGCAGCAGGTCGGCGCGTTCGCCGTGGCCCTCGGCGCGCAGCCGGTCGCGGACGCGGAGCAGGGCCGGGGTGCGCAGCAGCGGCCGGCCGGCGAGCAGGTCGAGGAAGCCCCAGGCCCCGGCGTCGAGACGGTCCCGCAGCGCCTCGGCCAGGGCGTCGGCGGGGTGGGCGCGCAGGGCGTCGCCGAGGGCCCGCGCCTCGGCGGGCGGCGCGTCCCGCCACCACTCCAGGAGCAGCGGCAGCAGCCGTTCCCGGGCCCGGGGGTCGAGGCGTGCCGCGAGGGCGGCCACCCGGTCGCGCCGGATTCCCCCGCTCCTCAGCTCCGCCTCGTCCAGCCCGGCCGCCGCGTCCACGAGCCCGGCCCCGGCCGGCAGGTCCACCCGGCCGCGCAGATGGGCCCGGAGCACGAGGAGCCGCACCTCCGGTTCGGGCCACCGTGCCAGCGCGTCGGCGGCCGCCTGCCGGCGGTCCGCCTCGTCCGAGGCCAGCAGCGCGAGCAGCCTCTCCCGCTGGGCCGCCGAACGCGGCTGGTCCAGATCGCCGTCCCGCACCCGCCGTGCGTCCGGGCGGCGCGCGCGGGCCCGTTCGGCCAGCGTCCACTCGGGGGCGTCGAGCGGCTGGAGCCGGACCATCCGGTCGACGAGCGCGGCCCGTTCGCCGGGGGCGGCGGCGCGGTGGGCGGCGACGAGTCCGGCGAGGCGCCGGCGTGAGGAGGGCTCCTCGGCGGTGGTGCCCGGGTCGTCGGAAGGCGCGCCGCCGGTCCGGGCGGTCCCGGGGCGCGGTGCGGACGGGGGTACGGCGTCGGGCCCGGCCGCCGTGACGCCGAACGCCTCGGCCAGCACCGCCGTCTCGGCCCGCCAGGGGTCGGCGCCGAGCCCGGCCTCCGTGAGCGCGCGGTCCAGGTCGTCCCGGACCAGGACCGCGTCCAGGCGGCGCAGCAGCGTCAGCGTGGACCGGCCGGGCCGTGCGGGGACGGGGGCGAGGGCGCGTACGGCGGCGACGGCATCCGGCCGTTCGGGGGCCGGAACCAGCGGGGCGACCGCTTCGAGGACGCCGATGAGCGCGTACCGGTCCGCGTCGCGGGCGGCGGCCAGGGCGTCGAGCAGGAGGGGCACGGCCCGCACGAGCGCCGCCCGCCCGGCGGACCGGCCGCCCTCCCCCGTACGGAACGCGCCACCGCTTCCCGGAAACCGGTGCCCGTCCCCCGATCCGACCGCACCGCCGCGCCCCTCCCCCGTACCGGACGGACCGCCGCTCCCCTCCTCCATGTCGAACGGGAAGTCGTCGGCGCACAGGGCCAGGGCGAGGCGCAGGACCGGGCCGAGAGGCCGTCGTTCGGGGACGAGGGCGAGCCAGTCCGCGAGCGTCGGCCGCAGGCGCGCGGTCTGCGCGGGGGTGAGCGGACCGGAGTGTTCGGCGAGGCGGAGGGCGGTGGCGGGGTCCCAGCCGGTCGTCACCAGGGCGTCGATGGCGCGGTCCACGGAGTCGGGGGGTTCGGGGACGGGCGGGAGGGGGATTCCGTGGCGGGTCAGGGCCGGGGCCAGGTCGTCCCGCGCGCCGTCGGCGAGGGTGAACGCGTGGGAGGCGGCCAGGGTGAGGAGGGGCCGGGCCACCGGGGAGCGCTGGGCGTCGAGGGCGAGGACCGCGCGGGCGGTGAGGACGCCGTCCAGGCCCTCCAGGATCCGGAGCCGGACGGCCTCGTCGGTGCTGTGCTCGGCGGCGGCGAGCAGGGTGGCCGCGTAGGCGTCGCCCGTGCCGAGCCCGGAAGGTTCCGCCGTACGCCCGTGGGGCGTGGCCCGCGGTGTCCGGTGCGGGAATCCGGCCGGTGCGGTGTGCGCGGGTGCCGGGTGCCGCGGGCCGGGCGGGTCGCTCCGGACTCGGCCCAGGACGGCCCGCAGGGCGGCGACGAGCGCGGTGCGCAGTCCGGGGTTGGTGTCGCGGCCCAGCCGGTCGAGCAGGGCGGGCAGGGCGGCCGGGGCGGCGGTGCCGTCGGGGGCGTCCTCGTGGACGCGGCCCAGCACCTGGGCCGCGGTCTTCCTGATGTTCGTGTTCGGGTGGTCGAGACAGGCGGCGACGGCGGCGGAGGCCCAGTGGGCGCGGGCGTGGCCCAGGGCCAGGAGGGCCTGGCGGACGGTCTGGATGTCGGGGGCCCGGGTCAGCGCGACGAGGGTAGCGGAGAGCGCTCGGGCGTCCCGGCCGGTGGTGTCCTGGCCGAGCAGGGCGACGACGTGCTTGCGGACGTGCCGGTCGCGGTGGCGCAGCAGCGGGTGGACCCGGGCGCGGGTGCCCGGCCAGGGGGTCCTGAGCAGCAGTTCGAGGAGGACCACCCGCGCGTCGTCGGAGAGTCCGGGCCGGTCCAGCAGGTCCAGTGCGGTGCTCGCGACGAGGGCGTGTCCCGCCGGTACGGCGTCGGGGGCGTCGAGCAGGCAGACGGGCCGGATCGCGCCCCGCGCGTACAGCCGCCGGCCGAGCCCGGCCAGCGCGTCGAGGACGTCCTGTGCCACGGCGGGTTCCCCGGCGGGCCGGCCGTCCTCGCCGGCGCGGGGTGGTGCGTCGGGGCTCCACCCGGCGGCCGTCCTCTCGACGATCCGCAGCAGCAGTCCGGCGAGGGCGGGCAGTGTCCCCGCGTCGCCGTGGGCCGCGAGCCGGCGCAGCGCCGTTTCCGGTTCCTCCGCCGCCAGGTGCGCGGTGAGCAGGGCCGTCTCCCGGGCGTCCGGTGCGCCGAGCCCGGCCGCGATCCGGGGCGGCAGATCGTCCGGATCCAGTCGGTCCAGCAGGGCGCGCCGCCGGTCCGGGTCGTCGTCCAGTGCCCGGAGCAGTTCGACCGCGCGGGGGGCGACGGACCGCAGATACGGGGCCGTCGCGCCCGTCGTGGTGCCCAGTCCCTCGTGCAGGGCGCGTACGGTCCGCTCGCCGCCGACCGCCTCCAGGGCGTCCAGCGCGGCGGCGGGTGCCCGGGGCAGCAGGGCGAGAACGGCCTCTTCGGCGTCCGCCGGACGCAGGGCGCGGATCGCCGCGAGGAAGGGCACGGGGTCCTGGGCCTCGGGCAGCAGCCGGACGACGGCCTCTCCGGCGGGCAGGTCCCCGGCCCCCTGTCCGGCCAGCGCCACGAGCAGCGCGAGCCGGCGCGGCCACCCCGGATCGGCGGCCGGGGCGTCCGTGAGCACCCGGAGCGCCTCGTGGCGGACGGTGTGCAGGACCGTCGCCACGTCGTCGGGCGGAAGCGTGTGATCGGCCAGGGCCAGCCCGACGACGGCAGGGACCGCCGGACCGTCCGGGAAGTGGCCGCGCCGGTGCAGCCCGCGCAGACAGGTCAGGGCGGGCCCGCCGAGCAGCAGCGGGTCGCCGGAGGCGAGGGCCGTCAGCTCCGCGATGTCGCCCCGCTCCGCGAGCCCGCCCAGCGCCTCCGCCGCCCGCCTGCGCAGCAGCGGCGGGCGGTCCGGGTCGGCGAGGACCCGGAACAGGAGGTCACGGTGCCCGTGGCACGCGGCGGCGCGCAGGGCGGCCTCGGCGACGGCGGGGTCCGCGTGCCGGGTCCCGGCCGGTTCTCCGGACCCGGCGGGGCGCGGGCCTGTGCCCTCGTGCTCGTACGCGGACCGCGCCCCGTCCCTCCCGGCCCCCGGGAACAGGAACGGTTCGAGCGCACCGGCGCGCAGCGGCGCCGTCGCCGCCCACGGCTCCGCCAGGAGGCCGAGCGCGCCCGCGACGACGGGGTCGCCGCCCGTCGCCAGGAGCCCGAGCAGCGTCCGCCGCACCTGGGACGGGGCGAGCACTGCGGCGTACAGCCCCTCGCGGGCCAGGCGCAGCGCCTCGGTCCGCAGGACGGGGTCGCCGCTGTCCGCCAGTGCGCCGACGAGGCGGGCGGGGTGGTGCGCGGCGGTGGGGTCCGTCGCGCGGACGGCCTGGTACAGGGCCTCGCCCGGCGGTTCGTCGGCGAGGGCCGCCGCCGGGTCGTGGAGCAGATCGGCGCGGAGCCAGGCGATCCGTACGCGGGCGGGGAGCGGTTCGGCCGTGCGCCAGGCGGGGCGGGGGCGGTCGCCCCGGTGGTGGCCGAGGCGCCGGTAGAGCCCGGCCAGGAGGAGGTCCGCCTCCGGCACCCCGGTCGGCTCGGCCGGGAGAAGCGCGGCGAGGCGGACCGCCTCGGCGTCATCGGCCGGGGGGTGCGCGCGCAGGTGGACGTCCAGCCGGATCAGGGCCCGGTGCCGCTGCCCGGGGTCGCCGCCGACCGGTCGGTCCGGGGCGAGGCGGGGTTCGTCGGCCGGCGTGCGCATCGTCGGATGCTAACCGCGCGGCGTCCGGGCCGACCAGCGCGATTCCGGGACGCGCTCGGGCCCCGGACGGCCCGGGGCGGACCGGCGTGCCCGCGCCTTCCGTGGTGACCCGCCGCGCCCGTACGCGACGGTCCACGGCCGTCGGTCAGTACCCGCCGGACCCCGTGTGGTCGGCCAGGGCCAGATCGCGGGCGAAGGTCCGTACGCGCAGCAGGCACCGGGCGAGGAACCGGACGGTTCCGGAGCGGCGGGGGCCGTACGCGACGGCCCACAGGGCCGGCACGCGCGTCGTCGTCTGGAGGTGTGCCATGCATCCAGCGTCACCCCGACCGCGCCTTCGGTCCAACAGATGGATTCGCTGGCTGGCATCGCTACCGTAGATGGATGGAGATTCGCCAGCTCCGCCATTTCATGGCGGTGGTCACGCACGGCAGTTTCACCGCGGCCGCGCGTGCGGAGCTGATCGTGCAGTCGGCGCTCAGCACCTCGGTGCGCAATCTGGAACGGGAGCTGGGCGCCGAGCTGTTCGAGCGCACCGGCCGCCGGGTGGTGCTGACGGAGGCGGGCCGCGCCCTGCTGCCCTCGGCCCGGACGGTGCTGGCCGGGACGGACGCGGCGCGGGACGCGGTGGCGGCGGTGTCGGGGCTGGCGACCGGGCGGGTGCGGGTCGGCACGATCCAGACGCTGACCTGCGTGGACCTGGCGGCCGAACTCGCCGCGTACCACCGGCTGTGGCCCGGGGTGCAGATCTCGTTGCGCGAGGCGACGACGCCGGAGCTGGTGGCGGGGGTGCGGGCCGGTGAGCTGGATCTCGCCTTCCTGGCCCCGGACAACGCCGGGCTGCCGGACGGGATCGAGGCGTTCGCGACCTGGCGGGAGGACCTGGTGCTGATCACCGCGCCGGGCCATCGGCTGGCCCACGCGGGCCGGACCCTGATCAAGGATCTCGCGGACGAGCCGTTCGTGGACTTCCGGGCGGGCACGGGACTGGAGACGGCCGTGCGGCGGCTGGCCGCGCACTGCGGTCTGGAGCGCCGGATCACCTGCGACGTCACCCAGATCCGGCTGCTGGTGGATCTGGTGCGGGCGGGGATCGGGGTGGCGATCGTGCCGCGCCGGATCGGCGAGGACGCGGGCCTGCCGTGCGTACGCATCCGCCAGCCCGAACCGGGCCGGACCGTCCTCCTGGTGGGCCGGGCGCCCCGGCCGCGCAACCCGGCGGCCGAGGCCCTGCTGACCCGGCTGACCGGCGGGGACGGCTGAGGGGCGGGACGGGCCGGAACGGACGCCGTCGCGACAGGCCCTAAGGGCGCAGGGCGCGCAGCAGCAGGTCGGCGAGGTGGTCGGCGACCTGCTGCTGGGTGAGCGGGCCGTCCGGCCGGTACCAGGTGGAGAGGTGGTGGACCGAGCCGAAGTGGTAGTCGACGATCAGATCGGCCGGGGTGGCCGTGGAGAACACCCCGCTGCGCTGCCCCTCCTCCACCAGGGCCCGGAACCGCTCGTGGTAGCGGCGCCGCTCCACCCGGACCTGCTTGTTCTTCTCCGGGCTCAGATGGTGCATGGAGCGGAAGAAGATCGAGGCGTCGTCGAGGTTCTCGATGGTGGTGACGACCACGTCGGCGGCGGCGTCGCGCAGCCGCTGCTCGACGGGGGCGTCGGCCTCGGCGAAGGCGTCGAGCCGCTCCTGCTGGAGGCGCAGCACGCGCGCGTACACCTCCTGGAGCAGGTCCTCCTTGGAGCCGAAGTAGTGGTAGAGCGCCCCCTTGGTGACGCCGGCCGCCTCGACGATCTCCTGGACCGAGGTGCGGTCGTACCCCTGCTCGGCGAAGAGCCGGGTGGCGGCGGCCAGCAGCCGCTGGGGGACGGGGGTACCGTCCCCGTCCGTCGCCTTGGCCATAGCCGCCACCTTCCTTCGTGCTTCCTTCGTGCGTAGCGCGTCCGCGCGTGCGTCTAACGGGGTGAACGCAGTTCCCGCCTGAGGATCTTCCCACTCGCGGTCTTGGGAAGTTCTTCCAGGATCTCGACTTCACGCGGGTACTTGTACGCGGCGAGCCGTTCCTTGCAGTACGCGCCGAGTTCGTCCGGGGCCGCGGTGGCGCCGGGCCGCAGGCTGACGTAGGCGCGGACGGTCTCGCCCCGGTACGGGTCGGGGACGCCGACGACGGCGGCCTCGCGCACGGCCGGGTGCGTGTAGAGGACATCCTCCACCTCGCGCGGCCAGACCTTGAACCCGGAGGCGTTGATCATGTCCTTCTTGCGGTCGACGACGTAGAGCCAGCCCTCGCGGTCCATGAAGCCGATGTCGCCGGTGCGCAGCTCGCCGTCGGGGAAGGCGGCGGCGGTGGCCTCGGGCAGGCGCCAGTAGCCGGAGACGACCTGGGGGCCGCGCACCGCGATCTCGCCCTGTTCGCCGAAGGGCACGTCCGCGCCGTTCTCGTCGACGATCCGCACCACGGTGTCCGGGCCGGGCACCCCGACCGAGAGGGTGCCGGAGACCGGGTCGACGGGAGCCTCGCGCTCGGGCGGCACGGAGGCGCAGGGGGCGGTGCACTCGGTGAGGCCGTAGCCGTTGCGGATGTACGGGCCGAAGCCCTCGCGGAACTTCTCGACGAGCGCGGGCGGCAGCGGCGCGCCGCCGGAGGAGATCACCCGGAACGAGGAGAAGTGGTCCGGGGTGACTCCGGGGGTCGCGGCCAGGGCCATGAAGGCGGTGGAGGGGCCGACGGTGTACGCCGGGCGGTGCTCGGCGAAGGCGTCGAGGACGACGCCGGGGTGGAAGCGGTAGGCGAGGACCAGGGTGCCCGCGTTGGTGAGGCAGGCGGCGAGCTGGCAGACCATGCCGGTGATGTGGAAGAGCGGGGCGAGGGCGAAGTAGGCGGCGCCCTCGGGGACCGGGTGGCCGGTGCGCTGGCGCTCGGCGTTGACCATGATGTTGCCGTGGGCGTTCATGGCGCCCTTGGGGGTGCCGCTGGTGCCCGAGGTGTAGCTGATCAGCGCCACGTCCTCGGCGGCGGGCTCCCGGCCGGCGGGGGCGGCGAGGCCGTGGCGGGCGACGGTCACCAGGTCGTCGGTGTCGTCGGGGGCGGGGAGCCGCGGGAAGCCGAGGACGCGCTCGTCGTTCGTCGTCTGGAGGTCGAGTTCGCAGGCGGTGACCGTGATCCGGACGGACGGGGCGGCCGCCGCGGTCTCCCGCAGATACGCCTCCCAGGAGCGGTCGGAGCAGATCAGCGCGGTGACCTCGGCGTCCTCCAGGACATGGCCGACCTCGGCGGACTTGTACATCGGGTTGAGCGGGACGACGGTCGCCCCGGCCTTCCAGGCGCCGAGGAGGGCGAGGACGAACTGCGGGGAGTTCTGGAGCATGATCGCGACCCGGTCGCCGCGCTCCAGGCCGCGGGCGGCGAGGTGCCCGGCGACGGAGTCGGAGAGGGCGTCCGTCTCGCGGTAGGTGAGGCGTCCGTCGAAATAGGCCAGGGCCGGATGGTCCGGGGTGCGGGCGGCCGAGGCGCGGAAGGCGTGCACCAGGGTCGCGGCGGGGTGGACGGGGGCCCGCTGGGCCTCGCTGAGCAGCGGGAGCCAGGGCTTCGCCGCGTAGATCGACTCGCTCATGCGCCGGTCCCCTCCCAGGTGCGCTGAAGGCGGTTCATGCCACCGAGCCAGCGGTCGGTGTCGGTGGCGCGGGTCTCGTAGTAGCCGGCGACCTCGGGGTGCGGCAGGACGAGGAAGCGGTCCTCGGCCATGGCGTCGAAGAGCGCATCGGCGACGGCCTCGGGCTCGATGGCGCCGGGGGCGAGGACGAGCTCGCCGGCCGATCCGGCGCCGGTGAGCATGTCCGTGCGCACGCCCTGCGGGCAGATCGCGTGGACCTTGACGCCGCGGTGGCGGTAGGTGAGGGCGAGCCATTCGGCGAAGGCGACGGCGCCGTGCTTGGTGACGCTGTAGGGCGCCGCGCCGATCATGGTGAGCAGTCCGGCGGCGGAGGCGGTGGCGACGAACCGGCCGCTGCCGCGCTCCAGCCAGTCCGGGAGCAGGGCGCGGGCCGCGCGGACGTGCGCCATCACGTTGACGTCCCAGGCGGCGGCCCACACCTCCTCGTCGGCGAAGGGGTCGCCGGGCGAGGCGAGTCCGGCGTTGGCGCAGTAGACGTCCACGGTGCCGTCCAGGGCGTCCCGGGCGGCGCCGACGATCTCCGAGGCGTCCCCGGCGACCGCGACGGCGCCGATCTCCTCGGCGAGCGGCTTGATCCGGGCCTCGTCGAGGTCGTTGACGACGACCCGTGCGCCCCCGTCGGCGAATCTGCGGGCCAGGGCGGCGCCGATGCCGCCTCCGGCCCCCGTGACCACTACGCCCGCGCCGTGCACCTGACTCATCGGTCCCGCCTCTCTCAGCCGACTGCACCGGCAGACTAACCGGTCGGTATGTCGTGGGGGAAGGGTCCGGCGGGCCCGGGACGGCGTCCGGAACACCTCGTCCGACACGTTCCCCCCGGCCGTCCCCCGCGCTAGCGTGCGTGACCATGACAGAGATCGCGATCATGGAGGTAGCCGCATGACCCTGTCCCGACGTGGATTGCTGTCCGCCGGCGGTGCGGTGGGAGCGCTCGCGGCGACGGCCGCATCGGCCGGCCCCGCGGCGGCCGGCCCCCCGAACGGCAAGGGCAAGGGGCACGGCCGGGTCAGGACCGGGTTCGACCGGCTGGCGGCGGACGGCTACGCGATGCTGAAGGGGCAGCGGGTCGGCGTCGTCACCAACCCGACCGGGATCACCTCCGACGTACGCCACATCGTCGATGTGATGCACCCCGACGACCGGGTGGACCTGACCGCCGTCTTCGGCCCGGAGCACGGCTTCCGGGGCACCGCCCAGGCGGGCGGCTCCGAGGGGCGCTACGACGACCCGGCGACGGGCCTCCCCGTCTACGACACGTATCTCAAGAGCGGGCAGGCGCTGGCCGACGTCTTCACGGCCTCGGGCGTGGACACGATCGTCTTCGACATCCAGGACGCGGGCGCCCGCTTCTACACGTACATCTGGACGCTCTACGACTGCATGGAGGCGGCGGCCCTCGCCGGGAAGCGGTTCGTCGTGCTGGACCGGCCGAACCCGGTCTCCGGGCGGGCGGCGCTCGGGCCCGTGCTCGACCCGGCGTTCGGCACCTTCGTGGGCCGCCGCGAGATCTCCCAGGCGCACGGCATGACCGTCACCGAGCTGGCGCTGCTGTTCAACGGCGAGTTCCTGAAGGACCGCCCGGCCGACCTGGACATCGTGAAGATGTCGGGCTGGTCGCGCGGGGACTTCTTCGACGCCACGGGCCTGCCCTGGGTCCCGCCGAGCCCCAACATGCCGACGCCCGACACCGCGCTCGTCTACGCGGGCACCTGCCTGTTCGAGGGGACGAACCTCTCCGAGGGGCGCGGCACCACCCGGCCGTTCGAACTGCTGGGCGCGGAGGGCGTCGACCACACCTGGGCGGACGCGGCGAACGCGCTGGAACTGCCCGGGGTGGCCTTCCGCGAGGCGTACTTCGCGCCGACGTTCTCCAAGTTCCAGGGAAAGACCGTCGGCGGGGTCCAGCTGCACGTGCTGGACCGCGAGGCCTTCGACCCGGTGCGCACCGGGATCGCGCTGCTGGTGACGGCGAAGCGGTCCTGGAGCGGGTTCGCCTGGCGGCCGGACAACTGGATCGACAAGCTGACGGGCAACACCCGGGTCCGCACGATGATCGACGCGGGCGCCGGCACGGACGAGGTCGTGGGCGCGTGGGCGTCGGACCTGGCCGCGTTCCGGGCCGTGCGGAAGCGGTACCTGCAGTACCGGTGAGACGGGGAGGGCGGGCCCGCCGGACGCGGGCCCGCCCTCACGGCGTCACGGGCGGTGCGCCGGGAACTCCACGACCTGCTGGTACGTCGGCCGGTTCTGCCAGTGGACCGCCTTCTGGGAGATGCCGCCGAGCGCCCGGTGGACGATGGAGTCGGTGCACCACTGCTCGCCGGCCTTGCAGTTCGCGTCGGCCGGGTAGACCTCGGCCGCCGGGACCGCGGCCGCCGCCTTCAGCGAGTCCAGCAGCGCCGTACGGCAGGCGCTCAGATCGCCGCCTCCGCAGTACGGCCTGGCCAGCGGGCCCCTGACCGGCTGCCCGAGCACCTGGCGCAGGTCCTTGTCGGCGAAGCCCCACCAGCCGTACTGGAAGGCCGAACCGCTGTGCGCCCCGCTCGGCCCGTGGCTGGCGGCCGGGGACTCGTCGGTGGCGAGGTTCGCGGTGAGCGCCCCGTACAGGTCGTCGCCGAGACCGGGACGGAACTCCGCCTCGATCAGCCGCGGCCACCAGGCGTCCATGATCCGCACCGCGTCGGCGTGGGTGTACGTGTGCGAGCCGGGGCTGCTCTCCTTGCGCTGGGCGCCCGACGCCCGCCAGGAGTCCAGCTGCTGGACCACCGCGTTCAGGTCCGGGTCGGTGACCGGCTGGGAGCGGACGACCTTCAGCAGCTCGGGCAGCAGCTGCTCCCCGCGCAGATCGGTGAGGGCCGCGTCCGCCATCGCACGGGTCAGCGAGGCGCGGGTCACGCCGCCCTCGTCGACCAGCTTCGCCACCCGGTCGTCGAGCAGGTCGCCCCGGTGCACGGCGCTGAGCCCGAAGCCCGAGGCGGCGTACCCCTCGGCCTGCTTGTTGTTCCAGGAGATGTAGTAGTCCTGCCCGCTGGAGTGCGGGTGCTCGGCGAACGGGGTGTACGCGGCGGTGTTGGCCGCCGGGTCGTAGCCCTGCCACTCGTACGCCTTCTCCGCCCGGACCGGCAGTGCCGGGTCGACGCCGGACGCGCGCACCGGGTTCATGCCGCTGTTGTAGTAGGCGGCGGTGCGGGAGTCGGCGTAGAACCAGTTGAACGCGTAGTCGATATTGCTCGCCGCCCGCTGGAAGGAGGCGGCGTCGGTGACGTACGACGGGTCGTTGAGCATCTGGAAGCCGATGATCGAGTCGGCCTCGTGCCGGTAGGTGGAGCGCAGCGTGGTGTACGCGACGGGCTTGCCGCCCACCGTGGCGCGGTGGGTGACGATGCCGTAGTCCGTGCGCCACACCTGCATCCGGTACGAGCCCTTGGCGGTGGAGTCGGCGACGGTCGGCTTCCAGGAGTTGGTCTTCTCCATCTTCTCCATCGCGGTGCAGGCGCCCCGGTAGAGGTAGTGCGTGGAGTCCTTGGTGGGCGCCGAGCCGTCGGGTTCGCACAGGTCGACGGCGTAGGTGTCGGTGATGTCCTGGCCGGCCGAGGTGGCGCTCCAGGCGTAGTCCTGGCCGCGTCCCATCTGGATGTACATGCCGACACCGGCGAAGGAGACGCCGCGCGCGCTGATGCCGGGGCCCTGGAGCTCCTGGAGCATCATCAGCTGCGGGGCGAAGTAGCCGGTCTGCGGGCCGAACACGGCGATCGGGTTCCCGCTCGCGGTGTGCGCGCCGGAGACCAGCAGGGCGTTGGACATCCCGCGCTTCTGGGCGCCGGACCCGGAGCCGGGCAGCGAGCCCTCCGGGATGACGCCGTCGTCGTAGACGCCCTGGACCTTCTTGAGCGCGGCCGGGGCCTTGACGGGGGCCTTCACCCCGGTGCCGGCCGAGCCGGTGCGGTCGTGGATCAGGGGTTCGGCGGTGACGGAGCCGGGGTCCGGGAGCGCGGTGCCGACGGCCTCGGCGGGCTTGCCCGCGTACGGGAAGGCGGTGCCGTCGTGGATGGTGAGCACGGCCTCGGGGTCGTTGCGCTGGCGGAAGGACTCCCAGACCTTCGTGCCCTCGGCGACGCCGTACTTCTGCTGCGCGGACAGCAGCGACAGCGCGGCCTGGACCTCGCCCCCGCCGCCGCCGCCGAACTGGCCGCCGACGACCGAGGCGATCGAGATCAGGTCGGTCAGTTTGAAGGGCTGGATCTCGCCGATGTTGGTGATGGCGTCGATCTTGCCGGTGAGGACGTACTCACCGGGGAAGTAGCGGCCGTCCTTGGACTTCTTGCGGTAGGCGTTGATGCCGTCCACATAGGCCTGGGCGTCCGCCATGGCCTGCTCGCCCCGGGCGCCCTCATGGGTCCTGATGTACTCGACCTGCGCCTCCAGGTCCGCCTCGGTGTACGGGGCCTGCGGCCAGAACTGCTGCTCCAGGCCCTGGTTGGCGAGCGCCCCGCCGGCGAACGAGGTCAGCTCGCCGCGCCCGATGTGGCGGAAGAGGTCCATCAGCCAGAGCCGGTCCTGTCCGGCGGCGTATCCGGCGCCGAACTCGGTGCCGTAGCGGGTGGTCCCCTTGATGTGGGGGACGCCGGTGGCCTTGTCCCGGGTGATGGTGACGTCGTCGCGGGGCGAGGTCACGGACTCGACCCGGTCCTGCGGGACGCCGAAGGAGGCGTCGTTGAAGAAGTCGGTGATCTTCCGGTCGGTCAGGGCGGTGTGCCCGTCGACCAGGGCGTTGTACCGGTCGAGCTGGTCGTCGCTGTGGGCGGGATGGGTGCCGACCGTCTTGTTGCCGAGGATCTCGACGAGGGTGGCGTTGCCGTTCTCGCCGGGCGGCAGGATGTCGGCGCACTGCCCCTGGCAGTAGTCGACGGGCGCGGGGTCCGCCTCGGCGGCGCCCGCGCCGGGTGCGGAGGCCAGCAGGGACGAACCGAGGGCGAGGACGGCCGCGACGGTGGCGGCCCGCGTCCTGCCGGTGCGTGGGGACATGCGGATGCGTGGGGGCATGCGTGCTCCTCGGAGAGGCCGGATGCGCCGGAGGTTACCGACGGTATGACCCGTCGGTAAGGTGAACATCGGTCACCTTTTCCGAATCACCACATCCGGCCGGATGACGACCCGTCATCTCATTCGGCGGACGGGAACGGGAGCCGATCCGGGCTCCCGTTCGTCCATTCAGTGACGCCGAAGAACGGGCGACGGATCACGAGCGACGGAGGTGGCGACGCCATGGCCGGTTTCCGGAGTCTGGCGAGACAGGTCCGCGACCCGCGGAGCGACCTGGCACTGCGGCGGTATTCGCTGCGCAAGTGCCTGGAGCGCTTCGCCCCCTACGGTCACCGGGCGACCTGGGACCATCTGTGCCGGAGGCACGGAATCGGCCCGGAGGACCGGGCCCCCGACCCGGCGCGGCTGGTGCGCGCGCTGGAGGAGCTGGAGCGCGCGCGGGGGGTCTGGCTCGCCTACGAGGCCGGCTTCGCCGCGCGGCGCAGACGGGAGAAGCACGACGGGCTGCGGCGGCCCGCCGCGTTCGACGACTGGCATCTGCGCACCTGGGGCGGGAACGGGGTCGCCCGCTGCGACGATCCGGCCGTCCATCCGCGGGCGGCGCTCGCCGAGGTGCTGGTGCGGCTGATCTCGGCCCTGGAGGCCGGACCGGGCAGCGGCTGCCCGGTGTGCGCGGGACACCGGCTCGCCTGGCGCCAGGACCTGGACGGCGAGCCGTGGTCCGGCCCGGTCTGCGCGGACTGCGGGATCGTCGTACCGCAGCCGGTGCTCACCCCCCAGGCCCTGGCCAGGGCCCGCCGGACCCCGGCGGAGGGCCTGGCCCCGGTCGGCTGACCGGACCGGCCGCCGCCCGCGCTCACCCCTCCCGGGCCGGGCGGACCGCCTTCCCGCGCTCGGGCATCAGACGCGAACCGCTCATGCGCTCACCGGAGACGTCGTCCGGGTTGGAGAGCACACAGGTCTCCAGCGAGAGGCAGCCGCAGCCGATGCAGTCGGTGAGGTGGTCCCGCAGCCGGCCCAGCTGCCGGATGCGCTCGTCCAGCTCGGAGCGCCAGGCCTCCGAGAGACGGGCCCAGTCCTCACGGTTCGGCGTGCGCTCCTCGGGCAGTTCGGCCAGCGCCTCGCGGATGGTCGCCAGCGGGATGCCGACGCGCTGGGCGGCGCGGACGAAGGCGACCCGGCGCAGCGCGTCCCTGGCGTAGCGCCGCTGGTTGCCGCTGGTGCGGCGGCTGCTGATCAGGCCCTTGGCCTCGTAGAAGTGCAGGGCCGACACGGCAGCCCCGCTGCGCGCGGAGAGCTGGCCGACCGTGAGTTCATGGAGCGTCTGTGGGATCTGGGGCACTCATCGAACCCTACGTGGCCCGGTCGCGGCCCATCGGCCGTTGACAGGAACCGGCCCGCCCACGATGCTGAGCAAGCGCTTAGACAGCGCTCGGAACGGACGTCGGAGCGGAAGGCAGGGACCAGGGACATGGCGGAGCCGAGGATCTTCACATCCGCGCAGGAGCTGCGCGACGGTGTGGGCGAGCAGCTGGGGTACAGCGACTGGCTGGAGATCGAGCAGAAGCGCATCGACCTCTTCGCCGAGGCGACCGGGGACCACCAGTGGATCCACGTGGACCCGGAGCGCGCCGCGGACGGCCCGTTCGGCACCACGATCGCGCACGGCTACCTCACGCTCTCGCTCCTCCCCGCGCTCGTCCCGCAGGTGATGCGCGTCGAGGGCATGAAGATGGGCATCAACTACGGGACCAACAAGGTCCGTTTCCCCTCCACGGTCCCGGTGGGCTCGCGGCTGCGCGCGACCGCCGTCCTGAAGAGCGTCGAGGAGGCGGGCGGCGGCGTCCAGGTCACCGCCGTCGTCACGGTCGAGCGCGAGGGCGGCGAGAAGCCGGCCTGTGTCGCGGAGTCGGTGTCGCGCTACTACTTCTGAGCGGTACGGCACGGCCCGCTCCGGGCGGTGCGCACACGACGAGGGCGCCGGTCCCCCCGGGGGACCGGCGCCCTCGTGTGCCGTGCGGTCAGCCCCGCGCCGCGACCATGCGCAGCACCAGCCCGGCGTACAGCTCGCCCACCTCGTCGGGGGTGCGGCTGCCGCGGGTGTTGAACCAGCGGGCCACGTCGATGCAGAGCGACAGCACGGCGAGCGTGGTGCCCGGCACGTCCGCGACGTCGAACTCCCCGGCGGCCACGCCCTCGTCGATGATCCGCCGGACGACCGCGTCGCTGCGGCGGCGCAGTTCGACGATCTCCGCGCGGTGCTCCTCGGCCAGCGCGTCGAGTTCGTACTGGACCACGCGCGCCGTGGTGTGGCGCTCGGCGTGCCAGCGGCAGAAGGAGCGCACCGCCTCGGCGAGCCGCTCGGCCGCCGTGCCCCCGCCCGAGGCGGCGGTCTCCAGGAGGGTGAGGGCCCGGTCGTGGCCGATCCTGCTGATCCGGTGGAGCAGCTCTTCCTTGGTCTTGTAGTGGATGTAGAGCGCGGCGGGGCTCATGCCGGCCCGGCCCGCGATGTCGCGGGTGGTGGTGGCGTGGTACCCGCGCTCGGCGAAGGCGTCGACGGCCGCGACGAGGAGCCGCCTGGCGGCCTCCGGCGTCACTTCCTCCCACGGCGTTCCGCCGTCGGTCTCCTCCGCCGTGCTCATCGCCCTCGCCCCTCTCCGTCAGCAGGACGAACACCATACCCCGATCCTGAGCAAGCGCTTAGGGTCGGCCCGGGAAGGGTTCGGTGGGTGGGACGCCGGTGACTCAGAGCTTCTGGAACGGGTCGTGCTCGGCGAGGATCTTGTCCAGCCGGGCCTGGTCGACCCGGCTGACCAGCTGGCCGGCCTCCTGACGGTCCCGGATCACCTTGGCCAGGGTGAAGGCGGAGGTGACCAGGTAGAGCACGCCGATGGCGAGGAAGCCGCGCACCCAGGCGTCCGCGTCCAGGGAGTAGATGCCGACGGCGACGGCGCCGATCGCGACCCCGAAGGACGCGACGGCCTGGCCGTAGAAGGCCGCGGTGTTCTGATGTTTGACCGATGTGGTGTCACTCATACGGCCCAGAATCCGCCGCTGTGGCGCGTACCACATCCGTACGGATACTCAGGCGGTACTCAGCACCCGGGGCGGCTCAGAAGGCGGAGACGCCGGTCAGGGCGCGGCCGATGATGAGCTTCTGGATCTGGCTGGTGCCCTCGTACAGGGTCATCACCCGGGCGTCGCGCAGCAGCTTGCCGACCGGGTACTCGTCGATGTAGCCGTAGCCGCCGAAGACCTGGAGGGCGTTGTTGGCGGCGCGGACGGCGGCCTCGGAGGCGAAGAGCTTGGCCCGGGAGGCGGCGGTGGCGAAGTCCTGGCCCCGGTCGATCAGATCGGCGACCCGCCAGGTCAGCAGCCGGGCCGCCTCGACGTCCACGGAGATGTCGCTGATGAGTTCCTGGACGAGCTGGTGGCCCGCGATCGGGGTGCCGAACTGTTCGCGTTCACCGGCGTAGCGCACGGCGGCGTCCAGGGCGGCCTGGGCGATGCCCACGCATCCGGCGGCGACCGACATCCGCCCCTTGGCCAGGGCGGACATGGCGATGGAGAAGCCCTTGCCCTCGGGGCCCATCAGGGCGGAGGCGGGGACGCGGACGTCCTCCAGCACCAGTTCGGCGGTCGCCTGGCCGCGCAGGCCGAGCTTGCCGTGGATGGTGCGCCGGGTGAGGCCGGGGGCGTCGGCGGGGACCAGGAAGGCGGAGACGCCCCGGTGGCCGGGGGTGTCGTTGGTGCGGGCGAACAGGAGCACGACATCGGCCCAGGTGCCGTTGGTGATGAACATCTTGGTGCCGTTGACGACGTAGTCGCCGCCGTCGCGCACGGCCCGGGTGGCCAGATTGCCGGCGTCGGAGCCGGTGCCCGGTTCGGTGAGGCCGAAGCAGCCGACCGCGTCCCCGGAGGTCAGCCGCGGCAGCCACTGCCGCTTCTGCTCCTCGTCGCCCCATGCGGCGATCGTCTTGGCCACCAGCCCCAGGGAGACCGAGACGATGCCGCGCACGGAGGAGTCGCCGCGGCCCAGCTCCTCGGTCACCAGGCAGTACGCGAGGTGGTCGCCGCCCGAGCCGCCGTACTCCTCGGGGACGGTGAGCCCGAGGAAGCCGAGGGAGCCCAGCTTCTTCACGATCGACTTGTCGACGTTCTCGCTGCGGTCCCACGCGACGACGTGCGGGGTCACCTCCCGCGCGACGAAGTCCTCGGCGAGCTGCCGGACGGCCGCCTGCTCCTCGCTCAGCTCCAGGTCCACCGCTCGGCCCTCCAGGTTAATTAGCACTGCTAGTTTTCTTGGCGCAGGGCCTACTATGTGCCGCATGGCCCGCCCGCGCAAGCCCCTCCTCAGCAGAGACCGCATCGTGGATGCGGCGAGCGCCCTCGTGGACGCCGAGGGGCTCGACGCCGTCTCCACGCGCCGGCTCGCGGCGGAACTCGGGGTGAGCGGGCCCTCGCTCTACAACCACTTCCGCAACAAGGACGAGATCCTGGACGCGGTGGCCGACGCCGTCTCCGCACAGGTCGATCTGTCGATGTTCGACGCCTCCGACGGGCGCGACTGGCGTGCCGCGCTGCACGACTGGGCCGTCTCCTACCGTGCGGCGCTGGCCGCTCATCCGCACATCGTGCCGGTGCTCGCCCAGGGGCCCGGACGCCGTCCGGCCGGGCTGCGGGTCGCCGACGCGGTGTTCGGCGCGATGGTCCGGGCGGGCTGGCCGCCGGCCCAGGCCACGTACATCGGCGCGCTGATGCGCTACTTCATCACCGGATCGGCCCTCGGCTCCTTCGCCCGGGGCTTCGTGGACGACGCGGCGGCGTACGACCCGGCCGACTATCCGCACCTGGGCCAGGCCCATCTGCTGGCCGAGCACGACCGGAAGGTCGACGAGGGCGCCTTCGAGACGGGACTGCGGGCCCTGATCGACGGGCTCGCGCTGCAGTACGCGCCGCGCCCCTGAGCACGCGGCCGGGGTGGCGGCCGGCCCGCCGCGTCCGCAGACTGGTGCGACGCGGACGCGTCCGGCGCCGCCGTGGGGAGGACCCGTCATGGCGAGGAGCACCGAACGGCGCGACGGCCGTGCGAAGGGCGACGCCGCCCTCGCCGAGGCGGCCCGGCACGGCGGGCCCGCGCTGAAGGGCTTCGACGTGCTCGACAGCGGCGACGACGATCCGGTCCTGGTGACACCGGAGGGCCGGGCCCGGGACGCCTGGCGCGAGGACTACCCGTACACCGAGAAACTCGGCCGCAAGGCGTACGAGAAGTCCAAGCGGGCCCTCCAGATCGAGCTGCTCAAGCTCCAGCACTGGGTCAAGGAGCACGACGAACGCCTCGTCGTCCTCTTCGAGGGGCGCGACGCCGCGGGCAAGGGCGGCACGATCAAGCGGTTCACCGAGCACCTCAACCCGCGCGGCGCGCGTGTGGTGGCGCTGGAGAAGCCGACCGAGCGCGAACGCTCGCAGTGGTACTTCCAGCGGTACGTGGCCCATCTGCCGACGGCCGGCGAGATCGTGCTCTTCGACCGCTCCTGGTACAACCGGGCCGGTGTGGAGCGGGTGATGGGGTTCTGCACGACCCGGGAGTACCTGGAGTTCATGCACCAGGCCCCGGGTTTCGAGCGGATGCTCGCCCGCGACGGCATCCACCTGGTGAAGTTCTGGTTCTCCGTCTCGCGCAACGAGCAGCGCAACCGGTTCATGATCCGCCAGATCGACCCGGTGCGGCGCTGGAAGCTCAGCCCGGTCGACCTCGCCTCGCTCGACAAGTGGGACGCGTACACCGAGGCCAAGGAGCTGATGCTCTTCCACACGGACACGGCGGACGCCCCGTGGACCGTGGTGAAGAGCAACGACAAGAAGCGGGCGCGGCTGGAGGCGATGCGCCACGTCCTGCACCGCTTCGACTACCCGGGCAAGGACCCGGAGGTGGCCCGGGAGCCGGACCCGCTGATCGTGGGCCCGGCCTCCCAGCTCTTCGAGAAGGGCGAGATGGCCTCCCGGCTGCTCACGCCGGGGCGGTCGGACATCGTCTGAACGACACGGCCTAGAAGACCACCAGCGCCCGGCCGCCCTTCCCCGCGATCATGTGGTCGAAGGCCTCCGGGATGCCGTCCAGACCGATCCGGTCGGTGACCATCATGGAGAGGTCGAAGCGGCCCTCGCGGATGTGGCCGGCCAGCACGGGCAGATCGCGGGCCGGGTCGCTGTTGCCGTACACGCAGCCGGTCAGCGAGCGACCCCAGTGGAAGATCTCCAGGGCGTTGAAGGTGACCTGCTGGTCCTTGCCGCCGATGCCGACGACCGTGGTGCGGCCGCCCCTGCGGGTGGACTCCCAGGCGGCGCGGATGGTGGACGCCCGGCCCACGCACTCGACGGCCACGTCCGCGCCCCGGCCGCCGGTGAGCCCGCGGATCGCGCGGGGTGTGGTGTCCGAGGCGACGACGTAGTCGGTGGCGCCGGCCCGGCGGGCCAGGTCCTCCTTCTCCGGGGAGACGTCGACCGCGATGATCTTCGAGGCGCCGGCGATCCGGGCGGACTGGAGCACGGCGAGGCCGACGCCGCCGATGCCGAGAACCACGACGGACTCGCCCGCGCGGACCCGGGCGCTGTGGTGGACCGCGCCGTAGCCGGTGAGCACCGCGCAGCCGAGCAGGGCGGCGTCGGTGAGGGGGATGCCCTCGGGGGCGGGCAGCACGCAGTGGGCGGCGACGACGGTCTCCTCCGCGAAGGCGGCGACGTTGAGCCCGGGGTGGAGTGCGGTGCCGTCGGCGGCATGGGCGTGGATGTTCGCCGCCCCGGCCAGGGCGTCGGCGCAGAGCCACACCTCGCCGATGCCGCAGTGGTGGCACGCGCCGCAGGACGGCGCCCAGTTGAGGACGACGCCGTCGCCGGGGGCGACGTGGCCGACGCCCTCGCCGACGGAGACGACCGTGCCCGCGCCCTCGTGGCCGAGGACGGCGGGGACGGGGAGCCGCATGGTGCCGTTGGAGAGCGAGAGGTCGGAGTGGCAGACCCCGGCGGCGGCGAGGCGGACCCGCACCTGGCCGGGGCCGGGCTCCGGAAGCGTGATGTCGGTGATCTCCAGCGGAGCTCCGACGGCGGACAGTACGGCGGCGCGGACCACGGACTGACTCCTTGCTGATCGGGGTGCGGGGGGGACGGACGACGAACTCAGAACTGGAAGGACTTGGTCTGGAGGTATTCGGCCAGCCCGTGGGCGCCGAGTTCGCGGCCGACGCCGGACTGCTTGTAGCCGCCGAAGGGGGCGAGCGGGTTGAAGCGCCCGCCGTTGATGTCGACCTGGCCGGTCTCCATCCGGCGGGCGAAGGCCACGGCCCGCTCGTCGTCGGCCGCCCAGACCGCGCCGGCCAGGCCGTACACGGTGCCGTTGGCGATGCGCAGGGCGTCCTCCTCGTCCTCGTACCGGAGGATCGAGACGACCGGGCCGAAGATCTCCTCCTGGGCGATGGTCATCTCCGGGGTGACGTCGGCGAAGACGGTGGGGCTGACGTAGTAGCCGGTGGGCAGCGGGGCCTCGGGGCCGCCGGCCACCAGGCGGGCGCCCTCGGCCACGCCCTTCTCGATGTAGCCGCGCACCCGCGCCCGCTGCTTGGCGTTGACGAGCGGACCGACCCGCTCGCCGGGCACGTACTTGGCGACGGCCTCGGCGGCGAGCGCCACGGCCTCCTCGTACCGCTCGGCGTCCACCAGCATCCGGGTCCAGGCGCTGCACGTCTGGCCGGAGTTGGACATGACGTTGGCGATGCCGACGTTGACGGCCTTGGCCAGGTCGGCTCCGGGCAGGACGACGTTGGCGGACTTGCCGCCCAGCTCCAGGGCGACGCGCTTGACGGCGCCGCCCGCCACCGCGCCGATGGCCCGGCCGACGGCGGTGGAGCCGGTGAACGAGACGAGGTCGACGTCCGGGTGCTCGGCGAGGGCCTGTCCGGCGACCGGACCGAGGCCGGTGACCAGGTTGAAGACCCCGGCGGGCAGCCCGGCCTCCGCCGTGGCGTCGGCGAAGGCCTGGGCCGTCAGCGGGGTGTCCTCGGCGGGCTTGAGGACCACCGTGCAGCCGGCCGCGAGGGCGGGGGCGACCTTGGCGACGATCTGGTGCAGCGGATAGTTCCACGGGGTGATCGCACCGACGACGCCGACCGGCTCCAGCAGGACGGTGGAGTTGCCGTGGCGCTCCTCGAAGGCGTACGTGGCGGCCAGTTCGGCGTACGAGCCGGCGACCAGCACGGGCAGGCCCGCGTGGACGGAGCGGGCCAGCTGCGGCGGGGCGCCCAGTTCGGCGGTGACCGTCCCGGCGATCTCCTCGGCGCGGGCGGCCAGCACATCGCGCAGGGCGCCGATCAGGGCGGCGCGCTCGGCGGGCGGGGTGGCGGCCCAGCCGGGGAAGGCGGCGCGCGCGGCGCGGACCGCCGCGTCGACGTCCTCCGCCGCGCCGGCCGGTACATGGGCGATGACCTGCTCGTCCGCCGGGTTCACCACGGCGATGGTGTCCGTTCCGGCGGCGGGCCGCCACGCACCGCCGATGTACATACCGTCATGGGCCTTCATGGCTGTTCCTTCCGGGTGCGGGGCGGACGGGGTCGTCCGCGCCCCAAACTAGCGCTGTTAGTTTTCCGGCGCCAGAGACGCCGGTCACGTGCCGCCGCCCCGTCCGCCGAACGGCGGGACGGTCCCCGGGAGGGCGGAGGGCACGGCGGCACCGGGCCCCGGAGGGCACGGCGGGCGGTGGGTAACGCGCCAGTAACGGGCACCCCGTAGCGTCCCCGACCGGGACCGCCCCTTCCGTGCCCCGATCACGGAGGGGGCGGGGGCCGCTCATACCGCCCCGGCAGCACACCGGCCCCCGCCGCGCCCCGGCCGCCGCCGACACGGCGGCCCGCTCAGGACCGGCGGCGGGACCGCCGAGGCGCGGTCGTCGCAGCCCCCCGGGCATCCACCCGGGGGCTTCGGCGTGTCCGGATTGACGGGTTAAGGTTGCGCCCTGATGGGCACAGACGCGACGGACCACGGCACGGACCTCGCTCCCCCTCTCCTCCGCCTGCACCTTTTCGGCGGTTTCCGGGTGACTCGTGACAGCGGTCCGGCCCTGGCCGAACGGTGGCCCCGCCCCAGCGCCCGCGCCCTCGTCAAACTCCTCGCCGTCTCCCCCGGCCACCGCCTCCACCGCGAACAGGCCATGGAGATCTGCTGGCCGGACGCGGACCCCCAGGCCGCGCTGGGCAGCCTGCGGGTCGCCCTGCACGCCGCCCGCCGCGCCATCGAACCGGAGCTGGCCCCCCGCGCCTCCTCGTCCTACCTCACCTCCGAGGGCACCCTGCTGCGGCTCGATCCGCGGACCGTGGTCATCGACGCGGACGAGGCGGAGGTCCTGGCCGAACAGGCGCTCGCCGACGGCGCCACCGCCTCGCTCGCCACCGCGCTCGCCGCGTTCACCGGCGAACTGCTGCCCGAGGACCGCTACGCCCCCTGGTCCGAGGCCCGGCGCACCCTGCTCGACGCGCTGCGCGACCGGGTCCGGCTCGCCCTGGCCGAGGCGCACCTCGCGGACGGCGAGAACGAGCGGGCGACCGAGGTGGCGCTGCGCGCTCTGGCCACCGCCCCCGCGGAGGAACGGGCCCACCGGGTCCTCATCGAGGCGTATCTGCGCCAGGGGCTGCGGCGGCAGGCGGTGCGCCAGTACCACCTGTGCCGGCAGGCGCTCGACAGCGAACTGGGCATACGGCCGGGGCCCGGCACCGAGCGGCTGCACCTGCTGGCGCTCGACGCCACCACGGCCGTCCTGCCCGCCGAGGCCGCCCCGGTGCTGCCCGCGGCGATCCGCGCCCCCGCCGGTCCCCCGCTGCGCGGCCGGGACGCGGCGCTGCGCGCGCTGCTCTCCGCCGAGGGGCCGCCGGTCCGGCTGATCGGCGGCGAGGCCGGGGTCGGCAAGACGCGGCTGACCACCGAGGTGGCGCGGGCCGCCGCCGGGGCCGGCACCACCGTCCTGTGGGGCGCCGGCCACGACGCCGAGGGCCACACCCCGTACGGCGTCTTCGTGGAGGCGCTGGACGCCTGGCTCGCCGACCGGCCGCCCGTGGAGCGGGCGCGCATCGGCGGCGAGTACCCGGAACTCGCCACCCTGCTCCCCTCCCTCGGCCAGATCGGCGCCGGGCGCGAGCGCAGCCCCGAGGAGGAGCGGGACCGCTTCTTCCGGGCCACGGCGGGGCTGCTGGGCGATCTCGCGGCGGGCGCGCCGGTCCTGGTGGTCCTGGACGATCTGCACGCGGCCGACGCCGGTTCGTACCAACTGCTGAGCCGGCTGGCCCGGCGGGCGGCGACGACCGGGGCGGGGCTGCGTTTCGTGGTCACCTACCGCGCGGAGGAGTTCGACGCCGACGATCCGCGCCGCGCGGCCCTGGAGGCCCTGGTGCACGGCCGGCTCGCGGAAAAGGTCGAGCTGGGGCGGCTGGACCGGGACCAGTGCCTGGCGATCGCCCGGGACGCGGGCGCCGAGACGGGCCTGGACCGGGTGTGGGAGCTCTCCCTGGGCAATCCGCTCTTCGCCCTGGAGCTGGCCCGTACGGTCCACGAGGGCGAGGACGACACGGCCGGGGACGCCCCGGGTGCCCCGGAGGGCGTGCGCCGGCTGGTCGCGGCGCGGCTGGCCCGGCTGGGTCCGGCGGCCCGTCGGGTGGTCGAGGCGATCTCCGTCACCGGGGGCAGCGCGGCCCTCGCGGAGATCCTCGACGTGGCCGGCCAGGGGCTGCACCCGGCGCTCTCCCCCGCCGAGGCGACCGACGCGGTGGACGCGGCGGTGACGGCCTCGGTGGTGACGGAGCGGCCCGTGGTGGTGGGCGGACGCTCGCTGCCCGGTCTCGCCTTCCGCCATCCGCTGGTCCGGCTGACCTGCTACGACGGCCTGTCCGCGGCCCGCCGCCGGCAGCTGCACTCGGCGTACGCGGAGGCGGTGCTGCGCCACCGTCCGGACGCCGTCGACACCCTGGCCACCCAGCTCGCCCGCGCCGACGACCCGCGCGCCACCGGGTATCTGCGGCAGGCCGCCGAACGCGCCGCCGCGCTCTGCGCCAACGACACCGCCGACCGCTACTACGCCGAGCTGACCGCCCGGCTCGACGCCTCGGCCGCCGAGGCGGCGCGGGCCCGGATCGACCGGGGGGCGGTGCTGCGCCGGATGGCCCGCTACCCGGAGGCGGCGACGGTGCTGCGCGAGGCGCTGGACGACATGGTGCGGCGGGGCGACGAGGACGGCCGGGTGCTGGCGGCGGCCCGGCTGAGCGAGGTCCTGATGAAGATGCGCGGGGCCGAGGAGGGCGAGGAGCTGCTGCGGGTCCACCGCCCGGGACCGCAGACCCCGGCGCTGACCGTGGCGACGCACCATCTGGCCGCCGGCGGGCTGCGGTTCGTCTCCGGACGCTACGAGGACGCGCACATCTCGGCCCGGCTGGCCCAGGCCGCCGCGCACTCCGTCCCGGGCGGCGAGCGGCGCGGGCTGCTCGCCCGCGCGCTGGGCATGCAGGCGACCTCGCTCGCCCTCGCCGGCCGCTTCGACCTGGCCCGGCCCGCCGCCGAGGGGGCGCTGCCGCACGCGGAGGCGTACGGGGACCAGGACGTGCTGGTCACCACGCTCTCGGTCTTCCGTGAGCACGCCCGCCGGTCCGGCCGGCTCGGCGAGGCCGTCTCCATCGGGCAGCGGGCGATGAAGCTGGCCGAGCACACCGGCGATCCGACGGCGGTCGCCTTCGAACGCGCCAATCTCGCGGAACTCCATCTGCTGCTGAGGGAGTTCGCGCAGGCCGAGGAGCATGCGCTGGCCGCCGTGCGGGACGGCGGCCCGGAGCAGAGCTGGTGCACGGCGTACGCCCTGGCGGCCCTGGCCCGGGTCCGGCTGCTGACCGGCGGGGCGGGCGCGGGCGAGCTGCTGGAGCGGGCCGGGCGCGCCGCCGAGGAGCAGGCCGACCGGCAGGCCCTGCACGAGGTCCGTACGGCGCAGGCCGAACTCCTGGTCCACGAGGGGCGTCCGGCCGAGGCCGTGACCCTGCTGGGCCGGGACCACGGACCGGGCACCGCGCATCTGCTGGCCTGGGCCGAGCTGCGCTCCGGCGATCCGCGCGCGGCCGTCCGCCGCGCCGCCGAGGAGACGGAGCGGGCGGAGCGGGTCGGTGAACGGCTCACCGAGACCGAGGCGCGCACGGTCCTGGGGGCGGCCCTGGCCGCCTGCGGGCAGCGGGCGGCGGCCCACGAGGAGTTCGGCCGGGCCGCGGCCCTCGCCGCCGGACTCCCCTACCCGGCCGGTGCGCACCGGGTGCGGCAGGCCCGGGAGGCGGCGGGGCCGCTCACGGACGCGGACTGAGGGTCCGTCCGCGCGGCGGCCCGTACGCCCGGGTCCCTCCGGCGGCTCAGACCTCCAGTCCGGGGACGTCCTTGGGCAGCGGGCAGATCCGGCGGCCCTGGTGGTCGAAGACGTACAGATGGGCGAGGTCGACCAGGAGCGGAACCTGGCCCCCGGTGCGCAGCCGCATGTCGGGGCCGGTGCGGACGACCAGGTCGCTGGAGGTGATCGCGGGCCGGTCGGGGCTGTGCACCCCGGCGGGCAGGGAGTCGTCCGGGGCGTCCAGGACGGCGACCGAGCCGCCGGACTGACCGGTGGCCCGCTCCTTGAGCCGTTCCAGCATGCCCATGCCGCCCTGGCCGCGGCGCCTGCCGCGGGCGGCGGAGCGGTCCTGGCGGGCCGACTCCAGGTCGGGCACGACGGCGGGCTGCGAGCCGGTGTTGAGGTGCACCAGCGCCTCGTGCCCCTGGTACTCGACGTGCTCGACGATGCCGCTGAGCGCGACCTCGCCGGGGCGGGCCTGGCTGGGCGGGGCGATCCGGACGGCTTCGGAGCGCAGTCCGACGATGATGCGCCGGCCCTGCTGGATGCGGAGCAACTGGTGGTCGGGGCTGAGCGGTTCGGGCAGCGGCAGACGCTGGCGCCCCAGGTCGATCGACATCCGGCCCTCCAGGGGCGCGTGGACGACGGCCTGGAGCAGATTGATCCGGGGGGTGCCGATGAAGGCGGCGACGAACACGTTCTCCGGCAGTCCGTACACCTCGCGCGGGGTGGAGACCTGCTGGAGCACTCCGCCGCGCATCACCGCGACCCGGTGCCCGAGCGACATGGCCTCGGCCTGGTCGTGGGTCACGTAGACGGTGGTGACGCCGAGTTCCTTGGTGAGCTGGGATATCTCGGCCCGCAGATGGTTGCGGAGCTTGGCGTCCAGGTTGGAGAGCGGTTCGTCCATCAGGAAGGCCGAAGGTTGGCGCGAAATCGCCCGCCCCATGGCGACCCGCTGGCGCTCGCCGCCGGAGAGCTGGCCCGGGAGGCGGTCCAGGACGTTCTCGATGCCGAGCATCCGCGCGGTGTTCTCGATGCGCTCGTTGTGGTCCTGGCGCGGGTTCTCCAGTTTCAGCGGGAAGCCGATGTTGGCGCGGTTGGTCATGGTCGGGTAGAGCGCGAAGTTCTGGAAGACCATGGCCATGCCGCGTTCGCGGGGGGTCAGGTGGTTGGCGGGTTCGCCGTCCAGGAGGATCTCGCCCTCGGTGATGTCCTCCAGTCCGGCGATCATGCGGAGCACGGTCGATTTGCCGCAGCCGGAGGGGCCCAGCAGGACGACGAACTCGCCCGGCTCGACGGAGAGGGAGAGGCGGTCGACGGCACGCGAGGACCGTCCGTAGGCCTTGCTGACGTTGTTCAGGGTGATGGCGCGAGTCATGTTGGTTCCGCCCGGGAGGGTGATGGTGGAGCGGTGGGGAGCGGCAGCAGTGGGCCGAAATTAACCCATGACGCAGGGTGAGGGAATGACTCGCGCAAAGGTTGGGGCGTACGGAATCCTCCGTGCCGGAAGTGTCAGGAGGGATTCCGGTTCGCTCGAAACATTCGGTCCGCCCGGTGCTCCCCCTCCGTCCGGAACGTCCGGCCGCTCGCCCCTCGCCGCGACGCCCGGTCCGTTCAGTGCGCGGGCGCGACCGTCACGGGGATGCCGTTGAGCACGGCGGTGCCGGAGAGCGGGTCGAGCCGGCTGCCGTCGACGAGCTGGTTCACGTTGGCCCCGGGCTCCCGGGCGGCGACCGAGGTGCGGGTGCCGGGGCGGTGGTGGCCCCAGCCGTGCGGCAGGCTCACCACTCCGGTCCTGATGTCGTCCGTGACCTCGACCGGGACCGTGAGGGTGCCCCCGTCGGACCCGACCGTGGCCCGTCCGCCGTCGGTCAGTCCGAGGCGTGCCGCGTCCTCGGGGTGGATGTGCAGGGTGCAGACGTTGGAGCCGCCGCGCAGGGCCTCGATGTTGTGCAGCCAGCTGTTGTTGGACCGCAGATGGCGTCGGCCGACGAGAACGAGGGCGTCGGGCTCGCGGCGTTCGCGCAGCGCCCGGCGCAGCCGGGGCAGGTCGTCGGCGATGGGTCCGGGGAGCAGTTCGACGCGTCCGCTGCGGGTGCGCAGGATCTCCGGGACGCGCGGGGCGAGGGGGCCGAGGTCGATGCCGTGCGGACGGTCGAGGAGCCGGTCCAGGGTGAGCCCCTCGGGATCGGCGCCGAAGCCCTCGCCGTACGGGCCGAGCCGCAGCATCAGGTCCAGACGCCGTTCGGCGCCGGTGCGGCCGGTGAGCGCGGCGGCGAGATCGGCCGGGACGCGGCCGTGGACGGGCGAGAGCGGGTCGGCGACGGCCTTGCCGAGGACGCCGTCGACGACCAGGGCGTCGACGGCGGCGGGGTCGGTGCCGTGGGCTCCGGAGACGGCGAGGACGAGCCGGGCGAGGATCTCGCCCTCGTCCATCCGGTCCGGGTCCAGGGGGACGGCGGGGCGGGTGTAGCGGACCTGGTTGCGGACGGCGAGGGTGTTGAACGCGAAGTCGAAGTGGGCGCTCTGCGCGGGCGGCGGCGGGGGCAGCACGACGTCCGCGTGGCGCGAGGTCTCGTTGAGGTAGGGGTCGACGCTCACCATGAAGTCCAGCCCGTCGGCGAGCGCGGCGTCGAGCCGGTCGCCGTCGGGGGCGGAGAGCACGGGGTTGGCGGCGAGGACGAACAGCGCGCGGATCCGCCCCGGGCCGGGGGTGGTGATCTCCTCGGCCAGCGCGGCGACGGGCAGTTCGCCCTTGGCCTCGGGGTGTCCGGAGACCCGGCTCGTCCAGCGGCCGAGGGCGAAGCCCCGGCCGGGGGCGGCGGGGCGCGGGGCGCGGGCGGTGGCGGAGAGCGGGAAGAGGGCGCCGCCGGGGCGGTCGAGGTTGCCGGTGAGGACGTTGAGGACGTCGACGAGCCAGCTGGCGAGGGTGCCGTGGTCGACGGTGCAGCTGCCGATGCGGCCGTACACGGCGGCGGTGGGGGCGGCGGCGAGTTCACGGGCGAGGGTGCGCAGCGTCGCGGCGTCCACGTCGCAGGCCCCGGCGACCGCCTCCGGCGAGAAGTCCTCGAGGGCGTCGGCGAGTTCGTCGAGTCCCTCCAGGTGCGGGGCGAGCGTGCCGGGGTCGGTCAGCTTCTCCTCGAACAGGACGTGGACCAGGGCGGCGAGCAGCAGCGCGTCGGTGCCGGGGCGGACGGCGACGTGGCGGTCGGCGAGGCGGGCGGTGCGGGTGCGCCGCGGGTCGACGACGGTGAGGGTGCCGCCGCGCCGGCGCAGGGCCTTGAGCCGGCCGGGGAAGTCGGGGGCGGTGCAGAGGCTGCCGTTGGATTCCAGGGGGTTGGCGCCGAGGAGCAGCAGGTGGTCGGTGCGGTCCAGGTCCGGTACGGGGATGCTGTGGGGGTCGCCGAAGAGGAGTCCGCTGGAGACGTGCTTGGGCATCTGGTCGAGGGTGCTGGCGGTGAAGAGGGACTTCGTCCGCAGCGCCGCGAGCAGGGCGGGCGGGTAGAGGGCGCCGGCCACGGTGTGCACGTTGGGGTTGCCGAGGACGACGCCGACGGAGTCGGGGCCGTGGTCCCGGAGGATGTCCGGGACGGCGCGGGCGACGGCGTCGAAGGCCTCGGCCCAGGTCGCCCCGGTCAGGACCCCGTCCTTGCGGACGAGCGGGGTGCGCAGCCGGTCGGGGTCCGCGTCGAGTCCCCCGAGGGACGCGCCCTTGGGGCAGATGAACCCCTTGCTGAACACGTCCTCGCGGTCGCCCCGGGCGCCGGTGACCGTCCCGTCCTCGATCGTGAGGACGAGCCCGCAGGTGGCCTCGCAGAGGGGGCAGATGCGCAGGGCGGTACGGGAGTTGCTGGGGTCGTGCGACATGGGCCCTCCCCGGGGCTGCGGCGGACACGGCCGGGCGGGGTTGAGCATACCGACCGGTACGCATGCCGGGGAGTCCTTCCGGCGGTCCGGTCGCTCCGCAGCCCCGGGGAGGGGCCGTTCAGTCCAGGATCCGGGCCAGATAGGCGTGGATCAGGACGCGGGTCTCGGTGACGATCGCCCCGTCGCCCGCGGGGTCGGAGCGGAAGGCGAGCTTGAGCAGGGCGTCGGCGGCCTCCACGCAGATGAGGACGGAGCGGAGCAGGTCCTCGTCGGCGGGGCGGCCGAGGTGGCCGGAGAGCAGGTCCGCGAGCCGGCCGGCGACCCGCTGGTTGGCGTCGTCGGCCGGGTCCTCGTCGGGCGCGGGGGCGCCGAAGTCGATGAGGGCGAAGCCGGGGACGGTGCGCTTCATGGCGAGGTACTCGTCCAGGACGGCGTCGATGGCGCCGCGCCAGTCGTCGGCCGGGACGGCGGCGAGCCGGGCGGCGATCCGTTCGACGTAGCTGTCCAGATTGCGCAGGGCGAGGGCGTCGGCGAGGGCGCGCTTGTTGGAGAAGAAGCGGTAGACGGAGCCGATGGGCACACCGGCGCGGGCGGCGACGGCACGGGTGGAGAGCTGTTCGTAACCGGTCTCGTCGAGGAGTTCGGCGCAGGCGTCGAGTATCCGGACCAGACGCTCGGCGCTGCGCTGCTGCACGGGGGCACGACGGAGGTTCGCGTTCGCATGGGGCACGGGTTCCATGATGCCGTGGGCCGCCTCTCCGGGTCGGTGCGGTGCGCGACCTCAGGCGATGAGCAGGGCGAGGCCGCCGCAGGTGTACGCCACCATCAGGACCAGGAGCGGGAGTTGGCCCGCGACGGCGCGTCCGGGCGGGAAGAGCCGCACGGACCGGTCGTGGGCGGCGACGACACCGAGGACATGGCCGGTGACGATCGCGAGGACCTGGAGGGTGGCGATGCCGCCCGGCCCGAGGGGCGGTTCGGGCGGGGCGGGGTTGTCAGTGCCGAGTGCCATCATGACGGTGCGTGGGGATTCGGTGACGAAGAGTGTGAAGTAGTGGGCGATCAGATAGCCGAGGGAGATCGGGACCAGGGAGTGCGCGAAGGCCGTGAGGGGGTGGTCGAAGCGGCCGGAGATCAGCCGGGTGGCCCCGGCGCACAGGGTGTAGAGCGCGGCGACGAGGACGACGGCGGCGAGGAGTCCGAGGGTGGCGGTGGTGGTCCGGCCGAGTGCCGAGGTCTGGACGGTGGTGATCCAGGAGGGGGCGTCGGAGAAGCCGTCGTAGGCGGTGGAGCCGAGCATGACGCAGACGGTGGCGACGAGTCCGGGGAGGCGGGGGGTGGCGTCGAGTCCGTTGAACGGGGAGCGGACGACGAGGCTCCGGTCGGCCCGGCGGCCGAGGGGGGAGAGCCGGCCGAGGAGGCGTGAGTAGACCTCGAAGGCGTCGGCGTGGTCGAACCAGCGGGCGCCGTACCGGACGGCACCGGCGAGGTGGAGAACGGTGTAGGCGGCGAGGAAGGAGAGCAGCGCGGTCGCGGACGCGGGGTCGGGGGCGACGAGTTCGAGCCAGGTGAAGGCGAACAGCCCGGCCGCCGCGGGCCACATGCCCAGCCACGGGGGCGGCGGCGGGCCGGCCGCGGGGTCGCGCCCGAGGACGCGGCAGAGGGCGAGGTGCAGGGTGCGCAGCGGGTTGAGCAGCGCCCAGACGGGTCCGCACAACAGGGAGGCGGGGACGAGCCCGACCCAGAGGAGTACGTAGACGGCGCCGGGGGCCGGATTGCGGTCCGGGTCGTCGGGTCCGAGCAGCAGACAGAGCAGGACGGCGAGGGCCGCCGCCAGGCCGAGGGCGCGCAGGGCGGTCCGGGTGGCGGGGGCGTCGGCGGCGCGCCGGACGGCGTCGGGCAGCGGCCGGCCGGCCCGGTCGCCGCGGAAGCGGGAGTCGGACCAGAGCAGCCCGAGGGCGAGGAAGGAGACAAAAAGTGCGGTGAAGGCGCCGGCGAAGGCGTAGAAGGGCGAGAGCGGCAGATCGTGCTGGGCGCCGATGCCGTGGGCGAGGACGCTCACGGCACCGGGCGCGGGGGTGCCCGTCACCGGACGACGAGCTGGGTCAGCAGCAGATCGGACTCATGGGTCTCGACCTCGAAGAGTCCGGTGCGGTCGGCGGTGAAGGTGACCGTGACGGTCCGCCCCGCGGGCAGGCGCGCCTCCTTGTCGTAGCCGTGGACGTGCAGGGTGTCGTCCCGGTCGCTGCGGACGCGCAGGCGCACGGTGCGGCCCTTCTCGACCTCCGTGCGGCCGGGGGCGGGGCTGACCTTGCCGTCGCGCACGGCGACGTCGACGGTGACCGTGTCGTCGGGTGCGCCGTCGTCGGGGGCACCGGAGGAGGCGTCCGCGCCCGGGGCGGCCTCGGCGAGGCTCGCGGAGACCCGGACCGGGGTGGAGCCGACGGCCCAGGCGGTGTGGTCGTCGGCGTACAGCCCCGCGATGAGCCGGGTGCCGCCGCCCGCGGCGCGGACGAGCGACTTCGGGAGGTGGTACCAGAGGCCGTAGACCCGGGCGAGCGGGTGGCCGTCGAGGAAGAGCCGGGCGTGGCCGCGTCCGGCGAGTGCGGCGCCGCCGACGCTGTCGGGGGTGAAGCGGAAGTTGCGCACCGTGAGACGGACGTTCCAGCCGTCCTCCGAGTCGGGCCGTACGGTGACGCCCACCTCGGGCGCGCCGTCGGCGTCGACCCGGCGCAGCCGGTGGCCGTCGCCGTCCTCGGCGGTCAGCAGCCGGCCGTTGCTGCCGGTGTCCTCCGCGTGGCTGGTGCCGGGCTTGTGGTGGGTGGTGGCCCGGCCACCGCACGCCCCCGCTCCGAGGGCGAGGACGGCGGCGGTGACCAGGGCGAGGGCGGCGCGGGCCGGCCGGCGGTTCACGAAGGGTCCCCTTCGGGTGCGGAGGAGGGGGTGGACGGGGTGGACGGGGGCGGGGCGGGCGTCGAGGGCGGGGCGGACGGGCCGGGCGTCGACGGCGGGGCGTCGGAGCCCGACGCGGTGCCGCCCGACGCGGTGCCGGCCGAGGCGGTGCCGGCCGAGGCGGTGCCGCCCGACTCCGTGCCGCCCGGCTCCGTAGCACGCGGCTCCGTGGCACCCGACTCCGCAGCGCCGGACGCGGTGGCCGGGACGAGAGCGCCGTCAACCTCTTCCCCACCGCCGTCCCCGTCGCGGCCCCCGTTCCCGTCGCCGTTGCCGTCCCCGTGGCCGTCCCCGTTCCCGTCGTCCCCAGCGCTCTCCCGGGCGCCCTGCTCCCCGTGGCGGGCGGCGGCGATCACGGCCCAGACGACCCAGACGAGTCCGAGGAGTCCGCGCACCCAGGCCGGGCTGAGCGGGATCCACGGGATCATGAACACGCCCTTGTCCAGGGCGTCCAGCAGCGTGAGGCCACCCAGCACCACGGTGGTCCAGCCCAGCCAGGGCCGGTCGCGGCGCAGCACCAGGCCGATGCCGGTCCACCAGAGCCCGGTCAGCAGCAGGGCGAGGGCGGGCACATAGGTGGCGGCGAGCCCCATGGTCGATCCGGCCACGTCCAGTCCGAGGCCGACGAGGCCCAGGAGGCTCGCGGCGGCGGCGAGCCGGCTGGTGCGCATCCGGCGCCACCACAGCACCCCGCCGACGAGCACCAGCACCACGGCGATGCCCAGGGCCGCCTGCACCTCGATGCGTTCGATGCCGCGCGCCCCGTACCAGTCGCAGCCGGCCGGCAGCCGTCGCGCCTGCACGTTGTAGTCGGCGCAGACCAGCAGCTGGGCCAGTTTGACGGGCTCGCCCACCAGCCGGTCGGTGGAGCCGCTGACGGAGCCGCGGGAGCTGCCGCAGACGGGCAGCGAGCGCGGGGTGGAGTCGCCGGTGCCGGACTGCCAGCAGTTGCCGTCGCCCTGGCCGTCCCACCAGACGTCCGAGCCGTTGGGACGGGAGCGGCCCTGCTTGTCCGTGCCCAGGTGGTTGTCGGCGTAGCGGTTGTGGTGCGAGGTGTCGGTCTGCTTGCCGAGGGCGTTCTCGCCGCGGATGAAGGCGGGGACGGCGCTCAGGAAGAAGGCGGCGCGCTTCTGGCCGTAGATCCAGTTGTCCTCGTAGAGGTTCCAGTTGCCGCCCGCGGTGATGATGCCGGTGCCGGGCGGCATGGAGATCTGCGGACAGACGACGCCGTCCTCGTAACCGCGTTCGACGGGCGGCTTGGCGCAGGTGCCGTCGGCGACGTACGGGTAGTAGTCGGCGTTGTTGTCGTGGATGAGGTTGCGCTCGAAGCGGGCGTGGTTCTGCGGCAGGCCCGGGTGGCCGGGGAAGGCGCTGTCCATCGAGGCGCCGCCCATGTTGTGGTCGAACTCGTTGTCGTGGACGTAGACCGAGTCCCCGGCGGTGCCGGAGTAGCCGACCATGCTGTGGTGGCTGCGGCAGCCGGTGATCTCGATCGAGTAGCGCGGGACGTCGTAGCCGTAGCCGTCGTTGATGTTCGACGCGCTGCCCGGGTAGATGCCGGAGTCGCCGTTGCCGTACGACTCGCAGTTCTTGTAGAGGCCGTGGTCGCTGGCGAAGGTGAGGAAGCCGTACTCGTCGTTCCAGCGGGTCAGCACGTCGTCGATGACGAAGCCGTCCTGGGCCAGCACGTACAGCGAGTTGAACGTGGTGCGCTGGGCGGTGAAGTTCTTGAAGTAGACGCCGTCGGACTTGTCCGAGCGGATCGCGTTGAGCTTGCGGTACTTGGCGTCGATGACGACGTCGGTGCGCTCGGCGCCGGTGCCCTCGATCTGGAGGTCCTTCTTGCCGAGGATCGCCACCAGGTTCTGGTTGTGCGGGCACTTCGCCTGCTGGGCGTAGCTCAGGATCTGGTAGCCGAGCTGCGAGTTGGGGGCCTTCAGCCGGGAGCACTCCCCGGTGGGCTCCGGCAGCGAGGGCTCCTCCTCGTAGAGACCGGGCAGCACCGCGATGTTCATGCCGGGCCGGTCGACGGCGTCGACGGCCTGCTGGAGGTGGCGGTAGCCGGAGGTCACGCACCGGTCGAAGAGCGTCAGGTTCCGGGTGCGCAGTCCGGCGGGGAAGCCGGAGATCCGGCGTTCGAAGTCGGCCCGGTCGGTCTTGCAGACGAGGAGATCGGGCTCGCCGGTGCGGTACACGGGGACGCTGCCGGTCCCGTCGGGCAGGGTGACCGGCCGTTCCTCGTGCGCCTGGGCGGCCGGGGCCGCGAGGAGGGCGGCGGCGAGCGCCGCCAGGACCACCAGAAGTCTTCGTGTCCACGACATGTGCGGGAGAGTAGAGCAATGTTCATGTTTTGAGACCCCCCTGTGCACCACGAATGACATTGACGCGCGGAGAATCCATTCCTACGGTTGACCATAGGATTGATGGATTCCTCGGACACGGGAGCGCACATGGGCGGCAACGAGCAGGCCAGGAAAGCGGCGGAAGGGCTCGCCTACTCCTCCGGCTTCGGCAACGAGCACAGCTCGGAGGCGGTCCCGGGGGCCCTGCCGCACGGCCGCAACGCCCCGCAGCGCGCCCCCCTCGGGCTCTACGCGGAGCAGCTGAGCGGATCGGCGTTCACCGAGCCCCGGGCCCGCAACCGCCGCTCCTGGCTCTACCGGATCCGCCCCTCGGCGGCCCACCCGCCGTACACCCGGACCGACAACGGCGCGCTGCGCACCGCCCCGTTCACCGAGACCGTCCCCGACCCCAACCGGCTGCGCTGGGACCCGCTCCCGCAGCCCGCGCCCGGCACGGACTTCGTCTCCGGCCTGTGGACGCTCGGGGGCAACGGCGACGCCGCCCAGCGCTCCGGCATGGCCGTGCACCTGTACGCGGCGGACACCTCCATGACCGACCGCGTCTTCGGCGACAGCGACGGCGAGCTGCTGATCGTCCCCGAGCAGGGCGGTCTGCTGATCCGCACCGAGCTGGGCCTGCTGAGCGCCGGTCCGGGCGAGGTCGCGCTGATCCCGCGCGGGGTCCGCTTCCGCGTCGAGCTGCTGGACGCCACCGCGCGCGGCTATGTCTGCGAGAACTACGGCAGCCCCTTCGTCCTGCCCGACCTCGGCCCGATCGGCGCCAACGGCCTGGCCAACGCCCGCGACTTCCGCGCCCCGGTCGCCGCGTACGAGGACGTGGAGCGTCCGGTCGAGGTGATCAACAAGTACTGCGGCAACCTCTGGTCGGCGACGTACGACCACTCCCCGCTGGACGTCGTCGCCTGGCACGGCAACCACACCCCGTACGTCTACGACCTGCGCCGCTTCAATGTCATCGGGTCGATCAGCTACGACCACCCGGACCCGTCGATCTTCACGGTGCTGACCTCCCCCTCGGACACCCCGGGGCTGGCCGGCGTCGACTTCGTGGTGTTCGCGCCGCGCTGGCTGGTGGGCGAGGACACCTTCCGCCCGCCGTACTTCCACCGCAACGTCATGAGCGAGTACATGGGCCTGATCGAGGGCGCGTACGACGCGAAGAGCGGCGGCTTCGTCCCCGGCGGCGGCTCGCTGCACTCCATGATGTCGGCGCACGGCCCGGACCGGGAGACCTTCGAGAGGGCGAGCGCGGCCGAGCTGAAGCCGCAGAAGATCGACGACGGCCTGGCCTTCATGTTCGAGACCCGCTGGCCGATCGTCACGACGGAACGCGCGGCGACGGCCGGCCATCTTCAGCAGGGGTACGACGACGTGTGGCAGGGTCTGAGCCGCAACTTCCGCCCCTGACCGGCGCCGGCGGCGCCCGGACCGCTCCGGGCCCGTCCGGCACGACGACGAATCGCAGGTGACCCAGGTGACGCAGCCCCCTCTCACACCCCCCGCGCCCCAGGGGGCCGCGTTCGCCCCCGATTCGCTGGTGCTGAACCGCAAGCTGCCGCTCTGGTACCAGGTCTCGCAGTCGCTGCGCGCCTCGATACTCGGCCGCACCGCGGACGCCACGCTGCGGCTGCCGACCGAGGAGCAACTGGCCGCGCACTACGGGGTCAGCGTCCTGACCATGCGCCAGGCGCTCAAGGAGCTGGAGGCGGAGGGGCTGATCAGCCGTCACCGGCGGCGCGGCACCTTCATCGAGCCGCGCGCCCGGCGGGTCTCGCCGGTCCGGCTGCTGGGCTCGATCGACGCGATCGTGGCCCAGCAGTCGGGCGAGCGCACCACCCTGCTCGACCACGGCCCCTCCCCCGTCCCGGGCGAGCTGGCGGAGTACTTCCCCGGCTGCCAGGAGGTCGTCGGCTACCGCAGGCTGCGGTGCGACGAGGAGACCGGCGAGCCCACCAACTGGGCGCAGAACTGGCTCCCGCCCGGGACCGCGGCCGGGCTCGACCCCGCCGACCTCGACCGCTGGCCGATGACGAAGGTGCTGCGCGACCGCGTCGGCGTGCCCATCGCCCGGATCACCGACACGGTCGAGGCCCGGCTCGCCGACCCCGTCACCGCCGATCTGCTCCGGGTCCCGCTGCTCAGCCCGATCCTGTACTACACGGGCGTGACGTACGACGAGGGCGGCCGGGTGGTCGACGTGGCGCAGATCCGCTACCGGGGCGACCGCTTCTCCTTCTCCGTGACGGTCGACGCGCACTGACCCCGGCCGAGGGCCGGGGCCGGCCCCGGGCGCCCTGCCGCGGGCCCCGGCCGCGCCGTTACGATGCCGGGGAAGGCGGCACGCTCGGGGCGACGGGGAGGCGACACGGTGGCAGTTCCGGCAGCGGCCGGTCCCGGCCGGGTCCCGCACGCCCCGCTGCTCGACGATCTGATGCCCTGGTCCGTACGCCCGCTGCGGACCGGACGGTCCTGGGTGACCGCCCCGGACGCGGCGTCGCTCCGGGCCCGCTGGGAGCGGCTGGTGACCGCGCCGGAGTCCGAGCGGGAGGAGCTGTTCGCCCCCACCCGCGCGCGGACGCCGCGGATGCCGGTGGCCGCGCTGCCCGGCCGGTCCGCCGGGACCGGCCCGTTCGCCCGAGAGCCGGGGCCCTGCCCCGATCCGGTCCGCATCCTGCACGGCCCGTTCGACGAACAGTGGCTGCTCCCCGACCACCGGCTGATCGACGAGGCGCGGCCCGAGCTGTGGCGGGTCGCCGACGGCCATCAGCTGTTCCTCGTCGAGCACGGCCGGGTCCCCCAGGACACCGGTCCCGCGGTCTCCGTGACCGCCCTGCTGCCCGACGGCCACTCACCGGCGGGCCGCCCCGGCCGGATCCGCCCGCTGTACCGCCGCCCCGGCGGCACCGAACCCAATCTCGCCCCGGGCCTGCTCGCCGTGGTGCGCGGCCACCACGGGGACGCGGTCACCGCCGAGTCCGTCCAGGCCTGGATCCTCGCGGCCGCCCGCCCCTCGCCGGGCGGCTGCGCCGTACCGCTGCCGAAGGACACGGAGCGCTGGTGGGCGGGGGTGGAGCTGGGGCGTGAGCTGCGCCGGCTCCAGTTGCGCGGGGCGCGCGGCGGGGAGCGGCCCCGGCTGCCGGGCGGCTGGCGTCCCTACGTCCGGGCGGCGCTGCCGCCGGTCCCGGACGGTCTCGTGTACGACGCCGAGGAGCAGACCCTCTCCGTGGGCACCGGCCGGATCGCCCCGGTGCCCGCCGGTGCCTGGGAGTTCCGGGTGGGCGGGGTGCGGATGCTGGAGCTGTGGTTCGGCCGCCGGGCGGCGCCGGAGACGGCGACGGGGCTGGCCGCCGTGCGGCCCCGCGGCTGGCCGCAGGAGTGGACCTCGGAGCTGCTGGAGCTGATCACGCTGCTCGCGCTGCTCGCCGAACTGCGCCCCCGGCAGGAGGCGCTGGCCGAGGGGCCGGAGATCGGGGTGCGGGAGCTGCGCGCGGCGGGCGTCCTGCCGGTGCCGGCGGCCGCCCGGCGGCCCGCGTCGGTCCTCGACCACCGCGAGGAGGGCCCGGACGGGCAGTTCGCGCTGCTGTGACCGGAGGGACGGCGGGCCCGGCCGGAGGCCCTGCGGGCGTCGGGGAACTCCTCAGAGCGCCACGTTCGTCCTGCCGCTGCTCTCCCACGCCTGCATCCCGACCGGGAACCTGCCGGACCGGCTGCGCACCCTCGCGGAGTGGAACCCGGTCAGCGCGGCCGCCGCGGCCGTCCGCGCGCTGTGCGGCAACGCGGCACCGGCCGCCGGAGCCGCCTGGCCGGTCGCGCACCCGGTGGCGGGGACGCTGCCCCGGTCGGCCGTCCTGCTCGCGGTCGCGGTGCCCCTCGCGGTGCGCCGGCACGCGCGCGGCGACGCGTGGCCCGCCCCCGTACCCCCGTCCCCGGCGGCAGCCGTCCGCCGGGGCTCAGCCCCGCAGGGCGACCGGGCGGTCCAGGGCGCCGAGCAGGGAGACGAAGCCGGACTCCAGGAAGGCGCCCAGTTCCCCGAGACCGGCCGGTCCACCGGACGGCCAGGTGGTGACGGCCTCCTCGGCGAAGGCCAGCCAGGCCCGGCTGGCGACGGGCAGTCGCGGCGAGTCCGGCATGCCGAGCCGCCGCTGCCCCTCCTCCACCCGCCGGGCCAGTACCGTACGCGTGGACTCCACGATGTCCTCGACGGCCGGGAGGCTGCCGGCGGCACCGCGCACCAGGGTGAGGTAGACCCGGCGGTGCTCCGTGACGTACGCGGCGAAGCCGGCGATGAAGGCGCGCAGCCAGGCGACCGGTTCGAGCGCGGGATCGGGCTCCGTGGCCGCGGCGAAGTCGTCGCACTCGCGCCGCACGACGGCGCGGTAGAAGTCCCGCTTGGAGTCGAAGTAGTGGAAGAGCAGCCCGCGCGATATGCCGGCGCGGCGGGCCACCTCGTCCGTGGACAGCTCGTCCAGCGAGCATTCCGCAAGCATGTCCACGCCAATCGCCACCAGCTGCGCCCTTCGTTCGTCGGGGCTCAGGCGCGCGGCTCGCTTCTCGGACATGCGCACAGTGTAGAAGTACTTCGGCACCGAATTATTTCAGTACCCCTCCCGTCGCGCGCACCCGGACATGGCTGCGCGCCACTGCCCGCTCCGGGGATGACGGAAGAGCGGACAGCGGCGCGATGCCGGGACCGGTGGCGTCGGGTCAGCGGCGGCTGCCGAAGAGCGAGCGGCGCAGTCGCCGCAGCGGCGCGAAGAGCGAGACGCGCGCGCTCCTGCTCCGACGGCTGTGCGCGGCGTCGCGCGAGGTCAGCTCACGCATGAGCAAGGTCGCCTCCGCGGACTCGCGCTGCGGGACGACGGGGCCGCCCAGCACCGCGAGATGACGGTCCAGGCGCGAACTGGTCGCACCGCTCCCGCATGTGATCGCAGGCACCCGTGGCCTGCTCCGCACCGTTATCTGTTCCATGTCACTCCCCACCCGTACGAGGGCACCCGGTCCGGGCAGGTTAACCCTATCGTCCCGCGCCGACACCCGTGTATCCCGGGCGAAGGATTGCGTACCCGGATACGGAGGTTGACGGACCGTCCGTACAGCCGCCCGGCGACGGACGGAGGAGGGCGGTCCGCCGGCCCCCGCCGGATCAGTCCAGCGCGTTCAGCACGGGCAGGTAGCCGCCGGACTGACCGGAGGCGAAGGGGTGGTAGGACTCACCGATGTTGAGCCAGTTGAGGCTGTGCAGCCAGGCGTCACCGGAGCAGATCTCGTGCCCGGTGAACGCCGAGGTCACATCGCCGAAGGAGAAGCCGTGGTCGGCGGCGCGCTTGGCGGTGGCGGCGTTGAGGTAGTCGGCGGCGCCGTTGATCGCGGAGCGCACCTTGTCACTCAGACCGACGACGCAGCTGCCGCCGATCTTGTAGAAGCGGGGGTAGCCGAGGACGACGACGTGCGCGTTCGGGGCCTTGGCGCGGATCGCCGAGTACACCGTGTTCAGCCGGCCGGGCAGCGTGGAGTCCACGAAACCGCGGGCGGTGGCGATCCGGTTGAGACAGGTGGACTCCGACTGGAGGACACAGGTCGTCATGACGTCGGCGAAGCCCGCGTCGTTGCCGCCGATGGAGATCGAGACGAGGTCGGTCGAGGAGGTGAGCGGGCCGAGCTGCTTGGCGGTCACATCGCTGGTGATCGCCCCGGAGCAGGCGGTGAACGCGAAGGAGGACGGCGCGTGGGCGTTCGCCCAGAGCTGGGGGTAGGCCTTGGTGCTGCGCTTGCAGCTGCCGCTCTCGCTGGTGTAGCTGCCGGAGCCGACCCCCGAGGAGTAGGAGTCGCCCAGGGCGACGTAGTCGACGCCCTGCACGGTGGCCGCCGCGTTGGCGGTGGCGGCCCCGGTGAGCGCGATGACGGCACCGAGGAACAGTGAGGACGAGAAGGCCACGAGTCTGGACAATTTCACGGGGGGAACCTCCCTGGGACCGACCAGCAGGATCTCTGCCTACCCAGTGGTAGCAGCAGCGAAGCCCACTTCGGTAGTGTCCATGCCAAGTCCATCGCATGATGTTCTGTAGACGCCCTTCTGAGATCGCGTCATATCCGGATCCGACCGCACGGCGGCGGAATCCGCGCACCCGCGCCACCCGAACTCGCCCCGCACGGAACCGGGATGTGACGGACGGTGCATCAACACACAGGCATCACACGCCACTTGCCTCGCAGCACTCCCACAATGTGCCCTGCGTCACATGGGACACCAGGGGTTGCAGCCCCTCCGGACGGATGGTCTACTCCATTGGTCTATGCCAATGCCCCGCGGACAGGAGTCATCTCCTGCGGCTCCCGGCGCATCGCGGCGACCCGTGCGCGCCCCTGGGCCCGGCACGGAACCGCCGCGGCCCGAACCACCGTGCCGGGCCGCAGTTCTCCGACCGAGGCGCACCGACGAGAAGAGGCGAATCCCGTGAAGTTCCTTACGGCACTCGGCGACACCCTGCTCAGCAAGCTGGCGCCCGAAGCCGAGGCGCAGGCCGCCTGCGTCACCTGCGGCACCGGCTGTTCCTCGTACAAGCAGTACAAGTGCGAGCAGGGCATCCGGCAGTTCGCGCGGTGCTGCTACATGGCCAACGGCAGCTCCTGCACCGCCCCGTACTGCGGCGCCTGGAAGTACTGCGGCATCTCCTGCTGACGTACGCCGGCTGACCGGCGCGGCCGACCGCTGATCCGCCGCGCCCCGTCCCCATGGATCCCGACGAGGAGGGCCTGTGCTCCGGCTGATCCGGCACCGCCTGCTGAGCCACTGGGCGCGCTCGCTGGCGCTCCTCGTCGGGATCCTGGTGGCCGTCTCCTCCTTCGCCGTGCTGTCCGCCACCACGCGGTCCGCCCGGCTCACCGTCACCGGCACCGTGGCCAAGAGCCGGGGCGCGTACGACCTGCTGGTCCGCCCGCCCGGCGCGGCCCAGGAGCTGGAGAACGCACAGGGCCTCATCCGTCCCAACTCGCTCTCCGACGTCTACGGCGGCATCACGCTCGCCCAGCTCGCCGCCGTGCGCCGGGTGCCGGGCGTCGAGGTCGCCGCCCCGCTGGAGGTGCTCGGCTACGCCACCGAACCGGGCGCGGTCTCCGTCGACCTGGCCGGTCTGGTGCCCCGGGGCACCCGCGGTGTCTTCGAGCTCGGCCGGACCTGGCACTACGACGGAGGTCTGTCCGCCCTCCCGCAGCGGCCGCACACCGTGTTCATCACGCCGTACCCGCTGGAGACCGCGCCCGGCACGCCGGTGTCCCGGCAGGAGGCGGACGGCAAGGCCCAGTACCTGACGGACCGCTACTTCGAGGTGCTGCCCTCCGGGAAGCGCCGCGAGGTGTGCAAGGGAGGGCTCCGCGCCGAGGAGCAGTCCACCGGACTCAGCGCCGCCGTGACCTGTCTGTCCTGGTCCGGGGTGACCGCACGGGGCGAGCGGGCCGCGTCCGGCGGCTCCGGCCCCCGCACCCGGGTCGTCTTCGCCTTCCCGGTCACCTCTCTCGTCGCGGGCATCGACCCGGAGGCCGAGTCCAGGCTCTTCGGGCTGGCCGGGGCGGTGACCGAGGGCCGCTATCTGACCTCCGCCGCGCCCCGGACCGTGCCCGCCGGGGCGGACGGGGCGCCCGGGGCGGTGCTGCCCGTCCTGCGGTCCTCCCGCGCCGCCGGCGATCTGACGGTGGAGGTCACCCTCACCCGCGAGGGCGCGAAGCGCCCCCTGCTGGACCAGCGGTTCGACGCCGCGTCCCGGCAGCCCGAGCAACGGTCCGGCGAGCGGGTCGCCGTCGGTCTCGGCTCGCTCCTGGCCACCGGCCCCGTCTCCTACGACTCCGGTCCGGACGGCACCGTACGGCCCCGGACCGTGCCCCGGCCCGACAAGGCGGCCACCCTGCTGCCGCTGGACGGGCAGGACGTCTGGTTCCGCTCGCTGGTGCCGCAGGGCGAACAGTTCGAACGCCCCTCGGCGCTGCCGGAGGTGGTCGGGACGTTCGATCCAAGACGGCTGCCGGAGTTCGACGCCGGGAGCCGGCTGCCGCTCGGCACCTACGGGCAGCCCGCGCTCACCGGCGCCGACGCCCGGTCCAGGAAGCTGCTCGGCGGCCGGGCCCTGCGCCCCGCCTCGTCCCCCACCTCGTACATCCAGCAGCCGCCGCTGCTGCTGACCTCGACGGTGGCGGCGCGCTGGCTCGGCGACCACGGCTATCTGACGTCGGAACAGGCCGCCGCACCGGTCTCGGCGATCCGGGTCAAGGTGGCCGGGGTGACCGGCGCGGACGCGGTCTCCCGGGAACGCGTGCGGCAGGCCGCCGAGTCCCTCGGCCGGATCCCCGGACTGCGGGTGGACATCACGCTCGGCTCGTCCCCGGCCCCGCTCACCGTCGCACTGCCCGCCGGGACGAACGGCCGGCCCGCGCTGGCGCTCACCGAGTGGTGGAGCAGGAAGAACGTGGCCGAGCGGATCATCCGGGCCTCCGACACGAAGTCCCTGGTCCTGCTCGCGCTGGTGCTGGTGGTCTGTGTGCTCTTCGTCGGGAACGCGGCGGCCTCCTCCGTCCGGGCCCGCCGGTCCGAACTGGGCCTGCTCGCCGCGGTGGGATGGCGGCGGCGCCATCTCTTCGGCCTGGTCCTGGGCGAAGTGCTGCTGCTCGGCACCGTGGCCGGGGTGCTCGGGGCGGGCGTGGCCTGGGCGGCCTCGCGCGCCCTCGGGGTGGACGCCCCGGCCGGGCATCTGCTGGCCGCCGTGCCCGTGGCGCTGGCCGTCGCGGCCGCCGCGGGCGCGGTCCCGGCCTGGCTGGCCTCCCGGGTGCCGCCCGCCACCGCGCTGCGCCCGGCGCTCTCCACCGGCGGCCGGGCCCGGATGTTCGCCGGGGTGACCGGGCTGGCCCTCGCGGGCGCGGTCCGGGCCAGGGGGCGGAGCCTGCTGGGCGCCGCCGCCGTGGCGACGGCGTCGGCGGCGGCGCTGGTCCTGCTGGCGGCGGCCTACGCCTTCAAGGGGACGCTCGCCGGTTCGCTGCTCGGCGAGACCGTCTCCGTCCAGGTCCGTGCCACGGATGTGGCCGCGGTGGTGACGATGGCGGTGCTGTCCGTCGTGGCCGTGGGCGACGTGATGTATCTGGGCGTCCAGGAGCGGGCCGCCGAGTTCGCCCTGCTGCGGGCGGTCGGCTGGGGCGACGCGGTCGTCACCCGGCTGGTGCTGCTGGAGGGCGCGCTCATCGGGCTGCTGGGCTCGCTCGGCGGGGCGCTGCTCGGCGGGGCGGCGGCGCTCCGGCTCTCCCCCGGCGGCTGGACGGACCTCGTGCCCGCGGCCTGCGCCGTGGTCGCCGCGGGCACCCTGCTCTCCGCCGCCGCGGCCCTCGTCCCCGTACTGATCCAGCGGCGGCACCCCACCGCCCGGCTGCTGGCGGAGGAGTGATCGCCGTGGACTACGCGGTACTGACGGTGCGCTGGGCGCTCGCGGGGATCTTCCTGGTCTCCGCGCTCGCCAAGGTGCGGGCGTTCCCGGACACCCTGGAGATGGTGCGGCCCTTGCTGACCCGGACGGGCCGGGCCCTCGGCCGGGTCCGGAAGGCCCCGCCCGGCCCGGGAGCGTCCGGACACGGCCTCGCGCGGCGGTTCACCCGGCCCGCCGCACTGCTGCTGGTCACCGCCGAGGCCGCCACCGGTCTCGCACTGCTGGGGCCCCGGCAGACCGCCGGTCCCGGCCTCGCCGCCGCCGCCGTCCTCACCGCGGGCTTCACCGCCCTCGCGGTCCTGGCGACGGTGGCGCGCACCGAGGTGCGCTGCGCCTGTTTCGGCCGGCCCACGGCCCGGCTCGGCCGGCGCCATGTGGTGCGCAACGGCTTCCTGCTGGCCCTGGCCTGTCTGGGCTGCTGGGGTCCCGAAGCGGCCGGGGTGCTCTCGGCCGCCGTCCCGGCGCTCGTCGTCTGCGCGACGGCCGCGGTGGTCGTCACCGCGGTGACCGCCTTCTACGACGACATCGTCGATCTGCTGAAGATCTCATGAAAGAGGAATGGGCATGATCTATCTGACCGCCGCGCTCGTGCTCGTGGGAGCCGTCACCGTACTCAACCTGCTGCTGACCCTCGCGGTCGTCCGGCGGCTGCGCCGCCAGGAGTCCGAGCGGCAACAGCCCTTCGGCACGATCGACTCCGGCCCCGAGACCGGTGCGCCGCTTCCGGACTTCACGGCCGCCACGGTGGCGGGCGGGACGGTCACCGCGGCGTCCCTGAAGGGCCGTCAGGGGGCGCTGACCTTCCTCTCCACGGACTGCTCGGCCTGCACCATGGCGGTGGCCGACCTCCCCGAGTTCGCCCGGCGCACCGGCATGGACGCCGGCCAGATGGTCGTGGTGATCGCCGGGGACGCGGACGACGCGCTCCGCATGGCCGAGCCGCTGGCACAGATCGCGACCGTGGTCGTCGAGGAGACCGCGGGACCGCTCTCCACGCTGTACTCGATCGAGGCGACGCCGACCACCGTGCTGACGGACCCCGACGGCACGGTCACCTACGCCCAGGCCGGCACCAACCCGGTGCTGGAAGGCCTCCCGGCGTGAGCGCGGGCCAGGAGTCCGCCGTCCACCGGCTGGGCGGTCCGCGCGGACTGCTCACCGGAGCGGGCGCGGCGCTGGCCCTGACCTGGCGGGCGGGGCCGGCCGCCTTCGTCTGCCAGGTCCTGCTGACCGTGGTGCAGGGGCTGCTGCCCGCCGGGGTCACCCTGCTCACCAAGTGGCTCTTCGACTGTGTGAGTGACGGCCGCACACCGGGCGGTGTCGGGCCGATGACCCTCGTGGCGGGGCTCGGTCTGTGCGGCACCCTGCTGGCGGTCCTTCCGTACGCCTCGGACTACACCAAGTCCCGGCTGCGCCGCGGGATCGCCTACCGGGCGCAGAAGGAGCTGTACGGGAAGGTGGAGGGGTTCGTCGGACTGTCCCGCTTCGAGGACCCGGAGTTCCTGGACCGGCTGCGGCTGGCGCAGGACTCGGCGACCGGGGCGCCCGACCAGATCACCACCGCGCTGTTCGGGCTGGTGCAGCAGGCCACGGCCGTGACGGGGCTCGCCGTGGTGCTGTCCGCGATCTCGCCCTGGCTGACGGTGTTCACCGTGGCGGCGGCGGTGCCGGCACTGTTCGTCCAGGTGTCGCTCAGCCGCCGGCAGGCCCGGATGATGTGGACGATCAGCCCCCGCAACCGCCGCCAGCTCTTCTACCAGAGCATGATGCTGGACCTGGCCGCCGTGAAGGAGGTCCGGCTGTTCGGCGCCGGGGGCTTCCTCCTCCGCCGGATGAACGCGGAGACCCGGGACATCAACGCGGCGGAGGAGCGGCTCGACCGCCGGGTCCTCGCCTTCCAGACGCCGACCACCGCGCTGGGCGCGGTCATCGCCGTGTGCGGGCTCGCCTGGATGATCCACGGGGCGCGGTCCGGGCGGTTCGGGGCCGGTGACGTCTCGGCGTTCCTCGGCGCCTCCGCCGGGGTGCAGGGGGTGCTGAACTCCTCGATCCTCCATGTCACCAGCGGCTACCAGGCCCTGCTGACCTTCCGTCACTATGTAGACATACGGCGGCTGCCCACCGACCTTCCGGTCCCGGCCGACCCGCTGCCCGTACCCCCGCTGCGCGACCGCATCGAACTGGACGACGTCTGGTTCCGGTACGGGGACGACGGACCGTGGGTGCTGCGCGGGGTGAGCCTGACCCTCGGACGCGGCGAGTCGGTCGCGCTGGTGGGGCTCAACGGCGCGGGCAAGAGCACGCTGGTCAAGCTGTTGTGCCGGCTGTACGACCCGACGCGCGGCACGGTCCGCTGGGACGGCACGGACATCCGCACCATGGACCCGGCCCTGCTCAGGGAGCGGATCAGCGCGGTGTTCCAGGACCGGGTGGCGTACGACCTGTCGGCGCGGGACAACATCGCGATGGGCGATCTGCGCCATCTCGACGATCCGGAGCGGATCGCCGGGGCCGCGCGCCGGGCGGACGCGCACGATTTCGTCTCCCGGCTGCCGCGCGGCTACGACACGATGCTGTCCCGGATCTTCCCGGACGCCGACGACGAGGACCCGGACGCGGTGGGCGTCACGCTCTCGGGCGGTCAGTGGCAGCGCCTGGCGCTGGCGCGGGCGATGCTCCGGGAGGGCCGCGACCTGCTCGTCCTGGACGAACCGAGCGCCGGACTCGACGCGGCGGCCGAGCAGCGGCTGCACGAGCGGCTGCGCTCCTACCGCGAGGGCACGACGAGTCTGCTGATCTCGCACCGGCTGGGCACCGTGCGCCGGGCCGACCGCATCGTGGTCCTGGAGGACGGCCGGACCCGGGAGTGCGGCAGCCACGACGAACTGATGGACCTGAAGGGCGAGTACGCGAGACTCTTCACCCTCCAGGCGTCCGGGTACGCGCAGGACAGGGAGGTGGAGGTGTGAGCACCGCGATGATCGGGGTGAACGCCCTGCACAAGACGTACGGGGCCGGCACGAGCAGCCCGGTCCGCGCCTGTGACGGGGTGGATCTGGAGATCGGCCGGGGCGAGTTCGTCGCGCTCACCGGACCCTCGGGTTCGGGCAAGTCGACGCTGCTGTATCTGCTGGGCGCGCTCGACCGGCCCGACTCGGGGACGATCGACGTGGACGGGGAGCGCGTCACCTCGATGAGCCGGGCGGAGCTGGCGGCGTACCGGCGCCGGGTGGGGTTCGTGTTCCAGCGCTTCCATCTGCTGCCCGCGCTGACCGCCCTGGACAACGTCATCGCTCCGGTGCTGCCCCACCGGGTGGACTTCGACCGGCGGGCCCGCGCCCGTGAACTGCTGGCCTCGGTGGGGCTGGAGGGCCGGGAGCAGGCGCTGCCCTCGAAGCTGTCGGGCGGCCAGCAGCAGCGGGTGGCCGTCGCCCGCGCGCTGATCGGCGGTCCCCGGCTGATCCTCGCGGACGAGCCGACGGGCAATCTGGACTCGCGGTCCGGCGAGGACGTGCTGGACCTGCTGGCCGGGCTGCGGGAGCGGACGGGCGTCACGGTGGTGCTGGCCACGCACGACGCCCATGCGGTGGAGCGCTGCGACCGGGTGGTCCGGGTGCGGGACGGGCGGGTCTCGTGACCGGGGCGGTCCTGGGCGGGGTGGCCGTCTGTCTGCTCGCGGCGGGACTGGCCGCCTGGTGGGTGCGGTACGCCTACGTCGCCGTGACCGTGCGCGGCCACAGCATGATGCCGACGCTGCGGCCGGGCACCCGGGTGCTGATCCGGCGCGGGACGCGCGGCGTGCGCCGGGACGGCATCGTCGTGGTCGCCTGCCCGGAGCCGGGCACGGCGTGGCGGGGCAAGGCGCCGGTCGGCCGGGACCTGGCGGCGACCGAGTGGTACATCAAGCGCGCGGTCGCCCTGGCGGGCGAGCCGTTCGGCGGCGCGCCGGTGCCGGCCGGCTGCCTGGCGGTGGTCGGGGACAACCCGCACAGCGAGGACTCCCGGAGTCACGGCCCCTGCCCGATGGACCAGGTCCTCGGTTCGGTGGTGCGCACCCTGGGGCGGCCGACGGCGGAGGTCCGGGGTCCGGCGGCGGGTCCCGGGGAGCCGGCGGCGGATCCCGGGGAGCCGGCGGGCCGTCAGTCCGGGTAGACGGCCCGGATCGCGTCCCGGGCCAGTTCCAGGGCGCGTTCCCGGGACAGGCCCAGCCGGTGGGCGTCCTCGGCGTAGGTGCGGGCCGCGGTGCCCGCGTGGCGTTCGGCGGCGTCCCCGGCGGCGGCGACGAAGGTCCCGTTGCGGCCGCGGGTCTCGATCACCCCGTCCGCCTCCAGCGCCCGGTAGGCCTTGGCGACGGTGTTCGCGGCCAGGCCCAGTTCCTCGGCGAAGCCGCGTACGGTCGGGAGCCGGTGGCCGACCGGCAGCGCACCGGAGCGGGCCAGTTCGGAGATCTGGGTGCGCAGTTGCTCGTACGGGGCGGCGTCCGCGTCCGGGTCCACGGAGATCTTGGGAGTCACGGCCCCGATTCTGCCCCACCGCCGGAAAATCGGAGGCGGGCGGGCCGGACCGGTGGGTAGCGTCCGGCGCATGACTGTCATCGTGCGCGACTTCCGCCCCTCCGACGCCGAGAACTGGGTACGGGTGCGGCGCGCGGCGCTCCCGTTCATGGTCACCACCCCGGAACAGGTCGTCTTCGATCTGGAGAGCGCCGCCCCCGGCAAGCACTACCGGCTGCTGGTCGCCGAGGAGGACGGCGAGCTGATCGCGACGGCGCAGGTCGGCCTGGCGCACGACAGCCCCGATCCCGGACAGGCGTTCTTCAACCCGTACACCCATCCGGATCGGACCGGGCGCGGAGCCGGTTCGCTGCTGCTGCGCACGGCCGAGGAGCATCTGGCCCTGGCCGGTGCGACCAAGGTCTACAGCTGGGTGCTGGACACCCCGGGCAACCGGGCGTTCGCCGAGAAGCACGGGTACGCGCCGAGCCGCTCCGCGCACTTCCTCCATCTCGATCTGGCGGGCGGCACGCTGCCGCCGCGTCAGGAGCCGCCGGCCGGGGTGGAGCTGCGCACCGCCGCCGACTTCGCCGACGATCCGCGCCCGCTGTTCGAGGCGGACGCCGAGACCACCGAGGACGAACCCGGCGACATCCCGACCCGTCTCGCGGACTACGAGGAGTGGCTCGCGGAGACCTGGAACAGCCCCTGCCTCGACCACGCGCTGACCTCGGTCGTGATGGCCGGCGGACAGGTGGCGGCGTTCAGCGTGGCGGAGACCGACGGGGTGGACCGCTACTGGTCGGGGATGACGGGCACCCGGCGGGCGCACCGCGGCCGCGGTTTCGCCAAGCTCGCGAAGAACGACTCGCTGCACCGGGCGCGCGCCGCCGGCTACACCGACGCCTACACGGGCAACGACGCCGACAACGCGCCGATGCTGGCGGTCAACCGCTGGTTCGGATACGCCCACTGCGCCACGGAGGTGCGTCATGTCCGCGCCCTCGGCTGACGCCCCGGCCACGGGGGCGGACGGCACCGCCCTGACCGTCGTCCTGGTCAAGGCGGGACGGACCAAGATCCGGTATCCCGCCGCCCTGGTGCGCGACGACGGGAGCCGGGTGACGGTCCGGGCGCCCTGGGCCGCGCCGGGGGTCCGCGACTTCGGCTTCGTACGGTTCGAACCGGGCGACGTCTTCACCGAGCACTACTGGCGCGACGCCTGGTTCGCGGTGAAGGAGGTCCGGTCCGGTGCGGGCGAGCTCAAGGGCTGGTACTGCGATGTGACCCGCCCGGCCGTGCTGCGGGACGGGGAGCTGCTGGTCGAGGACCTGGACCTGGATCTGTGGGTGTCGGCGGACCGGTCCGCCGTACTGCGGCTGGACGAGGACGAGTTCGAGGAGAGCGGCCTGGCCGTGCGCGATCCCCGGGCGGCGCGGGCCGCGGTGGCGGCCCTGGACGAACTGGAACGGCTGGCGCGCACGGACCGGGGTCTCACCGGCCTCCTCGCCTGACCCCGCCCCCGGGCACCGGCCCGCTCCCCGCCGTCTCGTCCGGGACCGCCGGCCTGCCCGCCCCGTTGACCTGCGGGGCCCGTTGGTCTTCTCGGCCCGTCGGCCTGTCCGGCCCGTTGGTCTTCCCACCCCGTTGACCCGCCCGGCGCCGGGGCCCGGGGGGGGCCGGCCGTCCGGCGCCGGTCCGGGCCCCGGGCTCAGCCCACCACCAGCTCCACCTCGTACCCCGCCGCGTCCTCCAGATACGCGGCCACGTGCTCGTCCCCGCCCGCGTGGGGATGGCGGTCCGCGAAGAGCAGCCGCCAGCCGTGGCCGGGGGCGCGGGCCACCAGCGCGTCGAGGGCGGCCCGGTCCTCGACGTGGAAGGCCAGGTGGTTGAGGCCGGGGCGGCGCCGCTCGTGCGCCCCGGGGGCCAGATCGGGCGACTGCTCGATCACCACATAGCTGTCGCCCCGCCGCCAGCTGCGCCCGTGCTCCCAGCGCTGGTACGGGACATGGCCCAGCTCGCCCAGGAGCCAGCCCCAGCCGGGCGCGGCCGCCGCCAGATCGGGCACCCACAGCTCGATGTGGTGGAGCCGTCCGGTGCGCGCCCCTCCCGGCGGCAGCGGGACGGCCCGGCGGGCGGCGGAGGGCGCGTACGCGACGGGGTCGCCGTCCTCGTGCCAGTGGATCAGGAACCGCTCCCCCGCCCGGTATCCGTCGAGGCCGGCCCGGCAGTAGGCGACCATGTCGTCGGGGAGGGCGTCCAGCGGGAACCAGCCCAGCTCGGAGCACTTGTCGGGCTCCCGGTTGACGGGCGGGCGGTCCGGGTCGTACGCCGCCTCGAAGAACCAGCCGGTGCGGGGATTCCCGCCGGGCCCCCGGTGCTGCATGACCAACGCCATGCGCAGTTCCTCCGGTTCGAGCGCGACGCCGATCTCCTCGGCCGTCTCGCGGAGCATCGCCTCGCGGACGTCCTCGCCGTCCTCCACGTGCCCCGACGGGGCGTGCAGAAGACCGTCCGCGTATCCCGTGCCGGAGCGGCGGGCGAGCAGGACGTCGGGGCCCCGGCGCAGGATCAGATGGACGTCGACGACCTCGGTGTGCCGACGGGGCGGTTCGGCGCGGGCGACCAGGGCGTAGCGCTCGTCGTGGACCTCCTTGCCCCACAGGTCGCGGTCGCCGGAGAGCGGTTCGTGGTGGATCCGTTCGGTGAGGGGCGAGAGCAGGGCGGTGAGCCGGGCGGCGGAGAGCCCGACCCCGTTCCACACGCCTTCCACCAGGACCAGCCGGCCGCCGGGTTTCAGCAGTCCGAACCAGTGCCGCAGCACGGCCTCGGGGTCGGGGAGCAGCCAGACGACATGGCGGGCGAGGACCACGTCGAAGCGCTGCGCGCCGACCGGTGGCGCCACGGCGTCCCCGGTGAGCACCTCGGTGCCGGTGCCCCGCAGCTTGGCGCGGGCCTGCTCGACCATGCGCGGCGACCGGTCGACGGCGGTGACCCGGTGGCCCTGGCCCGCCACGAGCAGCGAGAGGCTTCCGGTGCCGCAGCCCAGGTCCAGCACGTCGCACCGCCCGCGCGGCAGCCAGCTCTCCAGCCGCTGCGCCCAGGCGTGCCGCACCACGGGGTCGAGCAGTCCGTGGTCCGGTTCCTCGTCGAAGGAGCCGGCGGCCGAGTCCCAGTCGATCGTCGTCATGGAACGATCGTGCCATCCGCCACTGACAGTGGTGCCGGTCCGGGCGGGAACCGGCCACGCCCGCCCGCCCGGACCGGATGCGGTCAGGCCTGCGGACTCAGCCGATGGCCGAGGCGCAGGTGGTGGGAGTGGCGTGTGCCGGGTCGAGGGCGTTCGCCACCTCGTGGAAGGCGATCCGGTCGACGGTGCCGATCGCCACGTGCTCGGACACGTCGACCGGGCACAGGTCCTGGAGCAGGACGTTGCGCACACCGGGTCCGTCCAGGAACTGGGTCCGGTACGGCGTCACGACTTCGTCGTACCGGGTGGAGATGACGGTGTAGCGCACTCCCGGGACGGTGTCGGGGACCGAGTTGAGCTTGGTGACGAAGGGGGATCCGGCGACCTGGTCGGCGAGTCCGGGCGTGCCCGCTTCGAGCAGGTAGGCCGCGCCGGGGAAGTACGGCAGCAGCTTGGTCAGGCCGAGGAGGGTGGTGCCGTGGTTGTCGGGCGCGAGCCCGACGAGGGCGTTGACCTTGGCCGCTCCGCCGAGGAACTTGAGGTAGTAGTTCGGCATCATGCCGCCCTGGGAGTGGCCGACGAGGTCCGCCTCGGAGGCGCCGGTGGCGGCGAGGACCTTGTCGACGAAGGCGGAGAGCTGTCCGGCCGACTTCTCCACGGGGCCGAGGCCGTTGAAGACCGGCACGCCGGGCAGTTGCCCGTAGTCGAGCGAGTAGACGCAGTAGCCCCGGGCTACCAGGTAGGGGGCGAGGACCAGCCAGTTGTCGACGGAGTTCCCGAAGGTTCCGTGGACGAGGACGACGGGGCGGGGGTGGGCCGCCGAGGGGGTGCAGGAGTAGTCGTTCCAGCCGCGGGAGGCGGCGGGGGCGGCCGTCGCGGCGGTCGCCGTGGGGACGGCGGCGGCGACGGCGAGGAGCAGTGCGGCGAGTACGGTGCGGGTGCGCGGCGCGCGGGTTCGGGACGGCATCGTGGGGTCTCCTTGCGGCTCGAGGGAGGTGCGATGTCTGTGCGCCCTGCGGCCCGGACCACGGGTTCTGCGACACGCGAGATTCAGCGTGCTCATGCCAAATTACGCAGGAGTAGGGTTCCCTGGGAAGTTACGCGTCGGTAAAAAATGTTCGATCCCACGGTGCGGACGCGCGACACCGCCCCGCCCCTCGGGGAAGTCCGGCGCACGGATCAGGCCGCGAGCCGCCCCGGCATCACGGCCCTCGGCCCGAACCGCTCCCGCAGCCGGTCCGCGACCGCCTCGATCCGCCGCGCCCGCTCGTCCACCGGATCGAAGGTCAGCTGGTGCGCGGCCCGCCCGGCGTCGCCCAACCCCTCGGCGCGCAGCGCGATCCCCCGCACCCGGGCCCGTTGCAGGCCGAAGGAGTCGTGGATCCGGTAGGCGAGCGCGGTGAGGTCCGCGGAGTGCGCGGTGGGCTCCCGGAGCGCACGGCTGCGGGTCAGCGTCGCGTAACCGGTCCGGTCGGCGCAGCGCACGGAGACCGCGAGCGAGCGGCACACCTGTCCCGTGCCGCGCATCCGCGCCCCCAGTTCCTCGGTGAGCGACATGAGCGCGCGCCGCTGCCGCTCGCGGTCCAGTTCGTCGCGCGGGAAGGTCCGGTCGGCGCCGAGCGAACGGGCGGCGGCGTCCGGCACGACGGCGCTGCGGTCGATGCCCTGCGCCCGCTCCCACAGCTCGCGGCCGGTCCGCACCCCGGTGATCCGCTGGAGGGTGCCGAGCGGGGCGGCCGCGATCCGGCCGACGGAGTCGAGCCCGTAGCCGCACAGGGCGCGGGCCGTCGCCGGTCCGACCCCGTCCAGCGCGGCGGCCGGCCGGTCGGCGAGGAAGGCGGCCTCCTCCCCGGCGGGCACCACGAAGGTCGTCCCCGGAACGGCCCGGCGCGCCGCCATCCGGGCCAGCATGGGGTTGCCGGCCGCCCCGATCGCGCAGTCCACCCCGTGCAGGGCCAGGGCGCGGACCCGGATGACCGAGGCCAGCCCGGCCACATCGCGCCCGAAGTAGCGCAGGGCGCCCCGCACATCGGCGAGCGCCCCGTCCGGTGGCGCCGCCTCGACGAGCGGGGTGAACGAGCCGAGCAGCGCGAGCAGTCCGGCGTAACCGGCGCCGTCCGGGGGGTCGCCGTCGACCGTGCGAAAGCGCAGGCAGAGGATGCCGGCCGGCCCGCTCATCCCGCGCTCCCCGGGCTCTGGTGCCACAACTTCCTTCCGGTGGGCGCCCCTTCACCGGCCGGCCGGAGGTCGGCCCAGGGGTTCATCTCGTATCCGGTGGGCATCCTGATCCGCCGTCCGCCGTCGTCGGCGGCGGCCGGTTCCTCCGGGGCGGCGCCCTCCTCACCGGCCGCCTCCGCCCCGGAGGGCCGCGCCAGCCGGTCCGCGACCGCGTCGAGCCCGCCGGTGCGGCGCAGTTCGGCCAGCTCCGCCAGGTTCCAGGCGGCCGCGCCGACCACGCTCAGACTGCGCGGCCCGCGCCGCTGCACCACCCCCCGCACCAGCAGCAGCCAGGAGTGGAAGACGGTGTGGGCGCAGGCGGCGTGGCTGTCGTCGAAGAAGGCCAGGTCGACCAGGCCCGTACCGTCGTCCAGGGTGGTGAAGACGACCCGGCGGCCGGAGCGGACCGGCGGCGTCTGGGTCGCCGCCTTGGCACCCGCGACCAGCACGGTGTCCCCGTGCCGCGCCTCGCGCAGCCGCTGGGCGCTGACCACGCCCAGCTCCTCCAGGAACGCCCGGTGATCGCCCATCAGATGGCGCGAGACGTCCATGCTCAGCACGCCCAGTTCGGCGCTGAGCCGTTCCGCCTCGTTGAGGTCGGGCAGGCCGAGCGAACCGGTGCGGTGGCCGCCGCCGAGCGGGAGTTGCGCCCCGGAGCCCGCGCCGCGCTGGGCGCGGTGCAGTTCGGACAGGTGCAGCAGCAGATCACGGCGGTTGGCGCCGAACGCGTCCAGCGCACCGACCTGGGCCAGCCGTTCGGCGGCCGGGCGGCCGGGGCGGGCCCGTTGCCAGAAGTCCAGCAGCGAGGTGTACGGCTGCCCGGCCTCGATCCGGGCGACCTCGGCCTCGCTGATCCCATGGACGTCCGAGAGCGCGAGCCGCAGCCCCCAGCGCCCTTCCCCTCCTCTTTCATCAGACACCAGTTCGATTTGATGAGCGGCCGCCGACCGGTTCACGTCCAGCGGCAGCACCGGCACCCCGCGCCGCCGCGCGTCCGCCAGCAGCAGCCGCTTCGGGTACATCCCGGGGTCGTGGGTGAGCAGCCCAGCGTAGAAGGCCGCCGGGTGGTGCGCCTTCAGCCAGGCCGACTGGTACGTCGGCACGGCGAAGGCGACCGCGTGCGCCTTGCAGAAGCCGTAACTGCCGAACGCCTCGATGATCTCCCAGGCACGGGCGATCACCTCCGCGCCGTACTTCCGCGCCGCCGCGTGCCGGGCGAACCAGACCCTGATCCGGCCCTGTGACTCGGGGTCGGAGAGCCCGCGCCTGACCCGGTCGGCCTCGTCCCGGCCGCAGCCGGTCATCAGATGGACCATCTCGATGATCTGCTCGTGGAAGACCACCACGCCGTACGTCTCGCGCAGCGGCTCCTCCAGGTCCGGGTGCGGATAGCGGACCGGTGCCCGGCTGTGCCGGGCCTCGATGAACGGGCGCACCATGTCGGCGGCGACCGGACCCGGCCGGAACAGCGAGATGTCGACCACCAGGTCGTGGAAGTCGGCGGGCTGGAGCCTGCCGACCAGATCGCGCTGGCCGGGCGACTCGATCTGGAAGCAGCCCAGCGTCTCGGCGGTCCTGATCAGCCGGTACGTCTCGGGGTCGCCCGGCTCCACGGCGTCCAGATCCACCTCGCGCCCCGAGACCCGCTTCACCTCGGCGACCGCGTGCGCCATCGCCGACTGCATGCGCACCCCGAGCACATCGAGCTTGAGCAGCCCCAGGTCCTCCACGTCCTCCTTGTCGAACTGGGACATCGGAAAGCTCTCGCCGCTGGTGGGCACGACGGGGGTGCGGTCCAGCAGCGAGGCGTCCGAGAGGAGGACCCCGCACGGGTGCATGGCGGTCCCGCGCGGCAGCGCGTCCAGCGCCTCCACCAGCTCCCAGAGCCGTCCGTACCTCTCCTTCTCCCGCGCCACCTCGCGCAGTTCGGGCAGTTCCTCCATGGCCGCGAGGGCGTCGCGGGCCCGGATGTGCGGGAAGGCCTTGGCGAGCCGGTCGGTCTCGGCCGGGTTCATGGAGAGCGCGGCGCCGACGTCCCGGATGGCGTGGCGCACCCGGTAGGTCTCGGGCATGGCGACGGTGGCGACCCGTTCGGTGCCGAAGCGGCCGATGATCGCGCGGTAGACGTCGAGGCGGCGGGCCGATTCGACGTCGATGTCGATGTCGGGGAGCACGAAGCGGCGCTTGGACAGGAAGCGCTCCATCAGCAGTCCGTGCTCGACCGGGTCGGCGTGGGCGATGCCGAGGAGGTGGTTGACCAGCGAACCGGCCCCGGAGCCCCGGGCGGCCACCCGCACCCGCATCGCCCGGATGTCGTCGACCACCCGGGCGACGGTGAGGAAGTAGGAGGCGAACCCGTGGTGGGCGATGATGTCCAGCTCGTGGTGCATCCGCTCCCAGTACGCGGGCCTGCGGTCGTATCCGCGCAGCACCATGCCGGCCGCGGCGCGCGAGGCCAGGACCCGCTGGGCGGTACGCCGGTCCGCGCCGACCAGGCGCGGCTCGGGGAAGTGGACGGAGCCGATGCCGAGGTCGGCCCGGGGGTCGACGACGCAGGCGTCGGCGGTGCGCCGGGTCTCCTCGATCAGTCCGGCCCCGGCGCCGGGGGCGAGACCGGCGGCGGAGGTGATCCGCTCGGCGGTCTCCGCCATCGCGCGGGCGTCCTTGAGCCAGCGCTCACCGCTGTCGAGCGGGGCGCGGCGCGGGTCGACCGGAACCAGCCGGCGGGCGGAGTCGAGCACATCGGCGACCGGGCCCTGACCGGGGTCGGCGTACCGGACGGCGTTGGTCAGCACGGCCCGCACCCCCTGTTCGGCGGCGAAGCCGACGGTACGGGCGGCGAGCCGCAGCGAACCGGGCCCGGTGCCGTCGCGGCCGTGGTGGACGGCCTCCAGCCGCAGGGCGTCGCCGTACAGCTCGCGCCAGGGGGCGAGCAGCGCGGCGGCCAGGTCGGGGCGGCCGGCGCCCAGCGCCCGGCCCACCTCGGAGGCGGGGCCGAGCAGCACGGTGAGCCCTTCGGCGGGCAGCGCGGAGCGGGCGAGCAGGGGGCGGCTCCCGTCGGGCACATCGGCGTGGGCGGCGGTGACCAGCCGGCACAGCCCGGCCCAGCCGAGGGCCCCGTCACGGGCGAGGAAGGTGACACGGGGAGCCGATTCATCGACAAAGGCACCCCCGCGGGCCGGGGTACGCGGTCGCGACGTACGCCCACCGAACTCGGCACCTGATACCCCACCGACCCCGGCACCCGGCGCCCCGACGATCCCGACGCCCGGTGACCCACCGGGCACGGCACCCGGCACCCCACCGAACTCGGCACCCGGCCACCCGCCGCCTCCCGCTCGCGGGGCTGCTCCTCCGCCGTTCACGCGCGGGTCCGGTGCCACCGCGAGCTCCACCCCGAAGAGCGGCCGGATCCCCTCCCGCTCGCAGGCCTTCGCGAAGCGGACCGCGCCCGCCAGGGTGTCGCGGTCGGTCAGCGCGAGGGCGTCCATCCCCCGTTCGGCGGCACGCTCCGCCAGCCGCCCCGGATGCGAGGCGCCGTAGCGCGGGGAGAACCCGGAAACGGTATGCAGATGCGTGAACCCGGGCACCCGCACCTCCTGAACAAATCCGTACTCACCACCCCCTCGCTCTCCACCATAGACCAAGCTTCGAACATTCGTACGATACCCGAGCGGGGCTCCTCCTCTCAGCCATTCGGCCCGGCCCCGCCTGCGTGAACGCCGGGCACCCCGGACCGTGGGGGCATGACTTTCGCTGACGAGGTGAAGAACGCCGTCACTCCGCGGGCCACCCTGCTCGTCCTCGGCGTACTGGCACTCCAGCTGCTGTTCATCGCCTCGTACGTGGGGGCGCTCCACAAGCCCAAGCCCACGGACGTCCCGTTCGGCGTCGTCGCACCCCAGCAGGCGTCGGCCCAGCTCGTCACCGCGCTGAAGGACCTCCCCGGCGGCCCCCTGGACCCCCGTACGGTCTCCGACGCGGACGCCGCCCGGCAGCAGATCCTCGACCGCGAACTCGACGGCGCCCTGATCGTCGACCCCAGGAGCACGCGCGACACCCTGATGGTCGCCTCCGGCGGCGGCACGGTACTGGCCCAGTCACTGAACAGGATCGTCAAGGCGGCCGAGCTCCCCCAGCACCGCACGGTGCGCACCGTGGACGTCGCCCCGGCCTCGGACGAGGACTTCGACGGACTCTCGTCCTTCTACCTCGTCGTCGGCTGGTGCGTGGGCGGCTACCTCTGCGCCTCGATCCTCGCGATCAGCGCCGGCACCCGCCCCGCCAACCGCCGGCGCGCGGTGATCCGCACCGGCGTCATGGCCCTGTACTCGATCGCCGGCGGCATCGGCGGCGCGCTCATCATCGGCCCGATCCTCGGCGCACTGCCCGGCAGCTTCTGGGGCCTGTCCGGCCTGGGCGCGCTGACCGTCTTCGCCGTCGGCATGATCACCCTCGCCCTGGAGGCCCTCACCGGCATCGTCGGCATCGGCCTCGCCGTCCTGATCGTCGTCATCGCGGGCAACCCGAGCGCCGGCGGCGCCTTCCCCCTCCCCATGCTCCCCGACTTCTGGCGCGCGATCGGCCCCGCCCTGCCCCCCGGCGCCGGCACCTGGACCGCCCGCTCCATCGCCTACTTCCGCGGCAACGCCGTCACCGGCCCCCTCCTGGTCCTCTCCGCCTGGGCCGTGGCCGGCACAGCCGTCAACCTCCTGATGGCCATGCGCAGAAAACCGGACCCGGCACCGACGACGACGGGCCGGGACGGGGGTGCGCTCAGCGGCGGATCCACGGCGGCCTGACGCCCCACCGCCCTCCTGACAACCCCGCCACGCCCCGCATACACACACCCCACATTCCCTCCGCACATTCCCGCCGCACACCCCGCGCGCGGGCGCGGCGCACCACCTCAAGGCCCCCGAGTTTCTCTCCACGCGCCATCCCCGTAACGACTTTGATGGGTCATCATCTAGTGGAGCGGGGAAAGCCGGACACGCGCCGTGTCCGCATGATTCGCGAGGAGGCACGGAGTGCGCAGTCGCGTGCGCGCGGCCGACGGGCGGCAACTGGTGGTGGAGCGGCTGGGGGATCCCCGCGGCAGACCGGTCTTCCTGCTGCACGGGATGCCCGGCAGCAGACTCGGCCCGGCGCCGCGCGGCATGGTGCTCTACCAGCGCAAGACACAGCTGATCACCTACGACCGGCCGGGCTACGGCGACTCCGACCGGTTGCCCGGACGCTGTGTCGCCGACGCCGTCCAGGACGTCCGCGCCATCGCCGACCACATCGGCCTCGACCGCTTCGCGGTGGTGGGGCGGTCGGGCGGGGCCTCGCACGCCCTGGCCTGCGCCGCGCTGATGCCCGACCGGGTCACCCGGACCGCCGCCCTGGTCGGTCTGGCGCCCCGGGACGCCGAGGGGCTCGACTGGTTCGAGGGGATGGCGCCCTCCAATGTGCTGGCCTACACCGCGGCGACCGCCGACCCCGACGGGCTCGCGCAGTCCTTCATCTCGCGGTCCGCGGTGATCCGGCACAACCCGGTCCGGCTGATCGACGATCTGCGGCGGGAGCTGACCGACTCCGACCGGATGGTGGTCAACGACGCCGGGGTTCGCACGATGCTGCTGCGCAACTACAGCGAGGGGCTGCGGACCTCGGCGTACGGATGGATCGACGACGCCCTCGCGTTCAGCCATCCCTGGGGCTTCGACCCCGCCTCCATCACCGGCCCGGTGCTGCTGTGGCACGGCGAGAAGGACGTGTTCTCACCGGTCTCGCACACCCGCTGGCTGGCGAGCCGCATCCCCGGCGCCACGGTCGTGGTGGAACCGGCGGCAGCGCACTTCGACGCGCTGCACGCCCTGCCCCGCATCCTCAACTGGCTGCTGGACACCTGAGGGCCGGGAGCGCCCGGCGGAACCGGGCGCTCCCTCCTCACACCGCCTGCGGTTCCAGTTCGCGCTGGAACCTGCTGTCGTCCCGGGCGATCCGGGTCAGCGGATGGTCGTCACCGAGCTGCCGCGACAGTTCCTCGACCGTCTCGGCCCTGACCTGGGCCGCCTCGTCGCCCCGTTCCATCGCGTCGAGCGTGACCGCCATGTTCGACTTCATGGACAGCGTCTCCGGATGGTGGGCGCCCAGGGCGTCCCGGAACTGCACCGTCAGCCGTCGTTCGGTCGTCAGCACCAGGTCCAGATCGCCCCGGTCCGCCGTGGCGTTGGCCAGGTTCATCACGCTGAACAGCGTGTTGGGGTGCTCCGGCCCGTACACCTCGCGCATCGAGGCGACCACCCGGGTCAGCACGATCTCCGACTCCTCGGCCGCGCCGGTGCCCGAGAGGTACACCCCCAGGTTGTTCAGGGCCGCCAGGGTGTACGGGTGCTTCTCCCCCGGCACCTTCATGTACTGGTCGACGACCTCCTGCGCGGTGTCCCGCGCCTCCGCCGCCTCGCCCGCCGCGAACAGGTCCGCGGCCAGATTGAGGTCGCAGGCCAGCGACTCCGGGTTGGCGGAGGTGTACTTGGCCCGGTAGCGGGCCCGGGTCGCCACCGTCAGACGGCGGGCGTCCTCCAGCCGGCCGGCCCGGCGCAGCGAGACCGCGAGGCTCTTGGCCGCGCTGAGCGTGCCGGGGAAGGACCGGCCGAGCGTCGCCTTGTAGCTGTCGTAGGTCCGGCTGAGGATGCCGACCGAGTCCTCGTACCGGCCGACGTCCCGCAGGTCGCGGGCGAGGTTCATGGCCGAGGAGAGGCTGTACGGATGCTCCTCGCCCAGCACCTCCCGCCGCCGGTCGAAGACGTCCTGGTCGATCTCGCGGGCCCTCGCGTACTGGCCGATGGACCGCAGGGTGAAGGCCAGGTTGTTGGCCGCGGCCAGCGCCCTGGGGTGCGATTCGTGGAAGATCTGGTTGAACCCGTCGGTGGCCTCCGTCGCCAGCTCGATCGCCCTGGTGTACTCGCCGAGCGTGCCGAGGTCGGTGGCCAGGCTGCTGGTGCTCATGTACGTGTGCGGATGCTCCGGCCCCAGCACCTCGCGCTGGGTGGACAGGGTGATCTCGTCGAGCTCCCTCGCCTCCACGTACCGGCCGCGCGAGCGGTAGAGGTTGGAGAGGTGGAAGCAGAGGTAGAGGTACTGGATGTCCCGCTCGCCCAGCGTCTCGCGCCAGATCTCGCGCAGCTCCTCGCAGAGCGTGCTCGCCGTCCTGAAGTCACCGCGCTTCCACAGATAGCGCACCCGGTCGATCAGCAGCCTGCGGGCCTCGGGCTCCTTGCAGTTGCGGGCGTCGGACGGGCCGAGGTGCGGCCATATCGTCGCGAACTGCGGCCAGTTGGCGGGGTTGTCGATCGGCTCGTCGTCATCGGGACGGGCACCCGCCAGGATCCGGTGGACCGCGTGCCGGGCGTCCTGCTGCTCCTCCTCGGTGAGCTGGGCCCGGATGACGGCCTGGACCAGCCGGTGCACCTGGATGGAGTTGGAGACCTGGTCGACCTTGGCCAGGGCGAACCGGCCGATCTCCCGGATGACCCGGCCCAGCACCAGCTTCTCCTGGAGCGAGGCGTCGTACGGCTTCAGCGCCTCGATCATCTCCTTGCTGTACAGGAGGTTCCCCGAGATCGGCTCGGGTGCGAAGAAGGCGCAGAGCTGGAGCAGCCGCACCGCCGCGGGCGAGCGCTCCTTGAGGCGCTGGATGGAGATGTTCCAGGTCGCGGCGACCGGCTCGGGGTAGCCGGCCGGCTGGTTGAGGGCCAGGACCTCGGGGGCCTGCTGGGCCAGCATCTCCAGGTAGGTGTCGATCGGGGTGGCGGTCTCCGCGATCCACGCCGCCGCCTGTTCGACGGCGAGCGGCAGATCGCCCACCGCGGTGGCCACCTGGGCGGCGTCCTCGTCGCTCAGCCCCGGCGCCCTGCGCTGGAGGTGCTCGATGGACTCCTCGCGCAGGAAGACGTCGACCGGCAGCGCGTCGCCGTGCTGCGACCAGGCCTGGTTGCGGGAGGTGACCAGGATGTGGCCGGAGCCGCCCTGCGGGAAGTAGCGGCGGAGCCGTTCGGGATCGTCGGCGTTGTCGAAGACCAGCAGCCAGCGGTCCGACGGCACCCCCCGCCGCAGCAGGTCAACGGCCTCCTGCGAGGCGGCCGCCATGTCGTCGCCGCCCTGGGCCCCGAGCCGGACGGCGAGTTCGGCGAGACCGGCGACCACGTCGTCGGTCTGCTCGGACGATATCCACCAGACCAGGTCGTAGTCGGCCATGAACCGGTGGACGTACTCCAGGGCGACCTGGGTCTTGCCGACGCCGCCGAGTCCGTACAGGGTCTGCGGCTGCGGCAGGACGACCGCCATGCCGCCGCCGAGCTGGTCGCGCATCCGCTCCAGGACCAGGGAGCGGCCGGTGAAGCCGGGGTTGCGCGGCGGCGCGTTCCAGATCCGGGGGACGGTGCCGGGGAAGCGCGGGCCGGGCGAGACGGCGTCGGTGAGCTGCACCGGCCGGTCCAGTGCGCGTAACAGGGCGGCCGTGGCGTGCACCTCGTCGAGCCGGAACAGATCGACGGGGTTGCGGTCGATGTAGGGCGCGGAGAGCCGGACGTCACCGACCCTGAGCGGCAGCAGATGGCGCCGCCCGCCGCCCGGGTCCTCGGCGACGGCCCGGTCCCAGAGGTTCACCGCGCGCTGCGACTTGAGGTAGGCGCTGGAGAGCAGCACCACGGTACGGGCGGCGTTCTCCGAGGTGACCGCGGTGTCCTGGGGTTCCCGGTCGGCGGAGACGTCACGGGGCACGACGCGGAAACCGGCCCGGGTCAGGACGGACTCGATCCAGTCGGCCCACATCCGGTTCTCCGCCACATAGCTGAGGAAGAGATCGGCGGGCAGCGCGGGCCTGCGCCGGGTGAAGGCGTCCCGGATGCGCAGCCGCACCTCTTCCCCGACCGGCGGCATCGCGGTGATCTGCTGGTCGGTGATGACGGCGGTGAGCCGTTCGAAGGCGGAGAGCAGCGAGTTGGTGAGCCCTGCCTCGTCCCCGAAGGTGGCCAGGGTCTCCTCGTAGGCGTAGTAGGGGCGGTACGGAATCTCCACCGCGCCCCAGTAGGCGGTGAGTTCGTCGCCCGACAGGTCGCGCGGCAGCCGGTCGAACTTCAGCCGGGCCAGCGCGCGGCCGGCGTCCGCCTTCTCCTTCTCGCCCTCGTCGATGCGCATCGGGACGGGGAAGATGGAGATGGGGCGGCCGGTGTACCGCTCGGAGATCTGCCGGGCGACCGAGGCGGCGCCGTCGATGGACTGGTCGCTGAGGGTGAAGCAGTCGACGAGGACGTCGGGCAGGTGGACGGTGCAGATGTCGGCGATGTCGCTGAGGCCGGTACGGCTGTCGATGAGGACGTAGTCGTAGTTGGCCTTCATGTCCTCGCGCAGCGCGTCGAAGAAGTGGCCGCCGCCGAGCCGGTCGTAGAAGTTGTCCCAGTCGAAGGTGGAGACGGTCGCGGAGTACTCGCGGTTCTGCCGTCCGGCGGAGACGAAGTCGAGCGTGCCGCCCTGGGGGAACTCCCAGCCGAGCGCCTCGGGGGTGAGCGAGACCGCGTGCGGCTGGATCCGCGCGTAGTCCCGGTGCCAGTCGTCGGCCCGCTGCACCGGGCTGGTGGCGGCCCAGGCGTACTCGGTGATCAGATCGATGACGCCGGTGGTGGCGCCGAGCGTCGACGGGTCGAGGAAGGGGTGGAAGAACCGGTGGAGTCCGGGCGCCTCCAGGTCCCAGTCGACGGCCAGGACCCGCTTGCCGTTGGCGGCGAGGATCCAGGCGGTGTTGGCCAGGGCCATGGTGCGCCCGGTGCCGCCCTTGTACGAGTAGAAGGTGACGATGCGCCCGTCACGACCGGCCGTCATCCGTGTCCTCCGCATCCGTCGCAGCGTCATGTGTCTCGGGGATGTACTGGGTCTGCGCCATCGGTCCCATCAGCCGTGTCCGTTCGGTGGGGCCTCCGCCGCCGGTGGCGGGCAGATAGACGGCCGCGTGTCTGAGGTACTGCTGGGCGGCGACCTCGACCACCTGCGGCAGGATCTGACCGAAGGCCTCCATGCTCGGTACGCCTTTGGCGGCGGCCCGGCAGTAGGCGCGGCCCTGGCGCATCTTGGTGGGCATGGTCCGCTCCAGCTTGGCGGTCAGTTCGGCCTCGGCCGCCCGGCTCTCGTGGTCGTCGCGGTTCCAGGGGACGATCATCGTCACCCAGGGGCGGTGTTCGGCGTCGAAGGCGGCGAGTCTGCGGCAGCGCTCCTCGTCGCGGAGCGCCCAGCGGTCGACGAGGAGGATCTCCGGGGTGGCGGGTCCCTGCTTGATGCCGGGCGGGCCGGGGTCCTCGTCGAAGGAGGCGATGGTGGCCTGGTAGTTGAGGGAGCGCACCAGGTCCTCGGCGACGTAGGCCAGGGGCCGGGCGGCGTCGGGGTGGTAGGGGTTCCAGTCCTGCGGGTTGTCGCCGTAGTAGTCGGCGTTGCGGCCCTCGGGCAGGTCGTGGCGGGTGGCGGCGGCGATGGTGACCTGCATCGGGCGGGGGCCGCCCGCCCCGCCGCCGGCCGAGCCGAAGGCGCTGGGGGCGAGCCGGTAGTCGACGGGCCGGCCGGTGCCGAGCCGAACCGTGTCGGCGACGCTGACGATGCGTTTGGCGAGTTCGTAGACGGCGCGCTCGTACTCCTCGTTGAAGAGTTTGAGCTTGATCAGTCCGTAGAGTCCGTCACTGACGTAACGGTCCCCGAAATCACGGTGGTTGAACTGTAATCGTTCGGCGGGTCCGGGCAGCTGACTGGGCGGCACGGGCACCCAGAGGGCCGGGACGATCGCCTCGGCCGGCTGGTTGGAGCGGGCCCGGTGGTGGATGGCGCGCTGGGCGAACGCGTACCACTCCTTGCCGCACATCTCACTGGCGAAGTAGCGCGGCGAGAACAGCGGTACGAACACCCGGCAGGTGGCGAGCACCTCTCCGAGCCGTTCCGACCAGCCCTCGCCGGAGCGTATCTCGCGGTCTATGAAGCCCGCGGGGGCGCCGGCCGGAAGATCGGTCATGGCCATCACATGGCCGCAGAGATCCTGGAAGAGCCGCTCGACCCACATATCGGGGTCCGTGCCACCGCCGTACCCCGGTGTATGGGCGTAACTCAAGAAGAAGTACGGCCGATGGTCCGCCGCTCGCTGCTGCGTCGTCCCGTGCACACGACCCCCGTCCTGTGTGAGCACCCGCACCCGAGGAGTGAAGTGAATGCGAGCGAATTCATCATTCCGGAGCGGACCTTGCTCCACCCCCATGGCGTTCGGTCATTCAACGCCACTTTTCAGTCATCCGTTCCCCGACCCTCGCGGTCGCACGCGTGATCGCGTGGGGTCTGCGACCGTTCCTCCCAGTTGTCCGCCTCCCCCACATCACTCCCCTCGAACCGGAATCCAGGATTCAGAATTCTTTTCGCATCAGGGCCAGCAGATGCTTTCCGCCGATGGTGAGTTCGGCGGCCCCCTCCAAGGCGTCGAGCGCCTGGGCGACTCCGTCCCGGTAGTGCGCGTCGAATGCGGCGAGCGCGATCCGCTCATAGGTCTCCGACAACAGCCGGGAAAACGGAACCAATTCCTCCCCCCAGGGCATTCGATGGTCCCAGGAGCCGTCCGCCGCGTAAAGATCCGTGACGTCCACGAGTGCGCGGATTCTCGCCCGGCGGACACCGCGCAGCAGGGCGAGTGCCAGGGTGTCCGCGCGCTCGTCCGCGCCGATGCCCAGCGCGCCGTATCCGTGCCGGCCCACCTGGGGCTCGCCCGGCTCCGTGCCGGTGAGCGGGGTGAAGACGAACGGGAGGTCGGCGCAGGCCGCGCCGAAGGCGGGGGCCCGCTCCTCGACGAGGGCGCGGGCGGCCGTGAGCGCGGCGCCCAGCCGCTCGGCGGACGCCGCGTCGAGCGTGGCGGCGGGTGCGGCGAAGCAGTCGCGGTACGGGTCGAGGTCGTCGATCACGAAGCCGCCGCCCGGCAGGTCCCCGGGCGCGGCGAACGCGCGCACCGGCAGCCAGCCGGGCTCCGCCGTCCCGGTGTGCCGGATCCGCCGTTCGGGGCCGCCGGCCGGGGGGGCCACCAGGAACCCGCCGCCGGCCGCGCGCAGCAGCACGGTGCCGTTCCCGTCGGGACCGGCGACCGTGAGCCGGCCGACGGAGGGCAGGACGACCTCGCCGTCGCGCAGGGAGACCGGCACCCGGAGCCCGTCGAGACCGGCGCGCACGGCGGCGGCGGCCAGCAGGGCCCGCACCCCGTCCACGGCCCCGGCCACGGCGTCCGCCCGTTCCTCGTGCAGGGCGTCCAGCGCGTCGAGCAGCCGGGTGCGCGCGTACGGGTGGGCGAGCACGGCGTCCAGCGCCCCGGCGCCCTCGGGCGAGCCCTCCAGCACGCCCGCCAGCTCCCAGGCCGCCGCCCAGGCCTCGCCGCCCCTGCCGTCCAGATCGGCGTGGAGCCGGGCGAGCAGGGTGCGGGTCAGGTCCTCCTGGGCCGCGAGCAGTTCACCGGGGTCGGTCACGGCGGGAGCCACCGCGTACACCGGGGTACGGGCCTCGATGCCCCGCACCAGCGCGGCGAGGTCCTGGCAGTAGACCGAGGGGTTGTCGAAGCCGTCGCCCTCCTCCGTGGAGGCGTAGCGATGGGTGTACAGCCCTCCCCCGCACGAACGTACGACGGGGCAGGACCGGCACGTCTCGCTGACGCCCGCCAGACCGAGCTGCCTGGCGCGCACCCCGGGGTGCGCGGCGACCTCGTCGAAGGGGTGCGAGAACACGTCGAAGCCGGTGGCCGCCGCGCCCTCGTAGGCGCTCTTCAGCGAGTCCACCTGCTCCAGCCGGCCGTCGGTCTCGACGACGACGAGGTCGGTCGGGGCGAGGCCCAGCGATTCGGTCAGACTGGGGCCGCCGTTCAGCGTCGAGGCGACCGAGGAGAAGATCCGCACCGGCACCGGACGCCCCTGCTCCTGCCAGCGGTCGTGGACCGCGAGGAGCCAGTCGGCGTAGGCGGTGGGCGAACCGTCCGGCCGCAGCGGGGGATCGTCCCAGGTGGCGTGCGGCAGCAGGAAGTCGATCAGCGGCGGTTCGAGCTCCGTGAGCGCGTCGAGCACCGCGTGCGGGTCGTTCCGGATGTCGATCGTGCAGAGCAGACCGAGGTAGAGATGGCGGTAGCGCTCCTGCCGGAGCAGTTCGACCGCTCTGAGGACCAGCGGATGGCTGCTGCGCCCGTCGGCGAAGCGACGATGGCGGTCATTGGCCGTGCGGTCGCCGTCGAGGGAGATCCCCACCTTGACGTCGTACTCGCAGAAGAGGTCGAGATAGCGCGGGCTGAGCTGCAGGCCGTTGGTATGGATCCGGAGATCAAGCGCGGCGATGCCGTCGAAGGCGGCGGTCAGCTCCTCGCACACCCGGCGCAACCGGGCGGGGCCCGCCAGCAAGGGCTCCCCTCCGTGCAGGATTACTGACACGGAGGGCAGTGCATGTGTCTTGGCATGCTCAGCCAGCCGCTGAGCAGTCCTGAAGATGGCTTCGTCAGAGATTGTTTTCGGACGGGTTCGCCAGCTCTGATCTGCATGTTCGTAGACATAGCAATGGTCACAGGCAAGATCGCACCTGCTGTGAACCTTGAGTACTACTTCACGGAAAGGGACCAGGGGTCCTGTCATTCCACCAGTCTAGCCAGCCCGGAAGGGTGATCCGGACGACGACCGCGCGGGCGGAGTGTTCCGTATACGGGTGTTGTCAGAGTGATGAGTTGAACGTGGATGCCTGGCTGGGGCGGCCGGCGGAGGCGACATGCACCCGACCGAGCTTCCTGGCGGCTTCGCCACCACGCGCGTCGATCGCGGCGAGCGGCACACGGCTCTTCTTCGCACCGGCGAAGGAGAGGGAGGATTCGATGGTCTTCACGGCCGTCCTTGAGGGGATTCGTTCCGATGGAATGGTTCCGGACAGGAAACCAGCGTTGGTACCTGCACCATTGCAGTGTCCGGCGGCACGACTTTACTCTCATGACCTCGGTTGGCAACTGAGGTCGCCGACTTGGAACGAGAGCGTCACACGGGACCGGCCCCGATCAAGCGGAACTTAAGATTCCGCCATCTGGGTGACGACATAACCGCAGACGGGAGCGAACATGACGGCGATTCCCGGACCACTGCAGAGCATGGTCTTCAGGAACGCTGATCTGCCGGAGCTGTTTCACCACACGGACGCCATTGCGGTCTCCCGTCAGCGGGAGGCGGTGAATACGACCCGCTGGCAGCTGATCCTGCTGGTCGCGGGCACGGTACCGGCCGCGCTGCCGTGGCGGGCGGAGGTGGCCGGGGGGCTCCAACTCACGGACTGTGCGGCGGTGTTGGCGTACGCGGGGGTGCTGGTGACGACGTATCTGGCGTCGCGGCGGAAAGCAAAGTCGCATTGGCAACTGAATCGGTCCGCGGCGGAGTTCATCAAATCGATGTGCTGGCGCTACTCCGTGCATGGCTCACCTTTCGATACGGGCACCCAGCACCCGGAGGCCGTGTTCGCCAACCGGCTGGAGGAGGGGCTTCAGGAGCTGCGGAAGGTGGGGTGGGCCGATCCCCGGGATCTCACGGCGGATTCCGGCGGGCTGATCACGGATTCCATGCGCGCATTGCGGGACAAGGCATTCACGGTGCGCAAGGAGACCTATGTGCGCGACCGGCTCATCGAGCAGCGCACCTGGTACCGCAGGCGGCAGGAGGTGTCCCGGCGGGCCACGCTCGTCTGGTCGTCGACGATCGCCGCGCTGACGGCGCTCGCGCTGCTGCTCTCGCTGTTCAGGGCCTTCTCGGCCGGGCAGTCCTTCGCACTGACCGGGGTGCTCTCCGCCGCGGCGGCCTCCTGTCTCGCCTGGGTGGAGATGCGCCGCCACCACCCGCTGATCTCGGCCCACTCGCTGGTGGAGAAGGACCTGGAGTCGATGCAGGTGGCCATGGAGACGACGCTCACCGAGCGGCAGTGGCCGCGCGCGGTCTTCGAGACGGAGCGGATCGTCTCCCCGCAGCACACGGACTGGCTGGCCCGCCACCAGATGTGACGGGCCGTCGGGGTCAGGCGCGCTCCACCCCGTCGCGCCAGATCACCGTGACCGGGCGGCCGAGGCCGCGGGCGTAGGTCACGATGTCGCCGGTGCCGCCGAGGCCCCGGGCGGGGCGGCCGTCCCAGACCGCGAGCAGGCGGTCGCAGTGGTCGGCGATATAGGCGCCGGCCGCGTAGTAGGCCTCGTCGGTGGAGTGCGGGAAGTCGAGCCTGACCTCGCGCACGGCACGGGCCTTGAGGGCCCGGTAGCGCGCCAGCTCGGCGCCGTCGGCGAAGCAGTCCTCGTAGTCGCCGCTGGGGATGACCGCGGTCAGCCGGGCGCCCTGGGCGAGGGCGAGGTCGGCGAAGATCTGGTCGGCCCCGACGGCCAGACTGGAGAGCGCCTCCACACAGCCGTCGATGCCGCCGAGCGCCGCCCGCATCGCCGCGAGCACATGCTCGTGCACCTCCTGCGGAATGCTGCGATGGCCGGTCACTCCGATGCGTTTCACGGACCTGGAACCCCCTGGGGTGTCTGCCGGGGGTTCCCGGAGGGCATTCCTCCGGGCGGCACAGCATCCGCCCCCGTTGCTCCTGCGCGACCGTCCTGCGGCACATCATCTCAAAAGCCGCGGGGTCCGCGGGAGCCCCCGCCCGTAATTCGGGCGGGGGCTCGGGGTGTTCGACCGGCGCATTCGAGGCTCGACCGGCTCCGGAGCGCGGAGCCGGCCGGACCCGGCGTCAGTAGACGCTGACGCCGTACGCGCTGAGCGCCTCGGTGACCGGCTGGAAGAACGTCGTGCCGCCCGAGCTGCAGTCGCCGCTGCCGCCCGAGGTCAGGCCGATCGCCTTGGAGCCGGAGTACAGCGGGCCGCCGGAGTCGCCGGGCTCGGCGCAGACGTTCGTCCTGATCATGCCGTAGACGATCTCGCCGTTGCCGTAGTTGACCGTGGCGTTCAGCCCCGTGACGCTGCCGCTGTGGATGCCGGTGGTGGAGCCGCGGCGGGTGACGGACATCCCCACCGTGGCGTTGGCCGCGCTGGTGATGTCGACGCTGCCCACGGTGCCCGCGTGGGCCACGGAGGCGTTGTCGTAGCGGACGATGCCGTAGTCGTTGTTCGGGAAGCTCGACCCGACGGTCGGACCGATGTACGTGGTGTTGGAGGAGTTGGTGTACCAGGGCGGGTTGCCGTCGGTGCAGTGGCCCGCCGTCAGGAAGTAGTACGTGCTGCCGCTGCGGACGTTGAATCCGAGGGAGCAGCGCCAGCCGGGCGCGTAGATGGCGTCGCCGCCGGAGAGCAGCTTGCTGAAGGTGCCGGAGGTGCGTTCGACACGCAGGGCTCCGGCGTTGGCGCCGGCGGTTTCCTTGATGTGCCGGATCTGCGCGTCGGTGACCCGGCTGTCGGCGGTGACGACGACCTTCTTCGTCACGGGGTCGACGTTCCAGGCCGTGCCGGCCACATCGGCGCCGAGCACGGCGTCGCTCGCGGCGGAGAGCTGGTTCACGCTGTACGTACCGGTGGTGCTGGCCTGTGCGCTGGGGACGGCGAGCGCGGCGACCGCCACGAGACCGGCGGCCAGGGCGACGGCCCGGCTGCGTCTGGCGGTACCGCTGAGGGGGGTGGTGCGCTTGATCCTCACTTGTTCCCTCCCGAGGGGGGTCGGGGGTCCGCCTGTGGGGTGGTCGGACCCGTGAGGCGCAGTCAGGCGCACGGCACGCGTCCGCATTCCGGAACCGCCGTGTCCCTGACAAGCGCTGCAGCGGAGTATTCAAGGCGTCAACTTCCGGCGCAAGACCACCTTTTGGCCTGAGGTCGCACCGTCCGGGACAGCGGACGGCCCCGGCGGAGAACGCTCCGCCGGGGCCGTCGCGCCGGGCCGCTCAGCCGTCGATCCGCCGCCGCTCCCCCGCCTCGACGGCCACCGGGAGCGTGTTGCCGGGCGGCGGGAAGGGGCAGATGAAGTGGTCGGCGAAGGCGCACGGCGGCAGCAGCGCGCGGTTGAGGTCGACGGTCACCGAACCGTCCGCGGCCGGGGCGGCCGGCCGCAGGAACCGGAAGCGGTAGCTGCTGTTCCCGCTGGTGGTGTCCGCGAAGACCGCCCAGAGCGAGCCGTCGTCCTCCACCGCGACCCGCAGGGTGTGCGGGGTGCCGTCCAGGGTGAAGGCGATCTCCCCGCCGAGCCCCAGCCCGCGCTCGACGCCGTCGGCGTTCTCCACCCGCACGCTGTGCGCGGTCTCGTACGGCCGGAAGGTGCCCGGCACGCTCCAGCGCGGGTCGTAGGGCGTGGCCTCGATGGTCCGGAAGGCCCGCCGGGCCGGCGCGTCCGGGTCGAAGTCCCGTACCGCCCACAGTCCTTCACGGCTCAGCACCACGAGCCTGCGCCGCCCCGCGGCCACCCGGGACGCCTCGATCGGACCCCGGTCGGCGCCGAGCAGGACCTGCCCGGTGAGGGGTTCCCCGTCGACGGTCAGCCCGTCCTCGGGGCCCGCCGTGAGCGCGATCCGGTCGCCGTCCTCCCGCCAGAGACCCGGGACGGCCGGAATTCGCCCCTCCGGGTGGTCGGAGAGCCAGTGGGTGCCGGTGAGGGAGAGCGGTCCGTACGGCGACGCGACCGTCGCGGTCCGCTCCTCGTGCCAGTGGTTCCAGTCGCGTTCCGCCTGCGCATCCGTGCTCATGGGATCAACCCTTCCACACCGGCTCGTCGAGTCCGAGGTGCGACCGCAGCGTGGAGCCGGTGTACGCGGTGCGGAACACCCCCTGTTCCTGGAGGAGCGGGACCACCCGGTCGACGAATGCGCCGAGACCGCCCGGGGTGAGCCGGGGCACGAGGAGGAATCCGTCGGCGGCCCCCTCCGCGACGTACTCCGCCAGCCCGGCCGCCACGGTCCGCGGGCTGCCGACGAACGGCTGGCGGTCCGTCGAACGCTGCGGCCGGATCCCCGCCGCCCGCCGCCGCGCCTCGGCGTCGCTGTCCCCCAGCACCACCCCGATGCCCGGCAGGATCTTCAGTTCGTCCGGGCGCCGCCCGTGCGCGGCCAGCCGCCCGTCCAGGTCCGCGCGCAGCGCCCGGCCCCGGGCGGGGGTGCCGAGCGGGACGACGAGGACATCGGCCGAGGCCGCGGCCGCGGCGCGGTCCCGCGGCGTGTCCCCGGTCCGGATGACCACCGGGCGCCCCTGCGGGCAGCGCGGGACGGTGAACTCGCCCTCGGAGACGAAGTGCCGGCCCCGGTGGGCGAAGGGGCGCGGGGTGCCGTCGGGGGCCCAGGAGTCCCACAGGGTCCGGACGGCGGTGAGGAACTCCTCGGCGCGTGCGTCCTCCTGGTCACCGCCCCCGGGCTCCCCGGCGGCGTGCCATCCGGCGCGGCCCGCGCTGAGGTGGTCGAGCGTGGCGAGCCTGCGGGCCAGGAGGTACGGCTCCCCGGGCGCGGTGCCCGCGGTGGCGGCCAGGCCGATCCGGTCGGTGACGGCCGCGAGCGCGCCCAGCGCGGTGAGGGGGTCGGGGTAGCCGGTACCGCTCCCCGGGCCCCGCGCTCCCGCGTGCGCCGGCGGCCGGGGCGGCCCGGGGAGGAGGAGGAAGTCGAACAGCCCGCGTTCGGCCGTACGCGCGAGGTGTTCGAGCGCGGAGAACTCGTTCCGGTCCGGCGCGCCGGGTTCCCGCCGGGCCGTTCCACCGTTCGCATCCGGGAAGCGCACGGCGAGGCACATCTGTTCCGGGGCGGTCGTCATACCCGTTCCCCCGCCCGGCTGCGCCGGCCGGCCGGGCGGACCAGCCCCAGGTGCTCGCGCAGGGTGCCGCCGGGGTGGAAGGTGCGGAAGAGGCTGCGGTGCTGGAGCAGGGCCACGGTCCCGTTGACGATCCGTTCGAGGTCGCGTCCGGGGGTGATCGGGGTGAGGTGGAATCCGTCGACGGCCCCGGACCGGTGCCAGCGGGTGATGAGATCGGCGAGGTCGACCGGGCCGCCCCGGTAGTACGTGCCGTGCCCCGCGAGCGGCGGCCCGCTCGCCAGTCCGGGTTCCGGCGGCGCCTCGGCGTCCCCGAGGTCGACGGTGAGCGCGGCGAGGACCCGCAGCTCACCGGGGTCGCGTCCGTGGTCCGCGGCGCGGCGGCGCACGTCGCCGCCGATCTCGGCGGTCCGCTCCGGGGTGGTGGCCCGGACCAGGACCACATCGGCGTGGCGGGCCGCGACCTCCCTGGCCGGATCCGCCGTGCCGTCCACGACGGTCACGGGGCGGCCCTGCGGGGGCGGCGGCGGGGCGGCCTCCCGCTGCCGGGAAGCGGGAGCGCCGTCCGGCTCCCGCGCCCCCTCCGCCCAGCCGTCCCACAGCCGCTCCCCCGCCGCGGCGGATGCGGCGGCCCCGCTCCACAGTCCTGCGGCGGGCGCGGTGCGGCGGCCGAACAGCCGGGCCTCCGCCTCGGTCGTCGACACGTCCACGCACCAGCCCGCCCGGCCCCGGCTGACCCAGTCCAGCGTGGCCACGGCGGAGGCCACGGTGAACGGGTCGCCGTGGGTCGTGGCGATCCTCGGCACGAGCCCGACCCTGCGGGTGGCGGGCGCGACGCGCGAGAGCACCGCGAGCGCGTCGGGGCCGGGCCGGGCGAAGGAGTCCCCGAGCGTGACGAAGTCCAGGGCCCCGCGCTCGGCGAGACGCGCGAGGCCCGTGTAGTGGGCCGGGTCGTACCGGGGCGGGCCGCCGATCTCGGCGGCCAGATGGAGCGGTCGGAAGGGTGACATGACGGGCTCTTTCGAAGGTCGGTGCGGGGTCCGCGCCCCGACGGGCCACTACGGCACCGGGCCGCACGGCGCCCGGCGGCGGAACCCCGCAGAAGGGTCAGAACCGGTCCGGCGGTTCGGGGGCGGGGGCAGGTTCGGGGGTGGGGGTTGCTTCGGACGCGGTGGCGGGAGCGAGGACGGGCCCGGGGGCGGGGACGGGTCCGGAGGCGGAGGCAGAGGCGGGCCCGGAAGCAGGGGCTACTTCGGAGGCGGGCCCGAAGGCAGGGTCGGATTCCGGGGCGGGGGTTGCTTCGGACGCGGTGGCTGGCTCGGAGGCGGGAGCGAGGACGGGGCCGAGGGCGGTGGCGGGGACGGCCCCGGAGACGGGGGCTGACTCGGAGGCGGGCCCAGCAGCGGGCCCGGGAACGAGGACGGGTCCGGAGGCCGAGGCAGGGACAGCCCCGGAGACCGGGGCTGCTTCGGAAGCCGGCCCGTCGGCAGGGACGGATTCGGGGGCCGGCCCCGCGTGGGAACCCTCCCCGTGGGTCCGGAGCCCGGTGGCCCCGGTCGTGATCCGCAGCAGGGCCTCCAGCGCGGCGCGCGCGGTGGCGTCGTTCTGGGCGAACGTCACACCTCCGGTGCGTGGCCGGGTGAAGGCGCCGCTGGTGCGGGCCGAGGTGTGGGGTCCGAGCGCGAAGCGGCGGGGGTGGCGGGTTCCGTCGCGGCCGAGGATCCGGCCGTCGGCCGGGTCGACCGCGAGCAGCCCGGAGGCGGTGGCCGCGGCCCCGTCCTCGTACAGCGCGCGGAGCAGGGCGGAACGGGTGTGCCGGGTCGAGGGGTCCGGGAGCCGGGCCTCGACGAGGGCGCGGGCCTCGGTCCACGCCCCCGGGACGGTGGTGCCGCGGGCGCGGAAGAGGCCCTTGTCCTCGTCGGTCTCGACCGTCGTGCCGGCACCGAGGAAACGGACGATCCCGGCCTCGGACAGGGCGAGGAGCTGGCGCAGCCGGGGGCCGGGCGGGCCGGAGGCGAGATAGCTGAAGAAGCCGTGCCAGTGGTCGCCGATGTCCCCGATCCCGGCCAACTGGCCGTATACGGAGAGGAGTCCGAGGAAGACCGCGAGGTCCTCGCTGTGTTCCGGATCGTGCCGGCGGGCGAGATCGGCGGCGATGTAGGCGCGCGTCGCCTCCTGGAGGGCCTCGGCGGAGTCGTACCGCACGCCCTCCAGCGGACGGTCGAGCGCGTCCAGGTCGAGCCGGTCGGCGGGGTCGGGGACGGCGGCGGCTATCAGCTCCCTCAGCTCGGCGCTGCCCGGTGCGGCGGCCGCGTACTTCTCCTCGAAGGAGGCCCGGTCGGAGGCGGTGCGCCCGGGATGGGTGGTGAAGAGCCGGTGGTAGTGGGCGTGGCCCAGCTCTTTGTCGACAAGGGGCCAGAGGTCGCGGCGGAAGTCGAGCGGGCCTCCCCGCCCGAGGAGTTCGGCGGTCCGCTCGGGCCCGAAGAAACGCGGCAGGGCGGGCCGCTCGCCCTGCCAGCCGTAACCGATCTTGGAGTGGTACGGGACGCCGCGCCGCGATCCGACGTACAGGACGGGCTCCCGGCCGGAGGGCACGTACGCCCCGTTCTCGTACCGGCCGCCCCGGCCCTCGGTGAGCAGCACCATCAGATCGATGAAGGCGAGTCCGAAACCGCGCACGATGACGGGCTCGCCCGCGGGCAGGACGTCGAGATCGGTGTCGGCGGTGAAGTCGGGCGGCAGGTGGACGAGGCCGTGGCGGCGGGCGAAGCGGGCGAGCCGGCGCTGTTCGGCGTCCGGTTCGCCGTCGAGGTGGCCGAGGGTGAGGACGACGAGGTCGGCGTCGAGCGGGGGGCCGCCCTCCAGGTGGACGCGCTGCCGGCCGTCGCGGGGGCCGGTGACGCGCAGGGCGCGGCGGCGGTGCTCGTGGACGGTGACGGAGGGCGGCAGCGCGGCGACGGCCTGCGCGTACACCCAGCGCAGATAGGCGCCCTGCAGCCGCCGGCTGGGGAAGTCCTGTCCCCGCAGGCCCTCGATCTCGGCGCGGAGCCGGGGGTCGTCGGTGACGGATCCGGCTGCGGCGGCCCAGGCGTCGAGGGCGGGGCCGGGCCGCACGGGGCCCTCCATGCGGACGGTCTCGTCGGTGAACATGGTGACGTCCTCGGCCATGGAGTTCATCCACAGCAGGGGTGACTGGCCGTCACGCCAGATCCGGCCGCCGCCCGGCGGGTAGGGGTCGACGAGGTGGAGGTCGAGCGGGCGGCCGTCCCACAGGGCGGGGGCGTTGGCGGCGAGGCGTTCGACGAGGCCGGTGCCGCGGGGGCCCGCGCCGACGACGACAAGAGACGCGGCGGGCGTCACCGGGCACCCGCGCGGGTGCGGCGGTGCGGGCCGGGGGCGGGGGCAACGGGTGCGGAAGGCACCGGCGGACGAGGGAAGGGCTGCGCGGGCATGCGGAAGCTCCGTGGATGCGGCGGTCGAGCACGGCGCGCGCCCCCGGCACGGAGAACAGCTTTCGGTACGGCGTCCGGACGGGCCCCTCAGCCCGGTCCGATGCTCCGAGACAATCCCGGTGCGCGGGGCGCTGTCAAGCCCGTCCACACTGTGAGCCGTGCGTCCGGGGGCAGTTGACGGTTCACCCGGATGCCTGGTCCACTGGTGCCATGTATGCGCAGCAGTGGCTGGTCAGGCGCTCCCACATCGACTTCGGTCGCGTGTGGTCCTGTTCCTGTTGAGCGCGCCCTCTGCTTCTCCGTTTCCCGCTCGCGCCGTGACCGGCGCCTGAGCCCCTTTCCCTGCGCGCCCCCGGACACACAGCTCCGCACCACCCTCCCCTCACCGGTCCCGTCCCCCGGACGGGACCACGGCCGTACGCCGTTCCCGAAGGTGACGCGGCCTCAGCAGTCGCAGCCGCAGTCGCAGCAGTCACAGCCGTCGCAGCAGTCGCCGCAGTTGCTGCAGCAGTCGCATGCGTCGCAGCAGCTTCCGCAGTCGCAGTCGCACTGGCTGCACAACCCTTCGCGCCGCTGGTGGCTCCAGGGGTCCTCGAAGGTGCCGCAGCACATCTGGCAGGTGCAGGCGAGTCCCGCCCACACCAGACAGCCCATGATCAGTCCGCGCCGGTCGCGCGGGGGCTCGGGCGGCGGCTGCGGCGGGCCGAAGGGCGCGCCGGGTCCCGTCGGGGCGTACGGATTGCCGGGCGGCGGGCCGAACGCGCCCGTGGGCCCGGTTTCTGACGGGCCGCCGGACGCGGTGAGCAGTCCGCCCTCCCGGTGCGAGCAGCTGTCCGTGGCGAAGGCCCGGTCGACGGAGCGGCGCAGTTCGTGGGCGAGCAGCACATGGGCGAGCCGGCCGTCGGTGAACTCGGTGTCGCGCAGCGCCAGCCGTATGCCGTGCAGCGCGTCGTCGCAGAGCCTGCGGGCCTCGGCGCGCGAGGTGCCGGTGGCGGTGAGCGGGTTCCAGGCCCCGGACGCGGCGTCGGCCTCCTGGTCCTCGACGGCGTCCAGGAGATGGGCGAGGCGCCCGAAGAGCCGGCCCGCCTCGGCCAGGGGTCCGGCGTTCCGGGGCCGGCCCGCGAGGATCGCGGTGTGGGCGAAGGCGGCCGCGGTGGCGGTCTCGGTGGGTTCGGTGACCGTGAGCACGGGGGTGCCGGGGCCGGCGAGCCGTTCGATGCCGGTCTGCCGGTCGACGGCGTCGACGAGGACGGCGGTGTCGAAGCCGAGCCGGGCTCCGGCGCGGGCCCCGGCCCGGTCCCAGCCCGCGGCCACCCGGCGGGCGGCGGCGGCCACCGGGCGACGCGCCAACAGGCCGTCCCGGTCGGCGACGTGGTCGCGCACCTTGGCAGAGGCCAGCACGAGGGAGACGGCGGCGGCGAGCCGGGCGCCCTCGCCGCGTGCGACGGGCGCGGTCCGCATCGCGCGGAGCGGGCAGGGGCCCGCGGTGCGGCGCTGCGCGGGGGTGCGTTCGGTCTGAGCCTCCGTCAGGACCGAGACGATCAGACCGTCATAGTTCGTGACGATCCGGGCGAACTGCCCGTGGTCGGAGCGAAGTGCCAGACAGAGCCCGCAGAGATGGGCCATCCACTCGGTCTTCAGCCCCTCCGACAGGCGGTGGGCACAGGGCCTGACGATTCCGAACACGGCCATCCCCCGGGAGTCGTTCAGTTGTGCGCGGCGCTCGGCCGCCTGCGCGACGTGCATCGTATCGAGTGATCCGTTCACCCGTACGTCCCCCATGTCACCCGTACGGACCGGAGGAGCATATTTTCCTATGTCCAGGGGCCGTATGCGGGACGTACCTTGACGAATCGCCACATGTTCTGCACCAGTACCGTCACGAATGCCCTGCGCGCCGCCTATCCCCTTGGCGCACGATCCGCATCATGGACGACCATAGGGATACGAAAGACATGCGGAACACCAAGGAACCGCGGTGAGAGGAGGCGTCCATGGGATCGGTGCGCAAGGCGAGTGCCTGGCTGGGCCTCGTGGAGGACAACGACGAGCGGTACTACGACGACGAGGAGTACGCCGAGGGCGCGCGGACCGGGACGACCGGCCAGGCCCAGGCCTGGGTGACCGACCCGCGGGTGCGGGTGGCCACCGAGACGGCCGAGGAGACGGGCCGCCGCATCGCCACCGTGACCCCCGACAGCTTCCGGGACGCCCGGAGCATCGGTGAGCTGTTCCGGGACGGCGTCCCGGTGATCATGAACCTCACGTCCATGGACGCGGCCGACGCCAAGCGCGTGGTGGACTTCGCCGCGGGCCTGATCTTCGGACTGCGCGGCTCGATCGACCGCGTGGCCACCCGGGTCTTCCTGCTGAGCCCCGCCGACACCCACGTCGTCAGCGGCGAAGCCGTCGGCCGGCCGGCCGACGGCTTCTTCAACCAGAGCTGAGCAGGGTGCTCACCGGAAAGCGTCCAGACCGGTGAGCGCCTTGCCCAGTACCAGCTGGTGCATCTCCACGGTTCCCTCGTAGGTGAGCACCGATTCCAGATTCGTCGCATGCCGCATCACCGGGTACTCCAGGGAGATCCCGTTCGCGCCGAGGACCGTGCGCGCGGTGCGGCAGATCTCGATGGCCTCCCGCACGTTGTTCAGCTTCCCGAAACTGACCTGCTCGGGGCGGAGCCTGCCCGCGTCCATCCGGCGGCCGAGGTGGTGGGCGAGCAGGATGCCCTTGTGCAGTTCGACGGCCATGTCGGCGAGCTTGGCCTGGGTGAGCTGGAAGCCGCCGATCGGCTTCCCGAACTGCTCACGCGTCCTCGCGTAGTCGACGGCCGTCTCGAACGCGGACCTGGCCGCGCCCATGGCCCCCCAGACGATGCCGTAGCGGGCGTGGCTGAGACAGCTGAGCGGGCCGCGCAGTCCGGTGGCGCCGGGCAGCACCGCGTCGGCGGGCAGCCGCACCCCGTCCAGGATCAGCTCACTGGTGACCGAGGCGCGCAGTGACCACTTGTGCCTGATCTCCGGTGCGGAGAAGCCGGGGGCGTCGGTGGGGACCAGGAAGCCGCGGATGCCGGCGGCCCCGCCGTCCCGGTCGGTCTGCGCCCAGACGACGGCGACCCCGGCGACGGAACCGTTGGTGATCCACATCTTGCGGCCGTCGAGCACCCAGTCCTCGCCGTCCCGCTCGGCGAAGGTCCGCATGCCCGCGGGGTCGGAGCCGTGGTCCGGTTCGGTGAGGCCGAAGCAGCCGATGGTCTCGCCGGCCGCCATACCGGGCAGCCACCGCCGCTTCTGCTCCTCGGAGCCGAAGCGGTGGATCGCGTACATGGCGAGGGAGCCCTGGACGGAGACGAGCGAGCGGATGCCCGAGTCGGCGGCCTCCAGCTCCAGGCAGGCCAGTCCGTACTGGACGGCGGTGGCGCCCGCGCAGCCGTAGCCCTCCAGGGACATGCCCAGCGCCCCGAGCGAGCCGAGTTCGCGGGCCAGTTCGCGGATGCCGGGCAGTTCGCCGTTCTCGTACCACTCGGCGATGTGCGGCAGGACCCGGTCGGTGGCCCAGGACCGGACGGTGTCGCGGATCGCGAGGTCCTCGGCGCCCAGCAGATCGTCGATGCCGATCGGGTCGCGGGGGTCGAAGGGCGGGAGTTTGGCGGACGGGGCGGTGGACATGAGGGGGTGCCTCCGGCGGCTCGCACGGTACGGGGTCGATGGCGACCGGGGCCGGTGGACGGCCCGGGTCGGCGCGTCGAAAACTAGCAGTGTTAATTGGGCGACGTGCCGACGTTACGGCTCAGTGTGCCGTGCGTCCAGAGCCCGTGGCCTCGGCCGGGCGGCGGCGCGCGGGAAGACGGGGCAGCACCTCGGGCCGCTCCCGGGCCGGCTGCTCGCCGGGGGCGGGGACGGCGCCGGGCGCGGCGCTCCTCGTCGCGGGGCGGGGCGCGGGCATCGTCCGGCCGGCCCCGGTGCGGACGGGTTCGCGGTGCGGCGGCGGGCACTCCATCAGGCGGGGCAGCCGGAGTGCGGCGAGCGCTCCGAGCAGCAGCAGACCGGCGCTGACCAGCAGGGTGAGGTGCAGTCCCGAGACGAAGGCGTCCCGGGCGGTGGTGCGCAGCAGGGTGCCGAGCGGGCCGCCGAGCCGGGCGGCCTCCTGGTAGGCCTCGCCGAGGGAGTGCGCGGCGGCCGCGCCGGCGGAGGCCGGGACGCCTTCGTCGGGGAGCCCGGCGAGGCCGGGGGCGTACGCCGCGTTCATGACGCTGCCGAGCAGCGCGATGCCCATGCCGGCACCCAGCTGGTAGGAGGTCTCGCCGATCGCGGCGGCGCCGCCCGCCCGGTCGGCGGGCGCGTCGCTGAGCATCGACTCGTAGGCGCCGAACAGCGTGGACTGGAGGCCGAAGCCGAGCACCACGAAGGCGGCGGTCAGCAGCGCGGGCCGGTCGTGCGTGCCCATCGCGGTCAGCGTGAGCACCGCGGCGGCCGTCAGCACGAAACCGGCCCCGACCATCCGGCGCGGGCCGACCCGGCGCAGGGTGTACGAACCGGTGGCGCCGGCCGCGATGGCGGCGAAGGTGAGCGGGAGCAGGCGCAGCCCGGTCTCCAGCGGGCTCAGGCCGAGGACGAGCTGGAGGTACTGGACGGCGATCAGCTCCAGGCCGACCAGGGCCAGCATGGCGAGGACGATGCAGCCGACCGCGGTGGAGAAGGCGGGCCGGGCGAACATGCCGATGTCCACCAGCGGATGCGTGCGCCGCTTCTGCCGGCGGACGAAGGCGGCCAGCAGCCCGGCCCCGGCCAGCAGCGGCAGGACGGTGGCCGGGGCGAGCAGTCCCTCGCCCCCGCCGGCCCGTTTGACCCCGAGGACCACGCCGAGGACCCCGGCGGCGGCCATCAGCGCGCCGAGGACGTCCCAGGGTCCGTCGTGGGCGCCCCGGGACTCCGGGAGGAGCAGCCGGCCGACCGGCAGCATCAGGGCCATCAGCGGGATGTTGACCAGGAAGACCGAGCCCCACCAGAAGTGCTCGACGAGGAAGCCGCCGATGACCGGTCCGGTGGCGGCGCCCACGGCGGCGACGGCGCTCCACACGCCGATGGCCACGGCCCGTTCCCGCCGGTCGGGGAAGACCTGCCGCAGGATCGACAGGGTGGCGGGCATGATCATCGCGCCGCCGACGCCGAGCAGCGCGCGGGCGGCGATGAGCACCCCGGCGCTGCCGGCCAGGGCCGCGACGGCCGAGGCGATGCCGAAGAGGGCGTAGCCGAGCAGCAGGACGCGCCGTCTGCCCACCCGGTCACCGAGCGTGCCGAAGAGGATCAGCAGCGCGGCGCAGACCAGCGGATAGGCGTCGACGATCCACAGCAGGGCCTCGGCGCCGGGGCGCAGGTCCTCGGTGACGGCGGGGACGGCGACGTGCAGCACGGTCGCGTCGAGCGCCACGAGCAGCAGGCTGAGGCAGAGCACGACCAGGACGACCCAGCGGTTGGCGCCGCCGGCGGCCTCGCGCAGACGGATGCGGGCCGTGGTCGTCCCTGACATGCAGCTACCTCCCAAGAAGTCCCTCGCACTCGGCGGGCACCCCGGGGACGCGGCACCGCTGTCCCCCGGACCCGGCATCGACGGGCGAGTGATCCGCAGCGTACGCGAGTTCGGCAGGGCCACACGTGGCCGATCTCATAGCCCCCGGCGCCGTCGAGTGTGGCGTACGCCACGGCGGGCGGTTCGGCCGCCCCCCTTCCCGGCCACGTGCGCGACCTGCGCGGACCGGTCCGGAGGGCCGGATCCGGGGCCGTCCGGACCCCTCGGCGCCCTTCGGGCGAAGCCTTCCCGTAACCGGACCGCCACCGTCCGTTCAGCTCGACGGACCCGCGGATACGGCCGGAATACGCGCCGGTAGTTTTTTCCGTCCATCACCGAATGCTTTTATGGAAAGACCTCCGGCGGAATACGGAAAAAGAGATCGGGAAATCCGGAGCGGCCAGGGAAAACAGGCCCCGACGAGACGCGGGCCACATCACATCGTCATCACAAAGCGCCCGGATCGACCGGGTCACCCACTCACTCGCTGTAACGTCGATTGGGTGCGTACCGACATCTTTGCCCGCCTGGACCGGGAGCCGGAGCCGCCGAAGATAGAGACACCGCGGATGAGCCGTCACCGCATCGCTCTCTTCGGCGGGACGTTGGCCTTCTACGTGGCCATCGTCATTGCCGTGCTCATGTCGTCCTGGCTGGTGGCCCTGGACTGGAAGGTCATGCTCTTCCGGCCGTACCAGCAGTGGCCCGGCATCCACGCCTTCCTCGACTACTACGTCGTCCTCGGCCAGCGCGGACCGACGGCCGTCATGGTCGCCTGCTGGCTCGGCTGGCGCTCCTGGCGCCAGCACACGCTGCGGCCGCTGCTGACGCTCGGCGCCTCGCTGCTGCTGCTCAACCTGTCGGTGGGAGCGGTCAAGATCGGCCTCGGCCGGCTCGGCCCGCACTACGCGACCCGGATCGGATCGGCGGAGCTCTTCGCCGGCGGCGATATATTTCCCTCGGGTCACACCGCGAACGCCGTCGTGACCTGGGGCATCCTCGCCTACCTGGCCGCCACCCCGCGGGCCAGGCGCTATCTGTCGGCCATGTCCGCGCTGGTCTCCCTGGGCGTCGGCCTCACGACGGTCTATCTCGGTACGCACTGGCTCAGCGACGTGCTCCTCGGCTGGGCCGCAGGGCTGCTGATCCTGCTGGGCCTGCCCTGGGTCGAACCGCTGATCACCCGGGCCGAGAACTGGATCTTCGCCGCCCGCGAGTGGCTGTCCGCCCGCGGCCGGACCCCGGCCCCGGCGCCCGTCGCCGCCGGCACCCCCCGCCCCGCGCCCTCGGCCCGGCCGGCCGTCGGCGAGGGCGCCCCGCAGAGCGCCGCCCGCGAGACCACCGGGAGCGGGCACCCCCCGGCGGTCGTCACGGCCGCGGGAGGCCGTCCACGCACCCTGTCCGGGCCGTCCGGGCACCAGGGCCACCCGGCCCGCTCCGAGCGGCCCCCCGTCCCGCCCTCCGGCAGCCGCCGCCCGGCGCCGCACGCGGACCGCGCACCGCGCGGCGGCGCGGCCCCGCGGCCGGTGGCCGGCGGCTGACCCCGCGCACACCGAAGGCCCCGACTCCGGTCGGGGCCTTCGCCGTGTCCGGGCCGCGCCGCGGCGGACTCAGCCGGTCCAGCAGCGCCGGACGACGCCCGCGTCGACCTCGAAGTTGATCCGGCCGGCCTGGAACTCCATGGTGATCACGGTGCCGGGGGGCAGCGCTCTGACGGTGGCCCAGCCGCGCTCCCGGGCGCGCCGCTCGGCGGCCTCGGAGGTGAGGCCGACATACGCGCCCGGCGGGTCGTCGGGCCGGGCCGGAGGGTTCGGTACGGGTGCCATACCCCTCACCGTAGGCGGCCCGGGACGGCGGCGGAAGCGGGGGCGTCACCCGGTCGCAGGGCATCCGCATGCCCCGCGCCGGTCACACTTGTGTCACAAGATCACTACACACGTTCGCCCCATAACCCCTCGGCCGAACGTGCGATTCCGCGACGGACACACAGTAATCACACAGTCTCTGAAAGGATCATCACACCGGCCCGAATGGGGGACGGAAACAAGCGGAATAACAACCACCGGTTGACGTCCGTTTCCCCCGGCAATGGCCACCCGTAAATGAACACACCACCGGGAATTCACTCATCCTTATCGCAGCCTTATCCGGAGGAGGTGATATCCACACCATCCGACCGCCCCGCCCCTTCGGCCCGCTTCCGCCCGTATACCGGACATCCGGATCCTCCGCATTCCGTCCCGGCGCCGGACCCCCGCCGACGGACGCGGCCGGTGTCCCCGGACGGCTCCCCGGCCCCGTCCGCACGGGCCCCCGGGGCCCCTCGTCCGCGGCCCCGGTTCGATTCCGTTCGCCTTCCCGCGTGACCCCGGCGGCGGATCGCCCGTTGTCTCCTTCATGAGCCGGGAACCGCCCGGCGCACGTACCGAGTTCGAGGAGCCACCCGTGCCGCGCATGCTCGACGTCAGCGAGGACGTACGCGCCGAGATCGGCGATGCCGAAGCCGACCGGCTGCTCATCGGCGACAACGCCCCCGGCAGCTACGACTGCACCTCCTGCCGGACCCCCGGCGATTCCGAACAGGAGCGCACCAGCACGGTGCTCTTCGTCGGCGAGGAGACCGCCGTCCTCGCCTTCGCCCACGCGACCTGCATTCCCTCCCAGGTCGTCCAGGTCGCCGAGGAACAGTTGCAGGGGGCCGTGCGCAGCATCACCGGAAGCGAGCCGGAGGACCTCGACCGGGCGCCCGAGCAGGCGGTGCTCGGCATCACCAGCGGCCTCGTCCTGATCGACGACGAGCTGCACCCCGCGCTGGTGGTCGAGCCGACCGGGCCGATCGCCCGGCCGGGGACCGGCGGGGGCGGCGGCGACGAGTTCCTGCCGCTCCTGCTGGAGCAGGGCTTCCGCCCGGTGCACCGGATGGACCAGGTCCCCGAGGTGCTGCACGGCTGGTCGATCCTGCTGGCCATGGGGCAGCTGCACGCGGTGCTCCAGCCCGGCACGGGCGGCGGCGCCCCGGTCGCCTGGTGGCAGGCGCACGCGCCGCTCCAGGTCACCGAGGGCTGGCGGACCGCCGCCAACAAGTCGCAGACCGTGCTCGTGTACGCGGCGCCCTCCGGCTCCATCGGCCAGCAGCCGCGCGAGGACCTGCTGCGCGACGCCCTGGAGAAGGCCACCGCGAGCGGGCTGCTGGTCGCCGCCGCGATGCCGCTGGCCGGGACCTGATCATGGCGGCACGACCGGAGCACTCCCGTCTTTCTCCCGTTCGGCCGCATCCCACGGAGGGCGGGGTCGTTGGCACATACGTGCACGCATACGACCCCTCTCACCAGCGTCCGAGCCCGATCCCCGCGATGCGCCCCGCGCGGGACCCGTCGGGCGGCCCGTCCCAGACCCCGATCTACGACGCGCTGTACTCCGAGTACCGCCGGTCGTTCCGGGCGCTGCCGGGTGACCGGAGCGGCGAGGAGAGTCTGGCGATGCCGGCCTTCGGCGCCGGCTTCTTCGCCACCCGCGCCCCGCTGGGCGTCCCCGCGGCCGCCTCGGGCCCCGGGGGCGGCATGAGCGGCCCCGGCGCCTCCACGGGCAGCCGTGCGGGCTCCCTGGGCTCCTGGCAGCGGGTCGGCCGGCACGCGGGCCGCGGCAGGCCGCCGGCGGCCCTGCCGCCCGGCTCCGGGGACGCCTGACGCGGGCCGCCCCCGCACGACGGAGCCCCTGGCCCACTCGCCGGACGAGTGGGCCAGGGGCTCCGTCGTGTCCCCCGTGCGGGGTTACTTGTTACGGCCGCGCTTCTCGCGGACCCGCACCGAGATGTGGATCGGGGTGCCCTCGAAGCCGAACTCCTCGCGCAGCCTGCGCTCCACGAAGCGGCGGTAGCCGTGCTCCAGGAAGCCGGAGGCGAAGAGGACGAAGCGCGGGGGCTTGGTGCCCGCCTGGGTGCCGAAGAGGATGCGGGGCTGCTTGCCGCCGCGCACCGGGTGCGGGTGGGAGGCGACGATCTCGCCGAGGAAGGCGTTCAGCCGGCCCGTGGGGACCCGGGTCTCCCAGCCCTCCAGGGCCGTCTCGATCGCCGGGACCAGCTTCTCCATGTGCCGGCCGGTGAGCGCCGAGACATTGACCCGGGGGGCCCAGGCGACCTGCCCCAGCTCCGTCTCGATCTCGCGCTCCAGGTAGTAGCGGCGCTCCTCGTCGAGGGTGTCCCACTTGTTGAAGGCGAGGACGACGGCGCGCCCGGCCTCCACGGCCATGGTGACGATGCGCTGGTCCTGGACGCTGATCGACTCGCTGGCGTCGATCAGGACGACGGCGACCTCCGCCTTCTCCACGGCGGCGGCGGTGCGCAGCGAGGCGTAGTAGTCCGCGCCCTCCTGGAGGTGGACGCGGCGGCGGATGCCGGCCGTGTCGATGAACTTCCAGGTGATGCCGCCGAGCTGGATCAGCTCGTCGACCGGGTCGCGGGTGGTGCCGGCCAGCTCGTTGACGACGACGCGCTCCTCGTTGGCCACCTTGTTCAGCAGCGAGGACTTGCCGACGTTGGGGCGGCCGATCAGCGCGATGCGGCGCGGGCCGCCGGGGGCACTGCCGAAGGACTGCGCGGGCGCCTCGGGCAGCGCTTCCAGGACGGCGTCGAGCAGGTCGCCGGTGCCGCGGCCGTGCAGCGAGGAGACCGGGTGCGGTTCGCCGAGGCCGAGCGACCAGAGCGCGGTGGCGTCCGCCTCGCCGCTCTGCCCGTCGACCTTGTTGGCGCAGAGCACGACGGGCTTGCCGGCCCGGCGCAGCAGCTTGACGACGGCCTCGTCGGTGTCGGTGGCGCCGACGGTCGAGTCGACGACGAAGACGACGGCGTCGGCCGTCTCGATGGCGTACTCCGCCTGGGCGGCCACGGAGGCGTCCAGGCCCAGCACGTCCTGCTCCCAGCCGCCGGTGTCGACGACCTTGAAGCGGCGGCCCGCCCACTCGGCCTCGTAGCTGACGCGGTCGCGGGTGACGCCCGGCTTGTCCTGGACGACGGCCTCGCGGCGGCCGATGATCCGGTTCACCAGGGTCGACTTGCCGACGTTCGGGCGGCCGACGACGGCGAGCACGGGCAGCGGGCCGTGACCGGCCTCGCCGATGGCACCCTCGACGTCCTCGGGGTCGAACCCCTCCTGCGCGGCGAGCTCCATGAACTCCGCGTACTCGGCATCGCCAAGCGCTCCGTGCTCGTGGTCCGAGCCGCCGGAGTGAATCTGGTCGTTCATGAAGTCCGTTCCTCTTTGCATCATCATCGATGGACCGCGCAGCGCGCCGTCCACTACTCATGTCTTACCCGGTACGCCCGGTGAGGCGTCCGGCGTGCTCCAGGTGGCCGGTCAGCCGGGCCTGAATGCGCAGCGTGGCTTCGTCCAGCGCCTTGCGCGTACGCCTGCCGCTTCCGTCACCGGCTTCGAAGGGTGCTCCGAAGACGATGTCCACGCGGCTGCGCAGCGGCGGCAGTGCCGATATCAACCGTCCGCGGCGCCCGGTGCTTCCCAGGACGGCCACGGGGACGATCGGCGCCCCGCTGCGTACCGCGAAGTAGGCCAGTCCGGCGCGCAGCGAGGCGAAGTCCCCGTCGCCCCGGGTGCCCTCGGGGAATATCCCGAGCACCCCGCCGCCCTCCAGCACCCCGAGGGCCCGGGTGACGGCGGTGCGGTCGGCGGTCGTGCGGTCCACGTCGAGCTGACCGATTCCGCGCAGGAACGGGTCGAGCGGGCCGACGAACGCCTCTTTCTTGATCAGGAAGTGGACGGGCCGGGGCGCGGTGCCCATCAGCATCGGCCCGTCGATGTTGTGCGAGTGGTTCACCGCGAGTATGACGGGTCCGGAGGCCGGAACGCGCCAGGCGCCGAGGACACGGGGCCGGAAGAGCCCGTACATCAGGCCGATCCCGATGCCGCGTCCGATCGCCGCTCCGCGCGGCGAGGGCGCGGCCGTGACGGGTGTCACTTCGCGGCCCGCGTCTCCCCGACGAGGGTGACGACGCACTCGATGACCTGCTGGAGGGTCAGCTCGGTGGTGTCGACCTCGACGGCGTCGCCCGCCTTGGCGAGCGGGGAGGTCTTGCGGCCGGAGTCCGCCGCGTCCCGCTTGATCAGCGCCTCCTTGGTGGCGGCCAGGTCGGAGCCCTTGACCTCTCCGCTGCGGCGGGCGGCGCGGGCCTCGGCGGACGCGGTGAGGAAGATCTTGATGTCGGCGTCGGGCAGCACGGTGGTGCCGATGTCGCGGCCCTCGACGACGATGCCCTTCTCCGCGCCGGCCGCGATGGAGCGCTGCAGCTCGGTGATCCGGGCGCGGACCTCGGGGACGGCGCTGACCGCGCTGACCTTGGAGGTGACCTCCTGGGTGCGGATGGGGGCGGAGGCGTCCTCGCCGTCGACCGTGATGGTCGGACCGGCCGGGTCCGTGCCGGAGACGATGACCGGCTTGCCGGCCGCGGTGGCCACCTCGACCGGGTCGTGCACGTCGATCCCGTTGTTCAGCATCCACCAGGTGATCGCCCGGTACTGGGCACCGGTGTCCAGGTAGCTCAGGCCGAGCTGGGCGGCGACGGCCTTGGACGTGCTGGACTTGCCGGTGCCGGAGGGGCCGTCGATGGCGACGATCACGGCGGCCGGGGCGGTCCGGACGGCGGCGCTTGCGGTTTCCACGGTGGTGGACACCTTCCTGGTACACGGGGCGGGCGGGACGGGACGCGTGAAACCCGCCCCGCACCAGGTTACCGAGTGCCGGGGCGGGCCCGACCACCCCTGTGGACAACGGTCCGGGCCGGACGCGCCCTACGGGCGGATCGACCAGCCGCGCTCGCGCAGGGCCGCGGCGAGGGACGGGGCGGCGCTCGGTTCGACCATGAGCTGGACCAGGCCGGCCTGCTGGCCGGTGGCGTGCTCGATCCGCACGTCCTCGATGTTGATCCCGGAGCGGCCCGCGTCCGCGAAGATCGCGGCCAGCTCGCCCGGCCGGTCGCTGATGAGGACGGCCACGACCTCGTACGAGGACGGGGCGGCGCCGTGCTTGCCGGGCACCCGGACCCGGCCGGCGTTGCCGCGCCGCAGGACGTCCTGGATGCCCTCGGTGCCCTCGCGGCGCTTCGCCTCGTCGGCGGACTGGAGGGCGCGCAGCGCGGTGACGGTCTCGCCGAGGTCGGCGGCGACCCCGGCGAGGACGTCGGCGACGGGCCCGGGGTTGGCGGAGAGGATCTCCACCCACATCCGGGGGTCGGAGGCGGCGATCCGGGTCACGTCGCGGATGCCCTGGCCGCACAGGCGCACCGCGGTCTCGTCGGCGTCCTCCAGCCGGGCCGCGACCATGGACGAGATCAGCTGCGGGGTGTGGGAGACCAGGGCGACGGCGCGGTCGTGGGCGTCGGCGTCCATGACGACGGGGACGGCCCGGCAGAGCGCGACCAGCTCCAGGGCGAGGTTGAGCACCTCGGTGTCGGTGTCCCGGGTGGGCGTGAGCACCCAGGGCCGGCCCTCGAACAGGTCGGCGGTGGCCGCCAGCGGGCCGGAGCGCTCCTTGCCGGCCATGGGGTGCGTGCCGATGTACGGGGCGAGGTCGACGCCGAGCGCCTCCAGCTCGCGGCGGGGTCCGCCCTTGACGCTGGCCACGTCGAGGTAGCCGCGGGCGACCCCGTCGTTCATGGCCGCGGCCAGGACGGTCGCGGTGTGGGCCGGGGGCACCGCGACCACGGCGAGGTCGACCCGGCCCTCGGGCGGATCGTCCGTACCGGCGCCGAGCGCGGCGGCGGTGCGGGCGGACTCGGGGTCGTGGTCGACGAGGTGGACCGTGATGCCCCGCCCCGCGAGGGCGAGGGCGGCGGAGGTGCCGACGAGGCCGGTTCCGATGACGACGGCGGTTCTCACTGGGCGATGTCCTTGCGCAGGGCGGCGGTGGCGCCGAGGTAGACGTGGGCGATCTCCGACTTGGCGAGATAGGTCTCCACATGGGCGAGGACCCTCACCACCCGGGGCATGGCGCCTTCGATGTCCAGCTCCTGGGCGCAGATCAGCGGGACGTCGACGATGCCCAGGCTCCGGGCGGCCGCGGCCGGGAAGTCGCTGTGGAGATCGGGCGTCGCCGTGAACCAGATGCTGATGAGGTCGTCCGGGACCAGGCTGTTGCGCTCCAGGACCTCGGTCAGCAGCGCGCCGACCCGCTCGCCCATGTGCCCCGTCTCGTCCCGGTCCAGCTGGACGGCTCCCCGGACCGCTCGTACCGCCACGTCGTACTCCTCGCCTGTGCCTGCCCCGTGTGTGTGCCGGGTTTCACCCTAGAGGGACCGGCGGGCCGGGCGCCCGTGCGCTCTGTCCGTGAGACGCCCCGGCGTGCGGACTTTCCCGTACGCTCCCCCGCATGATCACCCCCGAGGACGAGGCGCTGGTGCGCGACCACACGGTCTACTCCTGTGTGATGGGCTCGCGGGCCTTCGGGCTGGCCACGGAGGACAGCGACACCGACCGGCGCGGGGTGTTCCTGGCCCCGACCGCGCTGTACTGGCGGTTCGACAAGCCGCCGACGCATGTCGAGGGTCCGGCCGAGGAGCAGTTCTCCTGGGAGCTGGAACGGTTCTGTTCCCTGGCGCTGCGGGCCAATCCGAATGTACTGGAGTGCCTGCACTCGCCGCTGGTGGAGCGGATCGACGCGACGGGCCGGGAGCTGCTGTCGTTGCGCGGGGCGTTCCTGTCCCGGCGGGTGCACGAGACCTTCGCGCGGTACGCGACCGGGCAGCGCCGCAAGCTGGAGGCGGATGTGCGGCGGTACGGTGCGCCGCGCTGGAAGCACGCCATGCATCTCCTGCGCCTCCTGGCGTCCGCCCGGGACCTGCTGCGCACCGGGGAGCTGGTCATCGGCGTGGGCGCGGAGCGGGAGTCCCTGCTGGCGGTCAAGCGCGGTGAGGTGACCTGGGAGGAGGTGGAGCGGCGGATGAACCGGCTGGCCGCGGAGAACGACGAGGCGGCCCCCCGGTCACCGCTCCCCGCCGCTCCCGACCGCGCCCGGGTCGAGGACTTCCTGGTCCGCGCCCGCCGCGCCTCGGCCCTGGCCGGGGCGCGGGGCTGAGGCGCGGGGCCGAGGCATGGCCTAGGAGCCGAGCCGGACGCGCACCACCAGCTCGTGGAGCGCGTCGAAGGCGACCGGGGCGTCCGGGAGCCCCGTCTCCTCCCGTGCGGTCTCCAGGACCGCGTGCAGGGCCGTCACGTCCCGCGCGGCCGCCTCGCGGTCCACCCCGTCCGCCCCGCCGTACTCGGCGTCGGTCTTGGCCTCGATCAGGCCGGGGAGGTAGCCCGGGGCGGGCACCCGGTCGAGCAGCGTGGGCAGATGGGCCAGCACCTCGCCGGTGCGCATCAGATGGATGCCGGTGAGCAGGGCCCGGAAGGTGTAGAGGAGCGGTTTCAGCAGCCCGGTGCGCTCGAAGAGCCGCCACTGGGTGTTCGCGAATCCGCGGTAGTGGTGGGCGTGGTGGCGGGTGAGGACGTCCGGGGCGAGTGCCGCCAGTTCCGCGTGGGCCGCGGTGGTGTGCACGACCAGCGGCGAGAGCAACTGCTCCAGGACGTAGCCGTTCGGCTTCAGCATCAGCCGGACGAACTTGCGCAGGTCGTGGGTGACGAGGTCCATCTCCACCCCGTCGCTGTCCCACATCCGCGAACGGGTCTCCTCCGGCGCGCGCAGCCCCAGCAGGTCCTCGGCGGGCAGGACGTGGACCCCCCGAAGGTCCACGTCCGAGTCCCGGGAGGGGAACCCGTACAGATGCGCCCCGGAGACCGTGGCGAACAGCAGCGGGTGGGTCTCGGCGGCGACGACCGGGCCGAGGTCGGTGACCGGCAGCCCGGCGTCCCGGAGGGGTGCGGTGTCCGTATGCATGGCTCAAGCGTCCCAGAGGGCTCCCAGGGACAGCAGGTCGCTCCGGTACTCGATGCGCTCGGACCATTCCTTGGGCCAGGCCGCCGAGCCGAGGTGGGCTCCGGCGAAGGCCCCGGTCAGGCAGCCGAGCGAGTCCGAGTCGCCCCGGGTGCAGGCGGCGCGGCGCAGGGCGGTGACGGGTTCGTCGGGGAAGAGGAGGAAGCAGTGCAGGGCGGTGGCGAGGGCGTCCTCCGCGGTCCAGCCGTCGCCGGTGGCCTCGCAGGGGTCGGTCTCCGGGGACGGGTGGCGCAGGGCGTCCTGGACCCGGGCGAGGGCGGCGAGGCATTCGTCCCAGCCGCGCTGGATGTACTGCTCGGGCGAGGAGTCCCCCGCGTAGCGCCAGAGGTCGCCGAGCCAGCGGGTGAGGTAGCGGTGGCCGTTCTCGTACGCGTAGCTGCGCAACTGGCCGACCAGCCCCATCGGCTCCGCGCCCTGCGCCAGCAGGTACACCGCGCGGGCCGTGAGGTCGGAGGCGGCGAGCGCGGTGGGGTGTCCGTGGGTGAGGGCGGCCTGGAGCTGGGCGGCACCGGCCCGCTGCTCCTCGCTGAGGCCGGGGACGAGGCCGACGGGTGCGACGCGCATATTGGCGCCGCAGCCCTTGGAGCCGGTCTGGCTGGCCTCCTGCCAGAGGCGGTCGCTGTCCAGGAGCCGGCAGGCGGTCATGCAGGTGCGGCCGGGGGCGCGGTTGTTGTCGGGCGAGTGGTACCAGTCGACGAACTCGTCGCGCACCGGGCGCACCAGCCGCAGCGGGGTGAGCAGTCCGCGGTCGGTCGCGGTCCGGATGCCCCGGGCCAGCGCCAGGGTCATCTGGGTGTCGTCGGTGACGAACGCCGGCTTGGGCAGCCGCATCTGGCGCCACGGGCCGCACTTGGCGAGGATCGAGGGGACGTTGTTGAACTCGGTCGGGAAGCCGAGTGCGTCGCCGAGCGCGAGCCCGGTGAGCGCGCCGGTGGCGGCCTGTTTGGTGAGGGTCCTGGTCACGATCACGTGCTTCTTCCTTCCGGTCGCAGCAGTGGGGGGTGCAGCGCGGTGGCGGCGCCCGCCCGGTGGAGGGCGGCCGGTTTGCCCCGTCCGCCGGTGCGGCGCGGCGGTCCCTCCACGGCCTGGACGAAGCCGGGCGTGGCGAGGACCTTGCGCCGGAAGTTGGGCCGGTCCAGCTCGACGTCCCAGACCGTCTCGTACACCTGCTGGAGCTCTCCCAGGGTGAATTCGGGCGGACAGAACGCGGTGGCCAGACAGGTGTATTCGAGTTTTGCGCCGATCCGGGCGCGGGCGTCGGAGAGGATCCGGTCGTGGTCGAAGGCGAGGGGGCCGAGCCGTCCGGCGTCCCACCAGCGGGCGCTGGCGGCGTCGCCGCCGCCGCGCGGCTCGGGCAGGTCGGGGACGAGGGCGGCGTAGGCGACGGAGACGACCCGCATCCGGGGGTCGCGGTCCGGGTCGCTGTAGGTGCGCAGTTGCTCCAGGTGGAGGGCCGAGACGGTGTCATCGGTGAGTCCGGTCTCCTCGGCCAGTTCCCTGCGGGCCGCGTCCTCGGCGGACTCCCGGGGCCGTACGAAGCCGCCGGGCAGCGCCCAGTGGCCCTTGTACGGGTCCTCGCCGCGTTCGACGAGGAGGACGTGCAGCCGGGTCTCGCGGACCGTGAAGACGGCCAGGTCGACGGTGACGGCGAACGGTTCGAAGGCGTGCGGGTCGTAGCCCGGCGGGGCGGTGGCGCTCATCGGCGCTCCGGGAGGGGCGCGGCGAAGTCCCAGCCCCGCGCGAGGAGCGCGTCGACCGCCTCGACGGCCGCGGCGAGGCGGTCCTCGCGGCTGCCGGTGATCTCGGTGAACGGGCGTCCGGTGCGGGTCAGTTCGGCCCGGAAGCGCTCGGTCATCCAGGGGCGCAGCTCCTCGCCGTCGCGCAGTCCGTCGTCCTCGAAGGCGACGCCCCGGTGGTCGGTGAGGAGCCACAGGTGGTGGCCCACCCGGTCGGCGATCCGCTCGACGAGGGGGTTGCGCCCGCCGACGTACCGTTCGTGCCAGACGGTCGTGGCGAAGGAGTCGGTGTCGCAGACGAGCAGCGGGGAGCCGGTGCGGGCGGCGGCGTCCTCGTGGGCGTTCTGGGTCTCGGCGATGAGCGGGAAGTCGTGGGTGGTGAAGGAGACGTCCTCCCACTGGGCCCCGGGCCACCGCTCGCGCAGCGCGGCGAGCTTCTGCTCGCTGAACGTGCGTCCGTACTCGGCGACATAGCCGGTGTGCGCCCAGATCCCGCCGCGCCTGCGGTAGTGGCCGGCGAGGTCGCGGGCCAGGGTGGTGGTGCCGGTGGACTCGGCGCCGAGGACGACGACGCGGCGGGCGAGGGCGGCGCGGACGGGCGGTTCGAGGAAGTCCCAGCAGCCGGCCGGGTCGGCGCGGACGGCGGTGCCGGAGACCGGGAAGACCGTGCGGCCGGGGTCGACGCAGACGGATTCGGCGCCGAAGCGGCGGGCCAGTTCGTCCCCGTACGACTCCGAGGTGAAGACGGCGTCGACCCGTTCGGGCACGGCTCCGGTGAAGACGGCCATGTGGGCGTCCCATATCGCCGGGTCGTGGAGATCCATCCGGGTGTCGTCCATGGCGCCGACGACGGTCACGTCCGGGTGGACCTCCCGCATCCAGGCGACCCGGTCCGCGAGCGGCACGGATTCCACCGAGGCGGCGCAGACCAGCACGGTCAGCCGCTCGCAGCGGTCCCGGGCGGTGCGGACGAGGTGGTGGTGGCCGGCGTGCGGCGGGTAGAACTTCCCGAGCACCAGTCCGTGGGCGTAGCGCTTCACGCGGCGGCTCCCTCGGTCTCGTGGCGGGGGACGGCGGGGCCCGTGTCCCGCGCCCAGGAGCGCAGCCCGATCAGGCACAGCGTCAGGAATCCGGCGTACAGCAGCGAGGTCAGATACAGCTCCTTGTACGCGTACAGCGGGATGTAGACCACGTCGGCGGCGATCCACAGCCACCAGGACTCCAGGAGCTTGCGGCACTGCCCGTAGGTCGCCGTGAGCGAGAGCGCGGTGGTCAGGGCGTCCCAGAAGGGCACGGTCGAGTCGGTCGCCCGGTCGAGGAGAACGGTCAGCGCGAGGATCCCCACCGCCCCTGCCGCGAGCAGCCAGGCCCATTCGGTGCGGGTGGTGCGCCGCACCGGAAGGGCGCCGGTCCCTGGTCCACCCCCGTGGGTCCAGGTCCACCAGCCGTACGCGGCAAGGGCGATGAAGACGATCTGGAGACCCGCGTCCGCGTACAGCCCGGACTGGGTGAACAGCAGGATGAAGAAGACGTTGTTGGCGATGCCGATGGGCCAGTTGGCGAGGTGCTGGCGGGCCACGAGCCAGACGCAGAGCGCTCCGCTGCCGAAGCCCAGGACCTCGGTCCAGCTGACCGGGGTGTCCAGGACCGTCACCAGGGGTTCCTGCAGGGGATCGAGTACATCCGCGAGACTCACGCCCGCCTCCTTAATAGTCATACTGACTATAAAGAAGGATCGGGGGCGGCAAAAGGCCCGCGGCCGGTTCTCGTACGGGAATCTCGCCGTACGGGAACCGGCCGCGGGCCGGAGCGGGTGGGTGCGGTCCGTCTACAGGCCGACCTCGCGCATGAGCATGCCCACCTCGGTGTTGGTGAGCCGGCGCAGCCAGCCCGACTTCTGGTCGCCCAGCGGGATCGGGCCGAAGCCGGTGCGCACGAGCCGGTCGACGGGGAAGCCGGCCTCGGCCAGCATCCGCCGCACGATGTGCTTGCGGCCCTCGTGGAGGCTCACCTCGACCAGGTAGTTCTTTCCGGTGTTCTCGACGACGCGGAAGTGGTCGGCGCGGGCGTAGCCGTCCTCCAGCTGGATGCCGTCCTTGAGCCGCTTGCCCAGGTCGCGCGGGAGCGGGCCCTGGATGGCGGCGAGGTAGGTCTTCTTCACGCCGTACTTCGGGTGCGTGAGGCGGTGGGCCAGCTCGCCGTGGTTGGTGAGCAGGATGATGCCCTCGGTCTCGGTGTCCAGCCGGCCGACGTGGAAGAGCCGCGTCTCACGGTTGGTGACGTAGTCGCCGAGGCACTGGCGGCCGTCCGGGTCCTCCATGGAGGAGACGACGCCCGCGGGCTTGTTCAGCGCGAAGAAGAGGTAGGACTGCGCGGCGACCGTGAGGCCGTCGACCTTGATCTCGTCCTTGTGGACGTCGACCCGCATGCCCTGCTCGACGACGATCTCGCCGTTCACCTCGACCCTGGCCTGCTCGATCAGCTCCTCGCAGGCGCGGCGCGAGCCCATGCCGGCGCGGGCGAGGACCTTCTGCAGCCGCTCGCCCTCCTGCTCGGCGCCCGGGTGGGTCTTGGGCGTCCTGATGTCCGCCTTGCCGGCGTACCGGTCGCGGTTGCGCTGCTCGATCTTGGCGTCCAGCTCGCGCGGCCGGGAGGGGGCCCCGTACGGCGCGCGCCGGGAACCGCCCTTGGAGCCGCCCGAGGCCGCCTTGGGGCCGCCCTTGGCGCCGCCCCGGGCCGCGGCGCCGCGGCCCTTGCGGGCGCCGCCGTCACCGCCGGGGCGGTCGGGGGCCGTGTCGTAGCGCCGCTCCTCGGGCCGGGGCTTGCGGGGGCGCTCCTCCCACTGCTGGTCGCGCTCGGAGCGGGGGGCGCGGGCGTTCGGGTTGCTGTTGCGGCCCGTGCCGCTGTTGTTCCGCGCTCCGCTCCGGCCGCCGCCGCTCCTGCCTCCGGAGCCGCCGCGGCCCGTGCCGCCGGTTCCGCCGCTCCGGCCTCCGCCGCTGCCGCTTCCGCTGTTCCTGCCACTGCTTCGCATCAAAAATCCGTCTTGTCGTCTGCGTGAGTATCCGGGGTGTCCGGTGCGTCCGGATCGAACGACGGCACACCCTCTAGCGTCTCGGCCTCGATCGCGTCCGCCTCGGGGAGGAAGGGCGCGAGCTCCGGGAGCTCATCCAGGCCACGCAGGCCCATCCGCTCCAGAAAGTAGTTCGTCGTCCTGTACAGGATCGCACCTGTTTCGGGTTCCGCGCCCGCTTCCTCGACCAGCCCCCTCTGGAGCAGGGTCCGCATGACCCCGTCACAGTTCACTCCGCGGACCGCGGAGACCCGGGAACGGCTGACCGGCTGCCGGTAGGCGACCACCGCGAGGGTCTCCAGCGCGGCCTGGGTGAGCCGGGCGTGCTGCCCGTCCAGGACGAAGCGCTCGACCGCCGCCGCGTACGCGGGCCGGGTGTAGAAGCGCCAGCCGCCGGCCACCAGCCGCAGATCGAAACCGCGGCGCTGCACGGTGTAGTCGTCGGCCAGCTCCCGCAGCGCGTCCGCCACGGCCCGCCGGGGCCGCTCCAGCACCTTGGCCAGGTGCTCCTCGGTGGCCGGCTCGTCGACGACCATGAGCACGGCCTCCAGCGCCGGCTTGAGGTCCAGGTCCGCCACGCCTCCGGTGGTCTCCGGCCCGCTCACTCCGTCACGTCCCGCCGCTCGTCCCGCACGTCCGCCGCCTCCTGGTCGAACTCGTCGGTCACCGTCGGCCCCGTTCCCTCTCCCCCGGTCCAGCGCACCATCAGCTCCCCGAGCGCCTCGTCCTGGTCCAGCACGACGGCCTTCTCCCGGTACAGCTCCAGCAGCGCCAGGAACCGCGCCACCACGGTGAGGGTGTCCGGGGCGTCCGCGGTCAGCTCCCGGAAGCTGACCGCCCCGGCCCCGCGCAGCCGCTCCACCACCACGCCCGCCTGCTCGCGCACGCTGACCAGCGGGGCGTGGATGTGGTCGATGTAGACCTGCGGCCGGGGCCTGGTCTGCATGGCCTTCACCGCGAGCCGGGCGAAGCCCTCGGCGCCGATGCTGATGACGACGTCGGGCAGCAGCTCGGCGTGGTGCGGTTCGAGCCCCACGGTACGGGGGAAGCGCCGCCCCTCGGACTCCAGGCGCTCGCTGAGGATCTCGGCGATGCGCTTGTACGCGCGGTACTGCAGCAACCGCGCGAAGAGCAGGTCCCTGGCCTCCAGGAGCGCCAGATCGGCCTCGTCCTCGACCTCGGCGGCGGGCAGCAGCCGGGCGGCCTTCAGATCGAGCAGGGTGGCCGCGACGACCAGGAACTCGGTGGTCTGGTCGAGGTCCCAGTCCGGCCCCATGGCGCGGATGTGGGCCATGAACTCGTCGGTGACCTTGGACAGGGCGACCTCGGTCACATCCAGCTTGTGCTTGGAGATCAGCTGGAGCAGCAGGTCGAAGGGGCCCTCGAAGTTCGCCAGCCGCACGGTGAAGCGACCGTCGCCGTCCTCGGCCGAGGGCCGGGGAGCGGCCTCGGCGGCGGGTTCCGGCTCCACCTGGACCTCGGAAGCAGCCCGAGGGGTGGTCTCGGGCTCAGTCTCGGGCGCGGGCGCGCTCTCGGTCTCGGGTGCCGTCTCGGGCGCGGGCGCGGGCTCCGGTACGGGCGTCTCCGCCGACGGTTCCCGCTCCACGCCGCCGCCCCCCGGCCCGCGGCCCAGGGGGCGGCGGGTGGAGCGGGCGGGCTGGTCGGGCGTCGGCATGGGGATCCAGGGTGCGGCGGGACACGGGCGGGAGGATCCGGACCCCGTCGGCCGGGTGCGGGCCCCCGGTGCAGGCTACCGGCGCCGCGCCGGTCAGCGGCCGCGCAGCCGCCGTACGAGAATGCTCGCGTCGCCCCGGGACTCCAGGTCCGCCAGGACGACGGCGACGGCCTCGCGGACGATCCGGCCGCGGTCCACGGCCAGGCCGTGCTCGCCGCGCAGCACCAGCCGCGCGTGTTCGAGGTCCATCAGCTCCTCGGCGGAGACATAGACCGTGATCTTCTCGTCGTGGCGCTCCCGGCCGCTGGGCCTGCGGTTCGCCCCCCGGCCGCCGCGGCCTCGCTGCGGCTGGACGGCGGGCTGCTGCGCCGGTTCCGGCGCGGGCGGCGGGGTGCGGCGGGTCTGCGGCGCCACCGCGGCCCGGTCGCGTTCGCCGGACCGGCTGCGCGAGTCCCCGGCGTCGGCGCCCGCGGCGGAGTGCTCCTCCCGGGCGGGGTCGGCGCCCTCGGGGGCCTCGGAGCCCTCGCCGGACGGTCCGGTCCCGCCCTCACCGGCCGGAGCCGGTACCCGCGTCGCCTCGCCGTTCGCCTTCCGGCGGCGCTCCGCCGGGGAGGAGGACTGGAGGCCCATCCCTCCGGTGGTACGGAACAGTTCGTCGGCCCCGGGCAGACTCACTCGGCGTGACACCGGGCGAGCACCTCCCTGGCGAGCTGGCGGTAGGCGGCGGCACCGACGGAGTTGGAGGCGTACGTGGTGATGGGCTCACCCGCGACGGTGGTCTCGGGGAAGCGGACCGTGCGCCCGATGACCGTGTGGTAGACGTGGTCGTCGAATGCCTCGACGACGCGCGCCAGGACCTCGCGGCTGTGCACCGTACGGGAGTCGTACATGGTGGCGAGGATGCCGTCGAGCTCCAGGTCGGGGTTGAGCCGCTCCTGGACCTTCTCGATGGTCTCGGTGAGCAGGGCGACGCCGCGCAGCGCGAAGAACTCGCATTCGAGCGGCACTATCACCTTGTGGGCGGCGGTCAGCGCGTTCACCGTGAGCAGGCCGAGCGAGGGCTGACAGTCGATCACGATGTAGTCGTAGTCCGCCATCAGCGGCTTCAGGGCGCGCTGCAGGGTGGACTCGCGGGCCACCTCGCTGACGAGCTGGACCTCGGCGGCCGACAGGTCGATGTTGCTCGGCAGCAGGTCCATGTTGGGCACGGCGGTCTTCAGGAGGACCTCGTCGGCCGCCATGCCCCGCTCCATGAGCAGGTTGTAGACGGTGAGGTCGAGCTCCATCGGGTTCACGCCGAGGCCGACCGAGAGGGCTCCCTGCGGGTCGAAGTCGACGAGCAGGACGCGCCGTCCGTACTCCGCGAGCGCGGCACCCAGGTTGATGGTCGACGTGGTCTTGCCGACGCCGCCCTTCTGGTTGCACATCGCGATGATCTTCGCGGGGCCGTGGTCGGTGAGCGGGCCCGGGATCGGGAAGTAGGGCAGGGGCCGGCCGGTCGGGCCGATCCGCTCGCGGCGCTGCCGGGCGGCGTCGGGCGCGAGGGTGGCCGCGTACTCCGGGTCGGGCTCGTACTCGGCGTCGGGGTCGTAGAAGTGCCCCTGGGGTGTTTCGTCGAAGTCGGCGAGGCGGGCGGTGTCGCGGCCGCTCTCGTTGCCGGCCATGGCGTTCACGTGTAGGCCGTCCATCGTCTGGGGGGCTGTCGTCATGTGCTGGTGGGTGGCGAAGGTGCGGACAGCGACGGAGCCGACAGCCTCCAGCCCCTCCGGGCTCTGGCCCTGTACGGGCATCCCTGGTTGAACACCCCCGGGAGTAAATGTCGACTCATTCACAAGTCGTCTTACCTCCTTGGACGTGACCAGGAAACTTATCGATAGGTCAGCGTGGCACCATGCCGACGATGGGCGACTCTATGGCGTGTCACCGGTCCGCAGCAACACAATCCGCCGGACCCGGCCCGATGTGTCGGCAATCGAACACCCCGCTGTCAAGGGTGCGCAGCCCCTCGGGCACACTTTTCGGCGGGGAACGAATCGGTTGAACGGTTACGTTCGAGGCGAGTTGCCCCGCGCCCGGCACGACGGCGGCCGGACCTTGCTCGGCAAGGTCCGGCCGCGGTCGCGAGGTTGACGCCGGGGGTTGACCCGTCAGCCCAGAAGGGTGCTCAGGTCGACGTGCGGCAGACCGTGCGCCTCGGCCACCTCGCGGTAAATGACCTGTCCGTCATGGGTGTTGAGGCCCTTGGCCAGCGCGGCGTCACGGCGCAGGGCGTCGGCCCAGCCACGGTTCGCCAGCTCCACGATGTAGGGAAGCGTGGCGTTGGTGAGGGCGTACGTCGAGGTGTTGGGGACCGCGCCGGGCATGTTGGCGACGCAGTAGAAGACCGAGTCGTGGACCATGAAGGTCGGCTCGGCGTGCGTCGTGGGATGCGAGTCCTCGAAGCAGCCGCCCTGATCAATTGCAATGTCGACAAGTACACTTCCGGGCTTCATCTTGGCGACGAGCTCGTTGGTGACCAGCTTCGGGGCCTTCGCTCCGGGGATCAGCACGGCACCGACGACCAGGTCCGCCTCGACGACGGCCTTCTCCAGCTCGAAGGCGTTGGAGACGACGGTCTGCACCTTGGTGCCGAAGACCTTGTCGGCCTCGCGGAGCTTGTTGATGTCCTTGTCGAGCAGCGTGACGTGGAAGCCGAGGCCCACGGCGATCTGGGTGGCGTTCCAGCCGGAGACGCCGCCGCCGATGACGACGGCACGGCCGGCCGCCGTGCCGGGGACGCCGCCGGGCAGCACACCGCGGCCGCCCGCCGAACGCATCAGGTGGTACGCGCCGACCTGCGGGGCGAGCCGGCCCGCGACCTCGGACATCGGGGCGAGCAGCGGCAGGGCGCGGTTCGCGGTCTCGACGGTCTCGTAGGCGATGGCGGTGGTGCCGGACTCCAGCAGCGCGTCGGTGCACTCGCGGGAGGCGGCGAGGTGCAGATAGGTGAAGAGCGTCTGGTCCTTGCGGAGGCGGTGGTACTCCTCGGCGACGGGCTCCTTGACCTTGAGCAGCAGGTCCGCGGTGGCCCACACCTCGTCGGCGGTGGGCAGGATCCGCGCCCCGGCGGCGACGTACTCCTCGTCCGTGATGGACGAGCCGGCCCCGGCGTTCTGCTCGATGACGACCTCGTGGCCGTGCCGGACGAGCTCGTGCACACCGGCAGGCGTGATCGCCACGCGGAACTCGTTGTTCTTGACTTCGCGGGGGATGCCGACCTTCACGTCGATCACGGTCCTTGGGCTCAGAGGGTTATCAGGACATGGCTATACATACCCGGATAGACACCGCGTAAATGGAGACACCGCGAACACCCGCGGCACAGCCAGTCTAATGAAGGGTTTCTCGCTGTCTAGCCTTACAAAGCATTAATTTTCCGTCGCGGCACTACGGATTTCGTAGGCCGTGCTCTCCTCGCCCAGCAATCTCTCGGCCGCGCCCCGGTGGAGCCCCGCGGCGGCCGGGTCACCGAGCCGGTCGAGGGTGTCCGCGAGCCGCAGCTCCAGGGCCGCCTGCAGCCGCACGTCCTCGGCCCGCCGGGCCCACTCCACGGCCTCCCGGCAGGTCTGCAGCGACTCCTGCGGACGGCCCGCGTACTCCTGCACCCGGGCGATCTCGCTGAGGGCGCGCGCCTGGGCCGGCAGATCGCCGAGCCTGCGGTGACCGGCCGCCGCGGCCCGCCAGTTCCGCAGCGCCTCGCCGTACCGCCCGGCATAGGTGTGGACCGCGCCCAGCCGCCCGTACAGCCGTGCCTCGTCGGCCCGTTCGCCCTGGGTGAGGCGCTGGGCGAGCGCCCGTCCGTACCAGTCGGAGGCCCGCTGGTAGTCGCCCAGCTCCGCGTGGGCGCCGCCGATCGACTCCATCGCCCGGCCGGTGGCGTACGGGTCCTTCGCGGCCCGGCCCGCGTCCAGCGCGGCCCGGTAGCGGACCAGCGCCTCACGGGTCCGGCCGGTCCCCGCGTCGAGGTCGGCGAGGTTGAGCAGGGCCGCGGCCCGCTCCCGGGGCAGGTCCCGCCGCTCCGCCACGGCGAGCACCAGCCCGTGCAGTCCGTAGAGGTCCGGGGCGGCCGCCTCGGTGCCCTCGTGCACCGCCAGCGCGCGCACCAGGGCCGCCACCAACCGCCGTGCCAGTGTGTCCAGTTCACCGTCCTCGACGGCGACCGCGGCGGAGGCCAGCAGCGCGGGCCTGCGCCGGCGCAGCCAGTCGGCGGCGGCCTCGGGGTGCGGGAAGCGCAGCGAGCGCGGCAGCCCGGCGAGCTTGCGCCGGGACGGGGAGCCCTCGGGGTCGGTGACCGCCCGGCAGGACTGGAGCAGGCGCACGGTCCGCTCCAGCAGCCTGGCCCTGGCGAGCTGGATCTCGGCCGGGCGGTCCCGCTCCTCCAGCAGCGCCCGCAGCATCGGCGCCAGACAGCCGGGCACCTCGTACTGCGGCTCCCCGGCCCCGTCGCCGCGCAGCAGACCGAGCCGGACGAAGTCGTCGAGCGTCGTGCGGGCGGCGGAGACGGAGCAGCCGGCCAGCGCCGAGGCGGTGTGGGCGTCGGCGAGTCCTGCGGGGGCCAGCGCGAGCAGCCGCAGTATCCGGGCGGGGGTCGGTGCCAGGGAGTCGTGGACCAGCCGGAAGGCACGCGCCAGGGGCCGTGCCCCGGTGGGCAGTTCGGTGTCCTCGGGCAGCTCCCGCAGCTGTTTGGTGACGTCCGCGACCGAGGCGGTGGGGCGGTCGGCGAGCAGGCCGGCGACCAGGACGAGCGCGGCGGGCAGTCCGCCGCACTCCTCGGCCAGGGTCTCGGCGGTCAGCGGGTCGACGGTGACCCTGACGTCCCCGATCTCCCGGGAGAGCAGCTGGACTGCGGAGGCGGCGTCGAGCCCCCCGAGGGTGCAGGGCCGCACCCCGGGGATGCCGGTCAGCGGTCCCTGCGCGGTGGCGACGACGAGGCAGTCGGGGTTGTCCGGCAGCAGCGGGTCGACCTGTGCGGCGTCGACCGCGTCGTCGAGCAGCAGAACGGCCCGGCGCACGGCGAGGGCCTCGCGGACCATCTCGGTCAGTTCGTCCTCGTCCGCGCCGGGCGGCCCGGCCACGTCCAGCCGGCTCAGCAGTTCCCGGGCGGCGCGCTCGCCGGGGACGGGGGCGCCGCCGGGCTCGCCGAGGCGCGCGCGGAGCACCCCGTCGGGGTAGTCGCCGGTGTCGAGCAGCAGGCGGGACAGTTCCTCGGCGAGTGCGGTGCGGCCGGAGCCGGGGCGTCCGGCGATCAGCAGGACCCGGGCCCGGCCGCTGCGGCGGCCGGCCATGGTGTCCAGACCGGCCCGCTCGATGTCGGCCCGCAGCTCCTTCAACTCGCGTGCGCGGCCGAAGAATCGGGGTGGTGCGACGGTGACGGGCCCCTCGGTCCCCGTCGTCCCGGCCGGGCCGCTGGTGTCCACCGCCTGATCCGTCACGGGCCACGCTCCACTTCGCCGCACGCGTCGCCCGCCGGGACTCCGGTCCGGGCAGACAGAGCGTAGTTCAGGCGGGTGGCCGTATCGGGCGGAGCGCGGCGGGGACGTCCCCCGATCGGATCAGCATCTTGTCCGACCGGGGGTGTGCGGGCCGCCCCGTCGGCCGTACGGGACGGTCAGGCCTCGAACGGCCGGGCGGGCCACGGCGCCTCGGCGGGCCGCAGCGCGTCGAGCCCGTCGCCCGCGAGCGCGGCGGCCAGCGAGAGCACGCCCACCACCAGGCAGTTGTTGTGCAGCTCCCCGGCGAGGACGCCCCGCACCAGCTCCTGGAGCGGGACCCGGGCCTGCTCCATGTCGGCCTCCTCCTCGGAGACCTCGAAGCGCTCCCCGTCCGCCTCGGAGATGTTCCGGGCGAGGAAGATCCGTACGGCCTCGTCGCAGCCGCCGGGCGTGGTGTAGACGTCGGTGAGGACCCGCCAGTCCTCGGCCTTGACGTAGGCCTCCTCGTACAGCTCGCGCTGCGCGGCGTGCAGGGGGTTCTCCCCCGGGACGTCGAGCAGTCCGGCCGGGATCTCCCACAGCTTGTGGCGCACCGGGTGGCGGTACTGGCGCAGGACGAGGACGCGGCCCTCGTCGTCGAGCGCGAGCACGGCGACCGAGCCGGGGTGGACCTGGTAGTCGCGGCGCACGACCGAACCGTCGGGCATCTCCACGTCATCGGTGCGGACGCTGGTCTTGTTGCCCCGGAAGGGGGTCTCGGTCGCGGTGACCGGCCATTCCTCGGGCGTGTCCTGGATACCCATCTACGTCCTCCCACAAAAAACAGTGACCGGGACACGCATCCTCGAAGGATGCGTGTCCCGGTCCACCGTAACGCCTGGCGGGCCGCCGTTACTTGCCCTCGGCCGCGCTCACCTTGCGGGCCACGGCCGCCTTGACCAGGCCCGCGAACAGGGGGTGCGGGCGGGTCGGGCGGGAGCGCAGCTCCGGGTGGGCCTGGGTGGCGACGAGGTACGGGTGCACCTCGCGCGGGTACTCGACGTACTCGACGAGCTTGTTGTCCGGGGAGGTGCCGGAGAAGACCAGTCCGGCCTTCTTCTCCAGCTCGGCCCGGTAGGTGTTGTTGACCTCGTAGCGGTGGCGGTGGCGCTCCTCCACGTACGGCTGGTCGTCGTAGGCCTCGCGGACGAGCGAGCCCTCGGCGAGCTTCGCCGGGTACAGGCCGAGCCGCATGGTGCCGCCCAGGTCGCCCGCGCCCTCGACGTAGGCGAGCTGCTCCTCCATCGTCGAGATGACGGGGTGGGCGGTCGCGGCGTCGAACTCGGTGGAGTTGGCGTCGGGGATCTCGGCGAGGTTGCGCGCGGCCTCGATCACGATGCACTGCAGGCCCAGGCAGAGGCCGAGCAGCGGCACCTTGTTCTCGCGGGCGAACTGGATCGCGCCGACCTTGCCGATGACGCCGCGCTCGCCGAAGCCGCCGGGGATGCAGATCGCGTCGACGTCGCCGAGCGCGGTGCGGGCACCGGCGGGGGTCTTGCAGTCGTCGGAGGCGACCCACTTGACCTTGACCCGGGCCTTGTTGGCGAAGCCGCCGGCCCGGATGGCCTCGGTCACCGAGAGGTAGGCGTCCGGCAGGTCGATGTACTTGCCGACCAGGGCGACGGTGACCTCGTGGTCGGGGTTGTGGACGCGGTCCAGCAGATCGTCCCAGGTGGTCCAGTCGACATCGCGGAACGGCAGGTCGAGCTTGCGCACGACGTAGGCGTCCAGACCCTCGGTGTGGAGCACCTTGGGGATGTCGTAGATCGACTTGGCGTCCACACAGGCCACCACGGCGGCCTCGTCGACGTCGCACATCAGCGAGATCTTGCGCTTGATCGCGGTCGGCACGTCGCGGTCGGCGCGCAGCACGATGGCGTCCGGCTGGATACCGATGTTGCGCAGCGCGGCCACCGAGTGCTGGGTGGGCTTGGTCTTCAGCTCGCCGGAAGGGCCGATGTAGGGCAGCAGCGAGATGTGCACGACGAAGACGTTGTCCCGGCCGACCTCGTGGCGGACCTGGCGGACGGTCTCCAGGAACGGCAGCGACTCGATGTCGCCGACCGTGCCGCCGACCTCCGTGATGACGACGTCGACGTCGTCGGTGGCCATGCGGCGGATGCGGTGCTTGATCTCGTTGGTGATGTGCGGGATGACCTGGACGGTGTCGCCCAGGTACTCGCCGCGCCGCTCCTTGGCGATGACCTGGGAGTAGACCTGGCCGGTGGTGACGTTGGCGGAGCCGTCGAGGTCGACGTCGAGGAAGCGCTCGTAGTGGCCGATGTCCAGGTCGGTCTCGGCGCCGTCGTTGGTGACGAACACCTCACCGTGCTGGAACGGGTTCATCGTGCCCGGGTCGACGTTCAGATAGGGGTCGAGCTTCTGCATGGTGACCCGGAGGCCGCGCGCCTTGAGCAGGGCGCCGAGGCTGGAGGCAGTCAGACCCTTGCCGAGGGACGAGGCGACACCCCCGGTGACGAAGATGTGCTTGGTCGTCGTGGATGTGGGCTGCATAGCCAAAGGGGGCTCCCGTGGTCGCGATCATGAGGTGCGTGCCGGCCGCCGTCCGGAGATTTCCGGAGATGCCGTCGCTGCGGTTCGGGGGCCTCGTCTGCGGTTGCGGACGACCACCGGTCCACGGGCTACCAGGGTATCAGCGACGGCGGGAGCCTGCTTCCGGCCACTCCGCACACCGCGGGGCACCGGCGCAACCCCTGTGACCCCCGGTCTCCCCCGTCCCACCCAATCAGCTCACCAGTCTTGTCAAGAGCGTCGCGCGGATCACCCGGGTGCGTCGTATCCTGCTCGGACACTCGCCCCGGGCGAGGGTACGAATTTCGCAGGTTCCCCCAGTTCAACCCCCCGCAACGACCCCTTGACCCGCAGTAAGCGCCCCACGGGGCGACATGGCCGTTCGACTGGAGACGCACGTGGCCGGGCGCATCGAGGATTACGCACTCATCGGAGACATGCAGACCGCCGCCCTGGTCTGCCGGGACGGCACGGCCGACTGGTTGTGCCTGCCCCGCTTCGATTCCCATGCCGTCTTCGCGGGACTGCTGGGCACCGAGGAACACGGTTTCTGGCGCCTGGGACCGGCCCGCGCGGACGGCACCGACCCCCCGGCGGCGGACCGCCGCCGCTACCGCGGGGACTCCCTGATCCTGGAATCGGAGTGGGACACCCCGCGCGGCACCGTCCGGGTGACGGACTTCATGCCGCCGCGCGACGGGGCGCCCCAGCTGATCCGGATCGTGGAGGGGGTCAGCGGCCGGGTTCCGGTGCGCTCCGAGCTGCGGATGCGGTTCAGCTTCGGACGCGTCACCCCGTGGGTGCACAAGGTGGACGGCCGTACGGTCGCCGTCGCCGGACCCGACTCCGTCTGGTTCGACACCCCGGCGGAGACGTACGGCGAGAACCTCACGACGTACTCCGACTTCATCGTCACCCCGGGCGACCGGATCGCGCTCACCATCAGCTGGCAGCCCTCGCACCACGAGCCGCCCGCGCTGCCGGACCCGGAGGGGTCCCTGGAGGCCACCGCGGACTTCTGGCGCGAATGGGTCGAGCAGTGTACGTACCACGGCCCCTACCGCGAGGCCGTCGTCCGCTCGCTGATCACGCTGAAGGCGCTGACGTACGCGCCGACCGGCGGCATCGTCGCCGCGCCGACCACCTCCCTGCCGGAGGACATCGGCGGCTCCCGCAACTGGGACTACCGCTACACCTGGCTGCGGGACGCCGCGATCACCCTCTCCTCGCTGCTGCGCACCGGCTACCGCGAGGAGGCCCGCGCCTGGCGCGAGTGGCTGCTTCGCGCGGTCGCGGGCGACCCGGAGAACCTGCAGATCATGTACGGGATCGCGGGCGAGCGGGAGCTGGGCGAGGCGGAGCTGGACTGGCTGCCGGGCTACGAGGGCTCGGCCCCGGTCCGGGTGGGCAACGGGGCGGCGGGCCAGCTCCAGCTGGACGTGTACGGCGAGGTCACCGAGGCGCTGCACCTGGCGCACATGACGGGGCTGACCCGCAACGACTACGCCACCGGCCTCCAGCTCAAGCTGATCGAGTACCTGGAGAAGCACTGGGACGAGCCCGACGAGGGCATCTGGGAGGTGCGCGGTCCGCGCCGGCACTTCGTGCACTCCAAGGTGATGGCCTGGGTCGCGGTCGACCGGACGATCAAGCTCGTCGAGTCCGGGGACTCCGAGGGCCCGCTGGAGCGCTGGCGGGAGCTGCGCGACGACATCCACCGGGACGTCTGCGAACGGGGCTACGACAAGGAGCGCAACACCTTCACCCAGTCCTACGGCTCCAAGGAGCTGGACGCCTCCCTGCTGCTGATCCCGCAGATGGGCTTCCTGCCGCCCGACGACAAGCGGGTCATCGGGACCATCGAGGCGATCCAGCGGGAGCTGTCCACCGAGGACGGTTTCGTGCTCCGCTACCCGACCTCGGGCGAGGACGCGGGCGTGGACGGGCTGGAGGGCGACGAGGGCGCGTTCCTGGCGTGCTCGTTCTGGCTGGCCGACGACCTGGCGATGATCGGCCGGGTCGACGAGGCCCGGCAGCTCTTCGAGCGGCTGCTCTCGCTCCGCAACGACCTGGGTCTGCTGGCCGAGGAGTGGGACGCCCGGCTCCAGCGCCAGGTGGGCAACTTCCCGCAGGCCTTCAGCCATGTGCCGCTGATCGACACGGCCCTGCGGCTGACGGCGAGCGGGGCGTACGTGGGCTGACGGACCGGACCGCGGCGGGCCCCGGGGCCCGCCGCGCCGCGTCGTGGTCTCAGTCGCCCGTGGCGACCGGGCGGTCCCGCGAGGGCAGGCCCCATTCGCTCCAGGAGCCGTCGTACACCGCCGTCCCGCCGCGTCCGGCCAGTGCGGCGGCGAGCGCGGGCACACAGGCGGTGACGCCCGATCCGCAGCTGAACAGCAGCCTGCTCCGGTCCGGGGCGAGGGCGTCGAACAGGGCCCGCAGCTCGGCCGCCGGACGCATCCGGCCCTCGTGCTGGACCTCGGTGAAGGGCAGGCTGACCGCACCGGGCATATGGCCGCCGCGCAGGCCCGGACGCGGTTCGGGCGCGGTGCCCCGGAAGCGTTCCCGGGACCGGGCGTCGAACACGGCGGCCGCCGGATCGGTGAGGGCGGCGGCCACCTCGTCGGCGTCCACGAACAGGCCGGGGCGCTCCACGGCCGTGAAGTCGCCGCGCTCGGGAGGCCCGCCGGGCGCGCCCTCCTCGACCGGCAGGCCAGCGGCCGTCCAGCCGGGCAGCCCGCCGTCGAGGACCGCGACCCGGTCGAAGCCCATGGCCCGGAGCATCCACCACCCTCGCGCGGCCGAGTAGAGGCCGGCCGCGTCGTAGACCACGGCCGTGTCGCCGTCGTGGAGGCCGAGCGCGCGCATCTCCTCGGTGAACCGGGCGGCGTCGGGCATGGTGTGCGGCAGCGGTCCGCCGGGGGCGGACAGGGCGCCGTCCAGATCGAAGGGGCGCGCCCCGGGGATCCGCACGTGGGCTCCCCGGTGGGCACCGACCGAGGCGTCGAAGACCCGCAGTCCGGGCCGCCCCAGCCGGGCGGCGAGCCAGTCGGGTCCCACGAGCGGGCCGGGCGGGGCCTCCTCGTACGGGGCTGTCGCGTCGTCCATGGGTCCTCCCCCGTGCCGGTGCCGAAGGGTCAAGATCGCAGCGGGGCCGCGGGCTGTCAACGGCCCGCCGCCCCGGCGGTGCCGCCGGGGCGGCGGGCCGGTACCTTCCTGACCAGGGCGCCCGCGCGTGCGCGCGCCCGGTACGACCGAAGCGAAGCGCGAGGCCAGAGTCGATGGAGACCCAAGGCGGCATCACCGTGCAGCGTGCCCTGGAGCTGCCCGGACTGCGCGGCGGGCTGCCCGAGGTGGTGGCGGGCGCCGACCGGCTGGGCCGGACCGTGCGCTGGGTGCACGCGGGCGAGGTCCCCAACATCGCCTCGCTGCTCAAGGGCGGCGAACTGCTGCTGACCACCGGTCTCGGGCTCGGCACCCGGCCCGCCGAGCAGCGGGCGTTCGTCCGCAGGCTGGCCGACCGGGGCATCGCGGCGCTCGTCGTGGAGCTCGGCCCGCGCTTCGGCCGGCTGCCCTCCTCGATCGTGGACGCGGCCCGCGCGGCCGGGCTGCCGCTGGTGCAGCTCCACCGCGAGGTGCCGTTCGTGACGGTGACGGAGGAGATCCACACCGAGATCGTCAACGGCCACTACGCGCTGCTGCGGCAGGCCGAGGACGTGCACCGGCGCTGCACCGAGGCGCTGCTCGGGGGCGGCGGGGTGCCGCAGGTGCTGGGGATCCTGGCGGACTTCGCGGCCAATCCGGTGTTCCTGGAGACGCCGGACGGCCAGTTGCTGTACGCGGCGGGCCCGCGCTCCGGTCCGGTCTCGGCCGATCCGCTCCAGGTGTGGGAGGGCATGCGGGGCGGGCGGGCGGCCCGTGAGTCGCCGCCGTCCGGGGCGGTGCTGGTGGACGTGCCGGGCGGCGGTCCGGGCACCGGCGCGGTGCGGGCCCGGCTGGTGCTGCTGGCGGTGGGCGGTCCGCTGGTGACGGTGCACCGCATGGCGGCGGAGCGGGCTGCGGGCATCCTCGCGGTGGTGCTGATGCAGGCCCGTCAGGAGGAGGAGCTGGCGGCGCGCGGCCGGGGCGACTTCCTGACCGATCTCGCGGAGGGCCGGATCACCCCCGAGGACGCGCCCGCGCAGGCCCGGGTGCTGGGGTTCAGGCCGGGTGAGCTGCCGCTGCTGCCGGTGGTGATGCGGCTCGCCCCGGAGCTGTCCCCGTCGGGCAACTGGGCGCTGCTGGCCCGTGCGGTCCTGGAGGAGCTGGCGTCCGTGGGCGTGCCGGTGCTGCTCGGGGTGCGGCCGGTGGAGGGCCGGGTGCCGCTGCTGCTGGGGCTGCGTTCGGAGACGGAGCGTACGGCGGTGGCCGACCGGGTGGCGGCGGCGCTGCGGGCCGGGGTGGAGCGGGCCGGTCTGGAACGGGCGGGCTCCCGTCCGCCGGTCGTGGTGGTCGGGGTCGCGGGCGGCTGGGCGGCGGCCGGTGCCGGGCTGCGGCACGCGGCGGAGACGGCGACGGCGGCGCAGGGGCTCGACCAGCGGCCCTGGTACGACGCCCGGCGCCTGGACATCGACCTGCTGCTGTGGCGGCTGCGGGACCATCCGGATCTGGCGGCCTTCGTGGAGCGCGCGATCGGCCCGCTCCGGGATCACGACCGCACCTCCAGGCCGCCGCTGCTGCCGACGCTGGAGACCTATCTGGCGCATGCGGGCCGGAAGGCGGAGACGGCGCGCGAACTGCATCTGAACCGCCAGACGCTGTACAACCGGCTGGCCCGCATCGGTGAGCTGCTGGGCACCGATCTGGACGATCCGCAGGCCGTCCTCGCGCTGAGCCTGGCCCTGCGCGCCCGCCGTCACGCGGGCTGAGCACCGGGGGCTCAGCGGGTCCGCGGCACTCCCAGGGGCTGCGCCAACTCGTCGTAGACGCTGAGGACATGGGCGATGGTGTCGTCCTCGGTCGGCCAGCCCGCGGCCTGCCGGATGCCCGCGGCGGCCAGCCGGTCGCGTTCCTCCGGGTCGTCCAGGAGCCGGGACACGGCACGGGCCAGCGCCTCCGCGTTGCCGTACGGCACCAGTTCCGCGGCGTCGCCGACGAGTTCGGGTACGCCCCCGACGGCGGTGGCGACCAGCGGCACCCCGGCCCGCAGCGCCTCCTGGGCCAGCAGGGAGCGGGCCTCCCAGCGGCTGGGGAGCACCACCAGATCGGCGGCGGCCAGGAGTTCGGGAACGTCCTCGCGGGTGCCGAGCAGCGCGACGGGCAGGTCCTCGGTCTTGATCCGGCGTCGCAGGGCGGCCCGCTCCCGCCCCTCCCCCGCGATGGCGACCAGCGGCGCGGGGTCCAGCCGCCGCCAGGCGTGCGCCGCGTCGAGCAGGGTGCCGTAGCCGTGCTGCGGGACGAGGCTGCCGACCGCCATGACCAACGGCCTTCCCACCGCGCCGAGTCCGGCGCGCACCTTGTCGCCGTCGACCGGGGCGGCGCTCTGGGCGAGGGGGGCGGCGAGGGGCGCCAGCCGGGCGTCGCGGGCGCCCCGCCGCCGGGCCCGGTCGACCAGGTCCGAGGAGGCGCCGAGCACCACGGACGCGGTGCGGGCCGCCCGCCGCTCCAGCAGGTGCAGGAGCCGGCGGCGCGCGCCCTCGGCGTGCGCCCGGGTGTGCCAGGTGAAGACGAGCGGGACGCGGCGGCCGCCGAGCGCGAGCGCGGTGCGCACGGCGGCGTGCAGTCCATGGGCGTGCACCACGTCGGCGTCGGCGCAGGCGGCGCGCAGCGCGGCGAGCGAGGCGGGGTCGGCGCGGCGGGGCACGGGGGCGAAACGGGCTCCGGCGGCGGAGAACCCGTAGGCGCGTTCCAGCGCGGCCGGGGCGCAGACGGTGACCTGGACGCCCCGGGCGATCAGTCCGGCGGCCAGCGATCCGACATGGGCGCTGCTGCCCGCACTGCCGCCGCCCAGCACTTGGACCGTACGCAGCTGTGACACGTTGAATGGCTCCCGGGGCTCCCGGGCCGGCGGCAGAAGGTCCCGTGTCCGGGACTGGCCGGCCCTCTCCGTTACACGCCAAGGATGCCAGCCCGTACGCCCGTTCCGGCACGCCCGGACCGTCGCTCCGGGACTCACCCCGACAAACCCGGCGTGGCGCACCACTCGCACGGGTGAAATACGTGCGCCCCATGTGCGGAGCCGGTCCGGCTCCGCGCAGGGGGCGCACACAGGCCCTACGCGTCCGTCCGCGCGGTGGCGAGCAGCTCCTCCGCGTGGGCGCGGGCGGTCTCGGAGTCCTCCTGGCCCGCGAGCATCCGGGACAGCTCCCGCACCCGGTCCTCGCCCTCCAGGACGGTGACGCCGCTGCTGGTGACCGAGCCGTCCACGGTCTTCTCGACCAGCAGCTGCCGGTCGGCGAAGGCGGCCACCTGGGGCAGGTGGGTGACGACGACGACCTGGGCCGAGCGGGCGAGCTTCGCCAGCCGGCGGCCCACCTCCACGGCCGCCTTGCCGCCGACGCCCGCGTCGACCTCGTCGAAGAGATAGGTCGGCACCGGGTCGGAGCCGGCGAAGACGACCTCCACGGCGAGCATCACCCGGGACAGCTCACCGCCCGAGGCGCCCTTGGCGATGGGCCGGGGCTGGGCGCCGGGGTGCGGGGCCAGCAGGAGTTCCACCTCGTCGGCGCCGGACGGCCCGTACGCGACGTTCCGTCCGCCGATCTCGATGCCGGAGGCCTCGTCGGGCGCCTCGGTCTGCCGGATCGCGAAGGAGACCCGGGCGTGCGGCATGGCCAGCGAGGCCAGTTCCTCGGTGACCGCCCCGGCGAAGCGGTCCGCGGCCTCCGTCCGGGCGTCGCTCAACGCCTCGCCGAGCACGGAGAGTTCGGCGCGCAGCGCGTCGCGTTCGGCGGTCAGCTCGCCGATCCGGTCGTCGTCGCCCTCCAGCTCGGTCAGCCGGGCCGCACCGTCCCGCGCCCAGGCCAGGACGGTGTCGATGTCCTCGCCGTACTTGCGGGTGAGGGCGGTGAGCGCGGCGCGCCGCTCCTCGACGGCGGCGAGCCGCAGCGGGTCGGCGTCCAGCTGGTCGGCGTACCCGGACAGTTCGCCCGAGACGTCGGCGAGCAGGATGGAGATCTCGCCCACCCGGTCGGCGAGCGCGGCGAGCGCGGCGTCGTGGGAGCGCACCCCGTCCAGCGCCTGCCGGGCCGCGGCCACGACGGTCGTCGCGTCCAGGGCCTCGGGGTCCTCCGGATTGCCGGCCAGCGCGGTGTGCGCGAGGGCGGCGGCGGAGGCGAGGGCGTCGGCGTGGCCGAGCCGCTGTGCCTCGGCGGCCAGTTCGGTGTCCTCGCCGGGCAGCGGTTCCACGGCGGCGATCTCGTCCAGCCCGAAGCGCAGCAGATCGGCTTCCTGGGCCCGTTCGCGGGCGCGGGTGGTCAGCTCGTCCAGTTCCCCGGCCACCTCGCGCAGCCGCCGGTAGGCGGTCGCGTAGGCGGTGTGGGGCACGGCGACGCCGTCGCCCGCGTAGCGGTCCAGGGCCTGGCGCTGCCGGGCGGGCTTGAGGAGCCCCTGCTGGTCGGTCTGGCCGTGCACGGCGACGAGGTCGTCCGCGAGTTCGGCGAGGACGCCGACGGGCACGGATCTGCCGCCCAGGTGGGCCCGGGAGCGCCCCTCGGCGGAGACGGTACGGCTGACGAGCAGCGCACCGTCCTCGATCTCGGCCCCGGCCTCCTCGGCGCGCAGCGCCGCCGCGTCGCCCTCGGCCACCGTGATCCGGCCCTCGACGACGGCGGCCTTGGCACCGATCCGCACCAGGGCCGGGTCGGCGCGCCCGCCGAGCAGCAGCCCGAGGCTGGTGACGACCATGGTCTTGCCCGCGCCGGTCTCACCGGTCACCGCGGTGAAGCCGGGTGACAGCTCCACCACCGCGTCGTCGATGACTCCGAGCGACCGTATCCGCATCTCCTCCAACACGCACATGACCATACGAGGTTTCGTGCCCCGCGTGCACACGGGTCGGGGCCGGGACGCCGGATCGGGTGGTGCGCGGCGCCGGGTGTCAGTGCGGCGCGCCGCGCCATCCCGAGACCGGCAGGGCGAACTTGGCGACCAGCCGGTCGGTGAAGGAGGCCTGGTGCAGCCGGGCGAGGCGGACGGGCACGGTGCCGCGCCGCACCTCGACACGGGCGCCGGCGGGCAGCTCCACGGTCCTGCGGCCGTCGCACCAGAGCACCCCGTGCGGGGTGTGCGGCTGGACCTCGACGGCGAGCACCGAGGTCGGCGAGGTCACCAGCGGTTTGGCGAACAGGGCGTGGGCGCTGATCGGGACCATCAGCAGCGCCTCGACCTCGGGCCAGACGACGGGGCCGCCGGCCGAGAAGGCGTAGGCGGTCGAGCCGGTCGGGGTGGCGCAGACGATGCCGTCGCAGCCGAAGCCGGTGACCGGACGGCCGTCGATCTCCAGCACGACCTCCAGCATCCGCTCGGGCGACACCTTCTGCACGGCCGCCTCGTTGAGCGCCCAGTCGGTGTGGACGACGTCGCCGTTGCTGTGCACGACGACGTCGATCGTCATGCGCTCCTCGACGGCGTAGGCGCGGGTGACGACCCGGTCGACGACCTTGTCGAGGTCGTCGCGCTCGGCCTCGGCGAGGAAGCCGACGCGGCCGAGGTTGACGCCGAGCATGGGGACCCCGGAGGCGCGGGAGAGTTCCGCGCCGCGCAGCAGGGTGCCGTCGCCGCCGAGGACGATCAGCAGTTCACAGCCCTCGACCGGGGCGGCCGTGGCGTCGGTGACCGTTTCGACGGACGGCGGGAGCGGCAGATCCGCCGCCTCGGTGGCCAGGACCCGGACGCCGAGTCCGCTGCGGAGCAGTCCCTGGACGACGAGTTCGGCACTGCGGATCGCGGCCGGGCGGCCGGTGTGCGCCAAAAGGAAGACTGTTCGTGCCGCATTCGTCGTCAACGAGGCCCCTCCGCCACTGCACGGTCGACATCCGCGGGATCCAGCTCCGGTGCTCCGGCCCGCAGCCACAGAAAGTACTCGACGTTCCCCGAGGGCCCCGGCAACGGGCTGGCCGTGACGCCCCGGACGCCCAGTCCGAGCGCCCGTGCCCGCCGGGCCACCTCGCGGACCGCCTCGGCCCGCAGCTCGGGGCTGCGCACCACACCGCCGCTGCCGAGCCGTTCCTTGCCCACCTCGAACTGCGGTTTGACCATGAGGACGAGGTCGGCGTCCGGGGCGGCGCAGCGCGCCAGGGCCGGCAGCACGAGTCCGAGCGGGATGAACGACAGATCGCCCACCACCAGGTCGACGGGCTCGCCGTCGATGGCCTCCGGTGTCAGCTCGCGGACGTTGGTCCGGTCCTTGACGACCACCCGGGCGTCGGACTGGAGCGACCAGGCGAGCTGGCCGTAGCCGACGTCCACGGCGACGACCTGCCGGGCCCCGGCGCGCAGCAGCACATCGGTGAAGCCGCCGGTGGACGCCCCGGCGTCCAGGGCCCGCCGCCCCTCGACGGCCAGGCCGAGGGGGACGAAGGCGGCGAGGGCGCCGGCGAGTTTGTGGCCGCCGCGCGAGACGTAGTCGGGGTCGCTGTCGTCCTTGGTGACGACGAGGGCGGCGCTCGTCTCGACCTGGGTGGCCGCCTTGGTCGCGGTGGTGCCGCCGACGGTCACCCGTCCCGCGGCGATCAGCTGGCTCGCGTGTTCGCGTGAGCGGGCGAGCTTTCGGCGTACCAGCTCGGCGTCGAGGCGGCGACGGGCCACTCCTGCCACGTTCGGTTCAGCTCCTGTTGTCGTACGGGGGCGTCGGGACGGGAGCCGGTGCGGGCCCGGCGTCCAGCGCGGTCAGCGCGGAGCGCAGACCACGGTGTACATCCTCGTACACCTCGATGTGTCCGTCCGCCGCGAGGTGGTCCGCGTCGGCCAGCCGCTCCAGCGCCGCGTCCACCCCGGCGTCGCCCGTGGGCGTGCGGACGAGGCCCAGCGGCGCGGGTGCGGCGGGCTCGGCCGGCACGTCCCGCGGGGGCGCGCCGGGCGGTGGTGCGGCGGCCTCCTCCGGCCCCGGCATCGAGTCGCTCATACGGCGAACGCTACCCCGAAGCGCTGGGGTACCGTCGGTCGTGATGGCGACCATGGAGGAGTGCCGCGGCGCACTCGACAGACTTTCCGACACCCTCGCGGGGGCCGACGGCGACGTGCGCGGCGCGGCCGCCCTGGACCGCTCCCTCAGCTGCCACATCACGGATCTGGACGTGACGTTCACCGGCCGGCTCGGGGACGGCCGGATCCGGGTGCTGGACACGGTCGAGGGGCCGCCCCGGGAGAAGGCCGAGATCCGGCTGGCGATGACCGGGGACGATCTGGTGGCGATGGTGGACGGCCGGCTGAACTTCGCGCGCGCGTGGGGATCGGGCCGGGTCCGGCTGGAGGCGGGCTTCCGCGATCTGCTGAGACTGCGGTCCCTGCTGTAGCCGGTCAGGCCCCGGCAGTCTTCGCGGCACGCTGCCGGGCGGCGGGCACCACCAGCGGCGTCCCCGTCTCCGGGTCGTCGATCACCTGGCAGCGCAGCCCGAAGACCCGCTCCACCAGTTCCGCGGTGACGACGTCGCCGGGCGCGCCCTCCGCGACGACCCGGCCCTCCCGCATGGCGATGAGGTGCGTGGCGTACCGCGCCGCGTGGTTCAGGTCGTGCAGGACGGCCACCAGCGTGCGGCCCTGGGTCTCGTGGAGTTCGGCGCAGAGGTCGAGCACGTCGATCTGGTGCTGGATGTCGAGATACGTGGTGGGCTCGTCGAGCAGCAGCAGCGGGGTCTGCTGGGCGAGCGCCATGGCGATCCAGACGCGCTGGCGCTGACCGCCGGACAATTCGTCGACATAGCGATCCCCCAGCGCTCCGACGCCGGTGGCCGCCATCGACTCCTCGACAATGCGCTCGTCCTCGGGCGACCACTGGCGGAGCAGCCCCTGGTGCGGGTAGCGGCCGCGGGCGACCAGATCGGCGACGGTGATGCCCTCGGGCGCGATCGAGGACTGGGGCAGCAGCCCGAGGGTCCGGGCGACCTTCTTCGCGGGCAGGGCGTGGATGGACTCCCCGTCCAGCAGCACCCGGCCCCGGCTCGGCCGCAGCATCCGCGAGAGCGCCCGCAGCAGGGTCGACTTGCCGCAGGCGTTGGGGCCGACGATCACGGTGAACGACCGGTCCGGGATCTCGACCGAGAGGTTCTCCGCGATGACCCGCTGGTCGTAGCCGAGGGTCACCGAGTCCGCGGTGAGGCGCTGCATGGTCGTACTCCGGGGGTCGTTCGGTTCGGTTGCGGTGGACGGGGCGCCGGCGCGGCCGGTGTCCCGGGTGCGGGTCCTCATATGCGGCCCGCCCGGCGTTCGGTGACCAGCAGCCAGAGCAGATAGCAGCCGCCGAGCACACCGGTGACGACGCCGACGGGCAGCTGCCGGTCGCCGAAGGCCCGCATCGACACCCAGTCGGCGACGAGGAGCAGTGCCGCGCCCATGAAGGTCGCGGCGACCAGGTTGGGCCCGGTGGAGCGGGTGAGCCGGCGGGCCAGCTGCGGGGCGCTCAGCGAGACGAAGGCGATCGGCCCGGCGGCGGCCGTGGCCACCGCGACGAGCAGCACCGCCGCGCCCATGAGGACGAGCCGGGTCCGTTCGACCCGTACCCCGAGCGCGTACGCGGCGTCGTCGCCCATCTCCATCACCCGCAGGGCGGGTCCGTGCAGGAAGACCACGGGCAGCAGCACCGCACAGACCGCGAGGAGCGGCCAGACCTGGGCCCAGTCGCGGCCGTCGAGCGATCCGGTCATCCAGACGACGGCCCGGGTGGCGTCCACCAGGTTGGCCTTGGTGATGAGGTACTGGGTGCCGGCGGTGAGCATGGCGGCGGCGCCGATGCCCACGAGGACGAGCCGGAATCCGTGGACCCCGCGCTTCCACGCCAGCAGGTACACGGCGACCCCGGTGAGCAGTCCGCCGGCGACCGCGCCGCCCGCGACGGCGGTCGCCCCGCCCTGGAAGAGGACGATCACGCTCAGCGCGCCCACGGTGGCGCCCTGGCCGAAGCCGAGCACGTCGGGGCTGCCGAGCGGGTTGCGCGAGAGCGTCTGGAAGACGGCGCCGCCGACGCCCAGCGCCGCGCCGACCAGGAGCCCGACCAGGACCCGCGGCAGCCGCAGGTCCGTGACGATGAACTCCTGCTGGAACGTGCCGTGTCCCAGGAGCGTGCGGACCACCTCGGCGGGGGTCAGGGAGAAGTCGCCGGTGCCGATGAGGACGACGGCCGCGCCGGCCGCCACGACGGCGAGCAGCACGACGACGAGGGCGGCACGCACGTCCGTACGGAACGAGTACCCGCCTGCGGTCCGGACGGCCCGCACGGACCGCTTCCCGGTGGTGGTGCTCACAGCTGGACCATCCTCTTGCGGCGTACGAGGTGGAGGAAGACGGGTCCGCCGAGCAGCGCGGTGACGATGCCGACCTGGAGTTCGGACGGACGGGCGACGACCCGGCCGACGACGTCGGCCCCGAGCAGCAGCACCGGGGCGAGGACGGCGGAGTACGGCAGGATCCAGCGCAGGTCGGGGCCGGTGATCGTGCGCACCAGATGCGGGATCATCAGCCCGATGAAGACGATCGGCCCGCACGCGGCGGTCGCGGCCCCGCACAGCAGGGTGACGGCGAGCATGGCGAGGATCCGGGTCCGGGTCAGCCGCGCGCCGAGCGCGCGTGCGGTGTCGTCGCCCATCTCCAGCGCGTTGAGCGGGCGGGCGATGAGCGCGGTGAGCAGCACGCCGAGCGCGATGAACGGCCAGACCTTGCCGATCGTCCCCGGGGTCGCGGAGGCCAGCGAACCGACGGTCCAGAACCGCAGCCGGTCGAGGGCGGCGGAGTCCAGCAGTTGTACGGCGTTGACGTAGCCGTACAGCGCGGCGGTGACGGCCGTCCCGGCGAGCGCGAGGCGCACGGGGTTGGCGGAGCGGCTGCCGCCGAGCAGATAGACGGCGGCCGAGACGAGCGCGGCCCCGGCGAACGCGAACCAGACGTATCCGGTCAGCGAGGTGACGCCGAAGAAGCTGATCGCGGAGACGACGGCGGCGGACGCTCCGGCGTTGACGCCGAGCAGCCCCGGTTCGGCCAGCGGATTGCGGGTCAGCGCCTGCATCACCGCGCCGGCGAGTCCGAGCGCCGCCCCGACCAGCAGTCCGAGCACGGTCCGGGGGACGCGCACCTCGCGGACGAGGACGTCGTCGCCGCTGCCGCCGGGGTGGAACAGGCCGTCCCACACATCGGCGAGCGGCAGCGCCTTGGCGCCGACCGCGACACTCGCCAGACAGACCAGCACCAGGAGCCCCAGGGCCACCAGCAGTCCCGCGGCACGCATCGCGCGTCGCCGGGGCGGCGGGGCCGGGGCGGGCACGGCGGACGGGCCCGGACGGGGGTTCGGAGGACTCTCAACCAACACGCGGTTAGGTTAGCCTAGCCTCCCCATGCCACCGATGGGCGGCCGGGGAGTCCGGCCCGGGGCCGGACGGGGTCGGTCCGGGAGCCCCGGGGCCGGTCAAGGACAGGCCCGCTCCACAAGCCCCCCGGGGCCGGTCAAGGACAGGCCCGCTCCACGAGCCCCCGGGGGCCGGACAGAAGGAATCCGGACCGCGAGCCCCGGGGCCGGTCGGGAGGCATCGGGACCGCGACCCCCCGGGCCGGAAGGACCCTCCCCGCGCCCTACAGCCCGAGCCGCGCGACCGCCTTGCCCGCGTCGAGCCCGCAGGCCCCGTCCCCGGCGTGCGTCCAGGCCGCACCGCACAGGGCGCGCAGCCCGTCGAGCGGGTCGCCGTCACCGTCCAGCACCAGGGCCTCACCGCGCACCGAGGCCGTCCATCCGCCGCAGACATGCCCGTCGCCCGCCGGGACCACCTCGGGCTGGCCGGTCAGCAGCCCGCGCAGATCGCGGTCGACGTACGTGGGCCGGTGGGCGGGCACGGCGGACAGCAGCCCCGCCGCGCCGGTCACCCCGGTGAGCACGAGCAGCGAGTCCACGCCCCCGTTGAACGCCCCCTCGATGTCCGTGTCGAGCCGGTCCCCGACGACGAGCGGACGCTCCGCCCCGGTCCGCAGCACCGTCTCGCGGTGCATCGGCGGCAACGGCTTCCCGGCGACCCGCGGCTCGGCGCCGGTGGCGATCCGCACGACCTCCACGGCGGCACCGTTGCCGGGCGCGATGCCCCGGGCACCGGGGATCGTCAGATCGGTGTTGGACGCGAACCACGGCAGCCCGCGGTTGATCGCGTAACAGGCCTCGGCGAACCGCCCCCACGCCATGTCCGGGCCCCCGTACCCCTGCGCCACGGCCGCCGGGTCGTCGTCGGCCGACTCCACCGGCACGAGCCCGCGTTCACGCAGCGCCACCCGCAGCCCCTCGCCGCCGACCACGAGCACCCGCGCCCCGGCGGGCAGCTGATCGGCGATCAGCCGGGCGACGGCCTGGGCGGAGGTGATGACGTCGGCGGGTTCGGCGGGCACCCCCAGCTCCGTCAGATGCTCCGCCACCGCGGCCGGGGTGCGCAGCGCGTTGTTGGTGACGTACGCGAGATGCATGCCGCCGTCCCGCGCGGTGCCGAGGGACGCGACGGCATGCCCGATCGCCTGCCCCCCGGCGTACACCACTCCGTCGAGATCGAGCAGCGCCGTGTCGTACGCCTCGTTCAGCGGGGTGCTGCTCCCGCCGGGCCTGGTCCTGCTCGCGCCACTCATGTCCGCCACTCCTCATCGCTGCGTATCCCCCGATCATCGCGCATCGGGCGGGCGCACCTACGATGCTGGGATGAACACACGAGGCCCGGCGATCCCGGGACTGCGTCTGGTTCCGTTCCGCGGACTGCGTTACGTCCCCGACCGGGTCGGCAGTCTTTCGGCGGTGACCTCGCCCCCGTACGACGTGGTCGTACGCCCCGACGGGCTGCACCACCTCGAATCGGCCGATCCGCACAACATCGTGCGTCTGATCCTCCCCCAGGGGGAGTCGGCCACCGCCCGGCACGAGCAGGCCGCCGCGACCCTGCGCCGCTGGCGGGCCGAGGGCGTCCTGGCCCCGGATCCCGAACCCGTCCTGTACGTGTACGAGCAGCGGGGCGACGGGATCCTCCAGCGCGGGGTGATCGGCGCCCTGGAGCTGTCGGAGCCGGGTGACGGGATCGTGCTCCCGCACGAGGACGTGATGGACCACGTCGTGGAGGACCGCGCCGATCTGATGCGGACGACGCGGGCCCACCTCGAACCGCTGCTGCTGACCTATCCGGGCGACGGCGGCCCGACAGGCACGCACGCGGTCATCGGGCGGACGGTGGAGCTGCCGCCGCTGCTGGACACGACGACGGAGGACGGGTTCCACCACCGGCTCTGGGCGGTCACGGACGCCGGAGACCGGGCGGAGATCGAACGGGACCTGGCCGGCCACCAGGCACTGATCGCCGACGGCCACCACCGCTGGGCCACCTATCTGCGGCTGCGCCGCGAGCACTCCGCGCCCGGCCCCTGGGACTTCGGCCTGGTCCTGCTGGTGGACACGGCCCACTATCCGCTGCGGGTCCGTTCGATCCACCGGCTGCTGCACGGGCTTCCCGTGGCCGATGCGCTCGCCGCGCTGACGGGCCTGTTCCGGGTCCGCACCGTGGAGGGGCCGCTCCCCCGCGCCCTGGACGCGCTGGCCGGTGCGGCGGCGGAGGGCAACGCGTTCCTGCTGGCGGGCGACGGCGCCTTCCACCTCGTCGACCGGCCGGACGAGGCCCTGCTCGCCCGGACCGTCCCGGCGGACCGCCCGGCCGCCTACCGCTCCCTGGACGCGACGGTCCTGCACGCGGCGCTCCTCGGCGAGGTCTGGCGGGTCCCCGACGACGATCCGTCCCGGATCGCCTACATCCACGACACGGCGGCCGCCGTCGAGCAGGCGGAGCGGCACGGTTCCACCGCGGTGCTGATGCATCCGGTACGCGAGGGCCTGGTCCGGGACCTGGCCCGGCAGGGCGTCACCATGCCCCGCAAGTCGACGTCGTTCGGCCCCAAGCCCGCCACAGGACTGGTCCTGCGCGGTCTGGACCTCGGCTGATCCGTCCCGGAACGCGGAAGAGGGCGGCACCCCGTGCGGGGTGCCGCCCTCTTCCCTGTCGTCAGGCCGTGGCCGGACCGTCGTGCTCGTCGCCGTCCTCGGAGACGTCGTCGTCCGCGGCGCTCACGGCCGGAGTCCCGGCCGTACCGGTGTCGTCGCCCTCGTCACCCTCGTCGTCGAGGGCGTCCACGAACTCCACACCGTCCAGCTCGGCCAGCCGGTCGGAGGCGTCCGTGGCGCCGTCCTTGTCGGCCTCCAGCGCCTTGCCGAACCATTCGCGGGCCTCGTCCTCACGCCCGGCGGCCAGCAGGGCGTCCGCGTACGCGTAGCGCAGCCGCGGCGTCCAGGCGTGCACGGCGCTGGAGGCCAGCTCGGAGCTCTGCAGGGTCACGATGGCGGCGTCGAGCTGCCCCATGTCCCGGCGGGCACCGGCGGCGACCAGCCGCATCTCGACCTGGCCGGCCTTGTCCAGCTTCTGCACCTCGGGCTCGCCGGCCATGGCCAGCGCGCGCTCGGGCCGTCCCAGTCCGCGTTCGCAGTCGGCCATGACGGGCCACAGCTCCACGGACCCGGTCATCCGCCGGGCGGCACGGAACTCGGCCAGCGCCTCCGCGTACTTCTGCGTCGCGTACGCGGCGAAGCCGGCGGCCTCCCGCACGGCGGCGACCCGCGAGGCCAGCCGCAGGGCGATGCGCGAGTACGCGTACGCCTGGTCGGGGTCCTCGTCGATGTACCGCGCCACCATGACGAGGTTCCGCGCCACGTCCTCGGCCAGCGTCTTCGGCAGGCTCATCAGCTCCTGGCGGACGTCCGGGTCGATCTCGTGCCCGGTGACGTCGTCGGGAATGGGCAGCCGCTTGATGGGCTCACGGTCGCGGTCGTCGCGCCGGTCATATCCGCCCCGGTCGTCCCGGCCCCGGTAACCGCCCCGGTCCCGGTCGTCGCGCCCCCGGTAGCCACCGCCCCGCTGGTCGTCCCGGCCCCGGTAGCCGCCGCCCCGGTTGTCGTCACGGCGCGGACCGCGGTCGCGGTCGCGGTCGTCGCGGCGGTACCCGCCACCACGGTTGTCGTCGTCGCGGCGGTATCCGCCACGGTCGCCACCGGGCCGGCTGTCGTCGCGGCGGAAGCCGCCGCCACGGTTGTCGTCGTCGCGACGCGGCCCACGCGGCCGGTCGTCACGGCGGTCGAACCCGCCGCCCGGACGGCCGCCCCGGTCGTCCTCACGCCGAGGAGCCCGCTCATCACGCCGGAACCCACCACGGTCATCACGACGGAAGCCGCCACCAGCGGCCCCACCACGATCGTCACGCCGGAAGCCACCACCGGAGGAACCGCCCCGGTTGTCGTCACGGCGCGGACCACGATCACGGTCACGGTCGTCGCGGCGGTACCCGCCACCACGGTTGTCGTCGTCGCGGCGGTATCCGCCACGGTCACCGCCGGGCCGGCTGTCGTCGCGGCGGAAGCCGCCGCCACGGTTGTCGTCGTCGCGACGCGGCCCACGCGGCCGGTCGTCACGGCGGTCGAACCCGCCGCCCGGACGGCCGCCCCGGTCGTCCTCACGCCGAGGAGCCCGCTCATCACGACGGAACCCACCGCCAGCGGACCCACCACGGTCATCACGACGGAACCCACCGCCGGAGGAACCCCCACGGTCGTCGCGGCGGAACCCGCCACCGTACGAGCCGCCCCGGTTGTCGTCACGGCGCGGACCACGATCACGGTCGTCGCGACGGAAACCACCACGGTCGCCACCGGGCCGGCTGTCGTCACGGCGGAAGCCGCCACCACGGTTGTCGTC